>JBQELZ010000007.1:0-93851 GCA_052104115.1 Vagococcus sp. | reverse complement strand
CCATGGTGTTTTTTTATTATTTTAGGGTGACTAACTTGATTCTACAACTAAGCGAAAATAATATGAAAGACTTAGAAGGACTTTCACCTAAGGTTGTATGGCTAGAAAAAGTCTACTTGTTTTTGAAAGATGTTCCAAATAGTGCAACACAAGAGGTACCAGATCCCTATTATACAGGTGATTTTGAATTAACATATGATTTAATAGATAAAGGTACAGACTATTGGTTAAACCATATGATAGATAAATTGAAGGAAAAAAACGCTTAAAAGCAATTTTGCTTTTAAGCGTTTTTTTATACCAACATCTATGGTTATTATTTCTTTCAATCAGGTTAAACCATTGCAAAATATTTTTCGATGGAAAAGGTTCTAGCAACATTTATTTGGTGTTTCGTATTAAAGTATAGGTAAGAAGTATGATGAAAGGGGATGACATCATGTCAGTATATACAGCAACATCTATAGTCTCAGATTTGTTAAAAACGTACTATTCATTTATGATTGAAGAAAAAGCATGATCAGAAATGATGGATGATGTTTTTAGGAGGAGCTTATTATGAAGACACGTTATCAGAGAGAAAAAGAAGCTAGACGCTTCTACTTTAAAGTATTTAGTCACCCAATAGCATGGATTATATTACTTATTATTGCAGTTGTTTTAGGCGTTTTGTATGTTTTAAATGGAAAAATATGATATAAGTCAAAATAGTTGAATGAAAAGTATGAGTGAGTTACTATCAAATTGTAAGAATAGGAAGGGGGATTATATGAACATAGCTGTTTTAGGTGCAAATGGTAAAGTGGGCTCTCGAGTGGTTAAAGAAGCAGCAAATCGTGGATTTGATGTGACTGAAATTGTTAGAGATGCTAGTAAAGCGTCAACTGAACACCCGGTTATTGTAAAAGATGTTTATGAATTAACGCAAATGGATGTTCAAAAATTTGACGTTTTAGTAGATGCATTAGGTTTTTTTGGTGAACAGGTAACAGAATTTACGCCATCTACCGAGCATTTGTTATCGATACTAAAAGATACAGATACCCGTTTAATTGTTGTTGGTGGTGCGTCTAGTCTCTATATGGATGATACATTTCAGGTACAACTGAGAGATACACCGGATTTTCCGAAAGAATTTTATCCACTAGGAACTGAAATGTCAAAAGGATTAGATTTAATCAAATCATCTAAAAATGTTAATTGGACATATATTAGTCCAGCAGCAGAATTCAGTCCAGAATTTATGAAAAAAAATGATTATGTGATTGAAGGTGAGATTTTTACAACCAATGAAACAGGTGAGAGTAAAATAAGTTATGATGATTATGTCACCGCACTCGTGGATGTTGTGTCTCAAAATACCTACCATAATCAAAGAATTAGTGTTCGTTGGTCTTAGTTAGTAAAAAAATAAGTGAATAATAGAAAGGCGTGTGTATGGCATGAAAACAAAAGAAGACATTACATTATTAATCAATGAAGCCAAAAAAGAAGTGGATCGATTAGAAGATAACCGCCATAAAGAATTAAGTGATTCTATAAATTATATTGAAAATGAATTGAAAATACAGCAAGTCAAAGCAAGAATAGAAGCATTTGAAGAAGTTTTAGGTGCATAGATAATTAAAATCCCTAAAGTCTTATAAGACTTTAGGGATTTTAATTATCTATTTTGAAGAATCAGTTGAAGATTCTTCTTTTTTGTCATCTGTTTTCTTGTCTTTTTTATCATCTTTTTTCTCTTCTTTTTGAGGTAAGTAAGGAGCTAAGATGTCTTTAAATTCATCGTCTTTAATTTTGATGTTTGCTTCGTCTAATTCTTTTCCTACTACTTCTTGTACAAATGTAGGATCTTGTAATTTATTGTTTTCAACAATCTCAGTTAACTCATCTTTGAAAGGTTTGTAGTCATTTCCTTTTTTCTGATTTTTAACCATTTTTACAATGTAAAATGTGTCTGCACCAGTTTGCATGTTTTGAGCTGTAATAACTTCAGAGGTTTTACCATCTTCTAGTTTATAAGCAGCATCTTTTAATTCTTGAGGAACCATTACGTTTTCAGGTGTTGTTTTCATAGTTGAATTAAATGTTACATTTCCACCATCGTGTTTAGTTGCTTCATCTGTTGATTTTTCTTTCGCAATCTTAGTGAAGTCGCCACCGTCATTAATTTCTTTTAGTACTTTATCAGCTTCATCTTTTGTATCAAATGACATGATTTGAGTTTTTACATCTGGATGGAATTCTTTCCAAGCTTCTTTTAAATCTGGCTCTTTAATTTCGATGTGAGATTTTAACATAGCTTGGTAAGCTAAGCCGCTTTTAATTGTTTCTTTAAATGTTTTTGCATCCATTTTATTTTGTTTTAGGATTTCTTCAAATGGTTTTTTACCACCGTATTGCTCTTCAACTTCTTTGTATTGCTTATCAATTTCTTTTTCATCCACATCTTTCGCATACTTTTCATCTGTTACTTTTGTTACAATCATTTGCGTTAATGCTTCACTTGTTTGAGGATTTTTCTTTAATTCTTTGAATAAATCTTCCTCAGTAATTTTAGCACCTTTCATAGTAGCGATGTCTTTGCTACCAGAGCATCCTGCTAAAGTCAGTATACTTAGTAAAGCCACAGCGGCTAATTTAAACGATCTTTTCTTCATTAATAATTGCACGTCCATTCTTATCATTATATTTTATTAAACGGTAATGTTTCACGAATATTACTATATCATAGAATCCTTGTAAACTGAATGTAAAAACACGAATTTCGAAAAAAATTCATATAATAAACACATCTTTTAAAATAAAACACAATTAAGGTTTATTGTGTTTTATTTCATAGATTCAGTAAACTCGTTTACTTCTTTTTCAATTTTAGTTAATTGGTTTTTTATATCGTCTATGCGATATTTTGACTTAAATTGAAACGCTTTAATGCTTTTTTCAGCTTCTTCTAGAACTTGAGGGACTAGATTGTCAACGATGTCTTGTACACGAGTAGCGTTTTCGACAACATGTTCGGAGTCCTCTTTCACATCGTAAAAGAGTTGTAGTGTGTCATCAATCTCATCAGTCATTATTTTTCGGGTCTCTTTTCCTGAACGAGGTGCTAGCAACAGAGCGGCAGTTCCACCAATCATGCCACCAACAAGTAGTCCTTTCATAAATTTTTTACCAGAAAATTTTTTCTTAGCCATATTAGTTCACATTCTCCTTAATAGATTTTGCAATGCTTGTCATGTCTTCTGAAGAATAGAGACGTCCATTGTCAGCAAATTGCAAGCTGAAATCATCTTCTTTTGTGTATCTTGGAATCAGATGAATGTGTGAATGAAACACGGATTGGTATGCCAGTTCTTTGTTATTGTTTACAATATTTAACCCTAGCATATCTGGAAAAGCACGTTCCATTGCACGAGCGATTTTAGGGATACGTGAAAAAACAACTTCTGCCAATGTATCGTCATATTCAAAAATGTCAGTGACATGTTTTTTAGGTACAACTAGAGTGTGGCCTTTTGTTGTTTGTGTGATATCTAAAAAGGCATAGACATCATCGTCTTCATAAACGGTGTAACTAGGAATGTCTTTATTAATAATTTTACAAAAAATACAATCTGTCATTTAGATGGCCTCCTTTTATCTATAAGATAACTTTACCATATAATGTAAAAAAAATGAAAAGAATATTCGTTAGAAGTGAAGAATAGAACAGAAAAGATGTGATATAATCAAACTAGATTAAAGCGGAGGACAAGATATGAGTTTAAAAGTAGAACATTTAACAGGAGGATATGGACATATCCCCGTATTAAAAGACGTTAATTTTGAAGTGAAATCTGGTGAAATGGTTGGTTTAATTGGATTAAATGGTGCTGGTAAAAGTACAACGATTAAACATATTATAGGACTATTGACCGCACAAAAAGGTCAGATTACAGTTGATGATGATACGTTAACAGAGTCACCCGAGACATACCGAAAAAAAATAGGATATATCCCTGAATCTCCTATTTTATATGATGAGTTGACACTTAGAGAACACATTGAAATAACCGCCATGGCTTATGACATTCCTAGCGATGTAGCAAAAGAACGATCTGAATGGCTATTAAAAATGTTTCGATTAGACAATAAATTAGATTGGTTTCCAGCCCATTTTTCAAAAGGAATGAAACAAAAAGTGATGGTGCTGTGTGCTTTTTTAACAGACCCTAGCTTATATATCATTGATGAACCATTTTTAGGTTTGGATCCACTTGCCATTAATGCGTTATTGGAACTGATGAATGATATGAAGCAAAAAGGAGCGGCTATCCTTATGTCGACTCATATTTTGGCTACAGCAGAAATATATTGTGACCGATTTATTGTTTTACATAACGGAGAGATTAGAGCGATTGGATCGATGGAAGAACTTCGAAAAGAGTTTAACTTACCTGATTCGTCTCTTGATGATATTTATGTTTCGTTAACCAAAGAAGAGGAGGCGTAAATAGATGATCGATTTTTATCGCCTTCGACTTGGTAAACATCAAAAAAAGATGATGAAATACTTAAAATATGTGTTCAATGATCACTTTATCTTGGTATGTATGTTTGGTGTCGGAGCTTTTGGGTATTACTATTCAAATTTTGTCAAAACACTAGATATGGAATTTTTCTATGGTAGCTTGATTGTCTGTTTTATTTGGTTAGTGTCGTTAAAAATTGGTAAGGTGGCTACCTTGTTACAGGAAGCAGATAAAGTGTTTTTACTTCCTAAAGAAAGAAATATGATTAGTTATTTAAAATACAGCATTCGTTATTCATTTGTAGTGCCGGCTATTAGTCTAGCTCTTATTACAGCTGTGACAATGCCTATTTTAGTGGCCACAACAGAGATTGTATTCAATGATTTTATTTTTTTTATGTTGACATTGTGGTTATTAAAAGGATCCGATTTATTGATTCAGACGGTATCGTTTTATTTAAACACAGAGAAACTTGTCATGTACCAGCGCATTATATGGGGAGTCATTAGTGTAAGTGCGGTAATTCTTGATTTGTTTTTTGTAAAATGGAGTGGTATGATACTAGCTCTATTATATCAATTTGTGATGTTTAACCAGACTAAAAAATGGGTGGATACACATCAATTAGACTGGGAAAAAGGAATAAAGTGTGAGAAAAAACGGATGAAACGGATTTATACGTTTATCAATCTATTCACGGATGTACCAGGCTTATCAAGTGACATTAAACGACGTCGATATGCGGATGTGTTGTTAAACAAGATCAAAAAAGATTCTAGTCAGACTTATTTTTATTTGTACACTAGAGTATTTATTAGAGGAGCAGAATATAGTGGACTAGTGGTCAGGTTGACCCTTATAGGGATACTAGTATTATTCTTTAGTTCTCATGTTTGGTTAAGTATCATCATCAGTGGACTATTTGTTTATTTATTGGGCTTTCAACTTATTCCAATATATGGAGAGTTTGATTATATGGTTATGACAGCACTTTATCCTATTCCAATCGGACAAAAAAAAGATGCTGTTAAACGACTTATTCGAGATGTTTTATTCGTAGTAGTGGTCTTGTTTGGTGCTACGGGACTGTATAGATTGCCTAGTATAGGTGAGGCAGGTGTGCTTATAGGGGTTCTTTTAGTAGAATGGTTAGGATTTACGATGGTGTATGTGCCAAAAAGGCTGAAAAAAATGGAAAAAAATGTATTTTAGACGGAAAGACAAAGGATTATATGATATACTAATTTTCGATTCCTAAAAATAAGTATGACTTAAGTAGAACTTTTAAGAATGTGGATGGGGAGAAAAGACATATGTTTAATTTTGATAAGAACTGGCATCTCCAACCAATTAAAGGAGATACAGGTCAAGCATATAAAGGAATGAAGGACAGTGAGAGAGTCTTTTTAAAGCGAAATTCAACCCCTTTTTTGGCTGCTTTATCCAGAGAGGGCTTGACGCCTAAACTGCTTTGGACTAAACGAACTGGCAATGGAGATGTATTAACGGCTCAGGAATGGCTTGAAGGACGTCAGTTAAGACCAGATGAAATGGGCAGTAGCGCAGAGGTTGCTAGAATATTACGACACTTACATCAATCTGAATCATTAAAATCAATGTTACAGAGGATGGAAGGTCGTGAAAAATCAGCATTTGATTTTTTAAGTGATTATGCTGTAGAGTTACCAGATGATTTGAAACACAACCAGTATTTAAAGCGTGTTTTTAGGTACTTAGAGGATCATCTGCCATCTTGTTCACCAACTTCTTATACAGCATGTCACGGTGATGCTATTCATTATAATTGGTTACTATCTTTCACTAATGATTTATACTTAGTGGATTGGGATTATTCTGTGTTAGCAGATCCAGCACTGGATCTGGGTAATGTTTTAGGGCAGTATGTCCCAAGAGCTTACTGGTCGTACTGGATTCAAGCATACGGGGAAGAACCTGAAGACAATTTGATGGATAGAATTTATTGGTATGCGGGAATGAATTTATTGCTTCAAATCAAACGAAGTTATTTAAAGTATGAGTTTGGACAAATGAATTATTATATATCATTATTAAAAAAGAATTTTACGTATTAAGCGTCTCTTTGGCTCATTACCAAAGAGATTTTTTATAGAAGGGGAATCAAGATGAGATTAAGAAATAAACCAGGTGCAGAAGAAACAATTCTAGAACACCCACATTATATTTTAAAAGAAGCAAGTGAGTGGAAGGGGCGTTGGCAAGAACGATTCGACCAAATTCAACCTATTCATATTGAAGTAGGGAGCGGAAAAGGACAATTTATTGTTGAAATGGCAAAAGCACACCCAGATATCAATTACATTGGGATAGAGCTACAAACAAATGCGATTATTTCTATACTAGAAAAACAAATGGAAGAAAAACTACCGAATCTTCAGTTATTATTGGTAAACGGAGCAGACTTAACAGAATTTTTTGCAGAAAATGAAGTCGATTTAGTTTATTTGAATTTCTCAGATCCATGGCCAAAGGCAAAGCACGAGAAACGTCGGTTAACCTATCATACATTTTTAAAAACATATGAAACAATCGCGAAGCCAAAAGCCCAATTGCATTTTAAAACGGACAATAGAGGATTGTTTGAGTACTCTTTAAGCAGTGTTTCTCAATATGGTATGGTGTTAAATCAAGTTTGGTTAAATTTACATGCTAGTGATTACGATGGAAATATTATGACTGAATATGAAGAAAAATTTTCATCTAAAGGACAACCTATCTACAGATTAGAGGCGACATTTACAACTAAATAAAAAGCATTCATTCGCATTTTGTGAATGAATGCTTTTTATTTAGTTGTGATGGAGGAATGTGTACATGTCTTCCAAAGAATCGGTGAAGAATATTTGTTGTCTTTCTTTTTGGGTTAGAAAACCTTGTTCAACCATTTGATCGAAGAAGAGAGCAAGCAAGTCATAGTACCCATTGATGTTATAAAAAATACAAGGTTTGTGATGTTGCCCGATTCTACCCCAAGACACCATTTCTGATATTTCTTCAAGGGTTCCTGGACCGCCGGGTAGGGCAATGTATCCATCTGCTAGTTCACTCATTTTTATTTTTCTTTCGTGCATGTCGTCAACGATGAAAAAGTGAGTGAGTGATTTGTGAGCCCGTTCGTTATGGGTAAGAAAAGTAGGCATCACGCCAGTGACGTGGCCACCATCACCTAGTATAGTGTCAGCTAAGATGCCCATTAAACCAATAGCCCCACCACCGTAAACCAAATCAAACTGATGCTCTACCATCCAATGAGCAAAAGCTTTTGTGCTTGAGCTATACAGATTAGGAGTCCCAGTAGCGGAACCACAGTATACAGCTAATGTTTTCATATAGACCTCCTGTAACATAATTAATGATGTGACATAAAAAAAGAAACGAGGCTATCGTTTCTAAATGTTTATGCTAGACGATAAATATCAAGGACCGTACCAGTGTGAGCATCTGCTACAAATTCGTATTGAACGAGTTCTCCATCCTCTATGCGGGATATGCCACCAGTATAGACTTTTGATTTTATCGCAAATTTTTGTTGTGGTTCTTTTTTGAAATGAATCCAAGACCCTTCAATTGGTCCTTCTTGTAAGAAATCAGCTTTCACTTTTTCTAGAATGTCATCAGCAGACATCGTTTGATTTTTTTTATACCAATAAGATGCTGTAGCACCACCTATTAAACCAATAGCTAAGCCAATTCCCATGCCTGTTGTTAAACCATGTTGATAGAACTCTTTATTATTTTTCTTATGAAGCATACTATTCTACCTCCTCAGATGATATCTATGCCTACATTGTAGCATAAATGTGTAAAATAAAAAGAAAAATATAGCAGGATTAAAAAAGTCACATAAGGTAAGAAAACAGATGAACTTTTTTATGAGTAAATAAAAATATGGTATAATTAAGAAAAAGAAAGAGAGGTGGCATCTACAATAAGTAGAGTCAACATGGAAGATAAATTATTTAATCGCATCAAACAAATGACTGAAATACAAAGCACTAGTGGGTTTGAAGAAAACATGCGTCAAGTGATGACACAAGAGATGACCCCATTAGTTGATAAAATCGAATACGATGGACTAGGTGGCGTATTTGGTGTTAAAAAAAGTAAAGTTGAAGGTGCCCCCCGTATTATGCTCGCATCTCATATGGACGAGGTAGGATTTTTAGTGGGACAAATTCTTGATAATGGTTTGTTTAGAGTGGTTCCTTTAGGTGGATGGAATCCATATGTTGTCTCAGCACAACGTTTTACGTTACAAACTAAAAAAGGGGATTACCCTGTTATTTCATCATCTGTACCTCCTCATTTATTACGTGGCACAGATGGTCAAAAAAACATTGATGTGGCTGATATTTTATTTGATGCAGGATTTGAATCAAAAGAAGAAGCAGAAGCATTTGGTGTTAGACCTGGAGATAGTATTGTACCAGATGTTGAAACCATTAAAACTGCAAATGGCAAACGAATTATCAGTAAAGCATGGGATAATCGTTACGGCTGTACCTTAGTGTTAGACGTGTTAGAAGAATTGCAAGGAGTGGACTTGCCAAATACGTTAATCGCTGGAGCAAATGTCCAAGAAGAAGTAGGTTTGCGTGGAGCTAAAGTATCAACGACTAAATTCAAACCAGACTTATTCTTTGCGGTTGATTGCTCACCAGCTAATGATATCGATGGTAAAAAAGATGCAAATGGTCGTTTAGATGGTGGCTTTTTACTTCGTATTTTTGATCCGGGGATGATTATGTTAGGTCGTATGCGTGAATACATCGTAGAAACAGCAGAAGCCAATGAGATTCCATATCAACATTTTGTTTCTAAAGGTGGGACAGATGCTGGAGCTGCTCATTTGGCAAATGATGGTGTACCAAGTGCCGTTATTGGAGTACCTGGACGCTATATCCATACCCATCAAACGATGTTTAGTGTGAAAGATTATGAAGCGGCTAAAGCGATGGTTATGGCTTTATTGACTAGTTTGGATAAAGATACAGTAGATACAATTATTTACGGAAAGTAGGGCAAAGTGATATGTTAGTACCTAAGTCGTTAGAAGAATTGGCTGAACAAATTGAGACCGGTAAAACCATGCTATTTTTCACCGCAGATTGGTGTGGAGATTGTGTATACATTAAACCACATATGTCTGAGGTTGAAGCCTCTTTCCCAGAGTACCAATTTGTACAAGTTGATAGAGATGAATTTATTGATGTGTGTCAAAAATGGGATGTTTTTGGTATCCCAAGTTTTGTTGCGATTGAAGATGGGAAAGAACTAGGTAGATTTGTTAGTAAGAATAGAAAGACAAAAGAAGAGATCATAACGTTTATTAAGACCTTATAGAAAGAGGATGAGTATATGTTGGAATCACAAGAATATACATCTATATTAGTTGGAACAGACGGAAGCAATCAAGCTAAATTGGCATTTGAAAAAGCAATTGCTGTTGCACGACGAAATCATTCAAAAGTGGTTGTTGCTCATATAATTGAAAATAAAATGTATGGTGGTACGATGTCATTTTCTACGTTTACACCAGATTTGGTTCAGGGAGAATCGGATCAAGCCAGACAACTATTATCTGATTACGAAGAATATGCTAAAGAATTAGGGTATGATAACATTGAAACCGTATTAGAGTTTGGCTCTCCAAAAGTAATGATGTCAAAAGAATTACCAGAGCGTTACCATACAGACTTAATCATGGTGGGACAATCAGGTTTAAATGCTGTAGAACGGCTTGTCATGGGGAGTGTGAGTGATCATATCATTCGTACGGCTCCATGTGATGTATTAATTGTTAGACCAGATTAATTTAAGACAAGTAAGTACACACGTGGTGCTTACTTTCTTTATGTAGAGAGGAATATAGAAAGAATGATTACAAGTTATAATGAAAGTGGAGTAGGCGATGTTTTATTAGTCGTTATAAACAATAGCAACGGGCAAGATGTAAAGGCAGTAAGACACGGAGATGTGGCACAAGTAACAGTGGTAGAAACTGGAGAAGTTGTGGCATGGAATTTATTTAATGCGTCAACACATGTGAGTGATTTATCTGGAAATGGTCAACTAATACTGACTGATGGACAAATAAATCAATTAAACGATATGTTGACAGAATCAGGTTTTGAAACTGAATTAGTAGCAGATAATAGTCCTAAATTTGTTGTTGGATTTGTTAAGTCGTGTCAAAAACATGATGATTCCGATCATCTTCATATTACTCAAATTGAAGTGGATAATGGAGACATATTGCAAATTGTTTGCGGGGCACCAAATATCAAAGCAGGACTTAAAGTGGTTGTCGCTAAGGTAGGAGCAATGATGCCGGATGGCTTAATTATTTGGCCAGGAGAGCTTCGTGGTGTGGCAAGTCATGGCATGGTTTGTTCAGCCAAAGAGTTAGGATTACCGAATGCACCGACTAAAAAAGGCATTTTGGAATTACCGTTTGATGCGAAAGTTGGTTCTAGTTTTAGTGTTGATATGTAAAAATAGAGCGTCTTATTTTATTAGTTAAAGTGATAATGATTGTAGTTTATTGCACTTTCTTGTAAAATAAGCCTAACGATGAAACATAGGAGGTATGACAGATGAGTTTTACAGATGAAACAGTCAGATTTGATTTTGACGATAATAACAAAAAAGAAGTAAGTGAAACATTAGCGATTGTGTACCAAGCCTTGAAAGATAAAGGATACAACCCAATCAATCAAATAGTTGGTTACTTACTATCAGGTGACCCTGCGTATATA
Source organism: Vagococcus sp. (assembly GCA_052104115.1). Lineage (GTDB taxonomy): Bacteria > Bacillota > Bacilli > Lactobacillales > Vagococcaceae > Vagococcus. The sequence goes on along the minus strand of JBQELZ010000007.1, from coordinate 82,540 downwards.
CCACGTTATCAAGATGCAAGAAACTTAATAAGACGTCATGAACGTGACGAAATTATGGAAGAACTTGTGAAAGAATATTTAACTCATTACGGAATCGATATGTTATGAGAATTATGGGGTTAGACGTTGGATCAAAAACGGTTGGAGTAGCTGTTAGTGATCCTTTAGGATGGACAGCTCAAGGAGTAGAAATTATCAAAATTGATGAGGTAAATAATATTTTTGGGATAGAGAGAATAGCAGAATTAGTCAAGGAATACAATGTGACAGAGTTTGTTGTGGGCCTACCTAAAAATATGAATAACACAATCGGACCAAGAGCTGAAGCATCAATGGTTTATGGGGATTTATTGACTGAAACATTTCATTTACCAATACACTATCAAGACGAACGTTTGACGACTGTTCAAGCAGAAAGAATGCTGATAGAACAGGCAAATACGTCACGAGCAAAACGTAAAAAAGTGATTGATAAATTAGCTGCAGTGATGATTTTACAAAATTATTTGGATAAAAAGGTTTAATAGCCTTTTTATCTTTTTTTCTGTATAATATGGTGGAGCAATAAAACTCATAGAAAAGAGGAATATAAAATGACTGAAAAACACGAACACACTCATGATCATGACCACGAACATGATGCAGATGATTTGATTACATTAATCGATGACGAAGGCAATGAAGTATTATTCCGTATTCATTTAACCATTGATGGACAAGAAGAGTACGGTAAAGATTATGTATTACTTTATGATGCAAGCACACCAGAAGGCGATGAAGTTGAGCTATTAGCGTATGCTTATGATCAAGCAGAAGGTGAAGCAGAAGGCCGTTTAATGGAAATCGAAACAGAAGCTGAATGGGACATGATTGAAGAAGTTTTCAATGCCTTTGAAGCAGAAGAAGAATTATAAGAGATAAACATAAGCTAAACCCTTGATATAATTGGGTTTAGCTTTTTTTGTTTGTTTTTTTGAATGCCATCTACTAAAAATGAGGTGTTCGACCAATGTTTTAAATTCTATCTCAATGTGTTTTATTTATTTTTATCAAATGACCGATTGAATACATTAGGTAAGTTAAAACAATCATATGGTCATTACATATTATCATGTTATTTTGATTGTCTAATTTTGCTCTCTGGATCATTTTAAGCAGGATAAATAGTTTTAATCCATAAATCATTTCTCTTTAGCGACTACCTTAAAAACACAGGTAGGGATATAAGTGTTTAAAAGTCTTAATAATATGTCCTTTTATATAGACTGTTGTAATGAATTAGATTCTTCAATACTAGATAAAAAATTGGTTCTTGTTAGTGTGATAAATATGTAATTTAAAAGAAAATAGTCATCAAGCTATAAAAAATAGACATGCCAAAAGGGTTGACGTGTCAATTTTCTTATCTAAATGCAATTTTTTTAGCTTTTTCTGTATTAGCAAAGTGAAGTTTAGCATGTTGCTCTAATAAGGGCATTCCACCATACTTGAGTATTTTAGCAGCAACTTGATCGGATTTAGCTCCAGCACCTGATGGTACGTTGAAACCTAACTCTTTGCCTTGTTTCTCAAGTTCATCTAAAAAGGTTGCTCGGCAAATAATGGAAGCTGCGGCAACGGCCAAATGATGTTGTTCGCCTTTAGTAGCGAAGTAAAGAGAGTCTGTGACTTGATTTGGTTCCTTCGCTAAGTATTTTCGGTAATTGGTCTCAGACGTAAATTGGTCAATTAAAATGCCATCTGGTTTTGTTGGTGTTAGATCTTGTAGTAACAAATAAATGGCTTGGTTATGTAAAGCTACTTTCATACGATTGACATTATAATTTGGTTGTATCTCATTGTATTTTTTGGGTGTAACAATGAGCTGTCTATAAGGTAAAATGAGTTTGATATCTTTGGCAATGCGACGAATCATGTCGTCGGTCAACATTTTAGAGTCTTTTACACCAAGCTCTTTTAATAGCGGAAGTTGTGTTTTATCCGCATAAGCAGCACAGACGACAACTGGACCTAAGTAACTGCCATTTCCTACTTCATCACTTCCAACTGCGGACCAGTTAGAAAAATCAGGCGGTAAAGTAGAGCTGTTTTTTGAGGCCTTTTTTTTCGAAGAGGAAGTAGCTGTTCCCCATTTTTCAGATTCGGCTATAGCATGAACACCTTGAAATAATACTTTACCTGACTGGTATGCTGTGATGGTGACACCAGGAAGTTTAGCTGAAAAAATAGCATACGGTGGTGTCTTAACTAAATAATCCGTATAAGTAGATTGCATGTGCGAGATTGCTGATTTGTCCAATTTTAATGTGATTGAGTCACTCATTGTTATCATCCATTCTTGTTCAGTGATTTTGCTAAGATTAAGTATAACAATTATTTGCGTGTAAGTGAATGTTAGAAAAAGGTTAATTTTGCTGATTTTGGCGGATAAAATTGTCAATTGTCTGAAAGTCTTATATAATTAAGCTAAATTTAACCTCGGTCATTAGAAAATATAAGGGGGAATTGAAATGCTTCAGGAAGAACAAAAGCGATACAAAGCGACGATAGCTGGAAAAACATATACGATTATCGGTAACGAAAGTCATTATCATATGGATATTGTCAACGATTTGGCGAATGAACAGTTAGAGCTAATCATAAAACAAGCTCCTTCCTTAACAAGAGAACAGGCAGCTGTGCTATTAGCAATCAATACTCTGTCGGTTCAAGTGAAACAACAAGAAACCATTTTAGATTTAAAAAATGATGTTCACGCACTACAACATGAAGTAGAAAAGGTCAACGATTTAGAAGAACGATTAAATAAAATTGAAGAGCGAGAACGTGCAGCAAGAAAAATAGCGTTAGATGAAAATCGTGAGCTGACAGAAGCTGAAATGAACAATCATATCGAGGTTCAAAAAGTATTAAATCAACAAGTAAAAGAAAAGATTCAACGCAACAATCACCAAAAAAAAGAACAAGCGCACTCAAATACGACTAAGTAAGGTTTGAAAATATGCTAACATTATTAATAGTAATAGGTTTAGGAACAGGTTTTTATGCAGGGTATCGTAGAGGTTTTTTACTTCAGCTGATTTACACGTTTGGTTATACGGTGTCCTTTTTTTTGGCACAGAATTATTACAAACGATTAGGGAAATCCATTGAGCTGTTAATACCATACCCAGCTCCACATGCTTCAACGGAGCTCGTTTTATATGATAAAAGTTTATTATTTGATTTAGATAAATCGTTTTATGCGGCGTTAGCTTTTATGATGATTTTATTTATAGGCTGGTTAGTCACGCGCTTTATAGGTATGCTGAGTTATGCGGTGACATTTATTCCACTAATCAAGCAGGGAAATGAATTAGCCGGAGGGTTATTAAATGTGGCTATCACCTACATTGGATTGGTCATTTTTTTAACAATGTTTGCTATGATACCACTTGATATCGTTCAAAATATGTTTAAAAAAAGTTATTTAGCAAGAACGTTAGTAGAATCAACACCGATGTTATCAAGTCTTTTAAAAAATTGGTGGATTACTAGAATTATCTTATAGAGATGAGAGAGCCATCCCTGTGGTTCTCTTTCTTTATGATGTAGACATAAAAAAGGATGTGCACACATGAATAAGAAAATATTACAAACATTAGAGTTTGATAAAGTAAAACGTCTATTATCACAACATATTGTGACTAAGTTAGGTGAAGAACATGTCACTCAGTTATTTCCAGAGAGTGATGTTGAAAAAATTGAAGAGCACCTATTTGAAACAGAAGATGCTTACAATGTATTAAGGTTACGTGGTGGGATTCCGATTGCTATTTTAGAAAATATAAGACCCCACATGAAGCGAATTGAAATAGGGGCTATGCTTAATGGACTTGAGCTGGCACAAGTTGGTAGAGTCTTGCGTACAGTGATAGAGATTCAGCGGTTTTTTGATGATTTAAAAGAGGCAGAGATTGAGCTACACCGTTTGTATGAGTGGAGCGATAAAATGGTCGCTTTGCCTGATGTATCCAAACAAATAAGACTGGCGATTGACGAAGATGGACATGTGACAGATGAAGCATCAGTGGAATTACGAGGTATTAGACAAAGCATTCGTCGTTCTGAGCAAAGTGTTAGAGAACAATTGGATGGCATATTAAGAGGGAGTGCCTCGAAATATTTGAGCGATACGATTGTCACAATGAGAAATGATCGATACGTAATCCCAGTAAAAAGTGAATACCGTAGTCAATTTGGTGGCGTTGTCCATGATCAAAGTGCCTCTGGTCAAACCGTGTTTGTTGAGCCTAGACAGGTAGTGGAATTAAACAATAAATTACGACAACATCAGATTGCTGAAAGAAAAGAAATTGAACGTATTTTATCAGAACTATCCAATGAATTAGCACCTTATCGCCAGGATATTTTACAAAATGCTTTTGTACTAGGAAAACTTGATTTTATCAATGCTAAGGCTTTCTTTGGTAAAGAGTTGAAGGCTATAGTACCACATGTTAGTTCTAATAAGCACGTGTCCTTAAAAGATGCTAGACATCCATTAATAGAGGCAGATAAAGTTGTGGCTAATGATATAGTGATTGGTAAGGACTACCAAGCTATTGTGATTACAGGACCTAATACAGGAGGTAAAACGATCACATTAAAAACATTGGGACTATTGCAATTAATGGGACAAGCAGGATTGCCTATACCAGCACATGAAGATAGTACGATAGGCGTGTTTACACAGGTTTATGCCGATATCGGAGACGAACAATCAATCGAGCAAAACCTAAGTACGTTTTCATCTCATATGACCAATATTGTGGATATTCTTGCTCATTTGGATGAGAATAGTTTGGTATTATTTGATGAATTAGGCGCAGGAACGGATCCACAAGAAGGTGCAGCATTGGCCATTTCAATTCTAGATGAAGTTGGAACTAGAGGGGCGTATGTGATGGCAACGACTCATTATCCGGAATTAAAAGTATATGGGTATAATAGATCTGGCACGATTAATGCCAGTATGGAGTTTGATGTGGATACACTAAGTCCGACTTATCGATTATTGATTGGTATACCAGGGCGTAGTAATGCCTTTGACATTTCAAAACGTTTAGGTTTATCACAGCAAATTATTGACAACTCTAAACAAATTATTGATGGAGAGAGTCAAGATTTAAATGACATGATTTCTGATTTAGAAAATCAACGTAAAATGACAGAAACTGAATACTTAGAAGTTCGTCATTATGTGGATGAATCAGAAGCACTATACACGGATTTAAAAGAAGTATATGATTATTTCTTTGTTGAGCGTGAACGTGAAATGAGTAAGGCGAAGCAAAGGGCGAATGCGATTATTGAAAAAGCTGAAACAAAAGCAGAGAAGCTAATCAGTGACATTAGACAAATGCAGTTAAGAAGTAACACATCAAGTCATGTGAAAGAGCATGAACTGATTGATGTCAAAACGCAATTATCGAATCTGAAACATGATGAAGACCATCTGAAGAAAAATAAGGTACTAAAAAAAGCAAAAGAGAAGAAAACCTTTAAGCCTGGTGATGAGGTACGAGTGGAAACATTTGGTCAACGAGGCACGCTTATTAGTCAGTCTGGTAATAGAGAGTGGAAAGTCCAGTTAGGTATTTTAAAAATGACGGTATCAGAAGATGATATGACGCTACTGGCACCCGAAAAAGAACCAACTATGAGAATGACTGGCATTAGAAGCGACAGTGGTGGTAGTCGAAGTTCAGTATCGACACAATTAGATTTAAGAGGAAAACGATATGAGGAAGCACTAGCAGAAGTAGACCAGTACATTGACTCGGCACTATTAGCAGGCTATCCGCAAGTGACGATTGTACATGGTAGAGGGACTGGTGCTCTGAAAAAAGGAGTGCAAGACTACCTGAAACAACATTCACGGGTTAAAAAGTATGAATACGCTCCAGCCAATCAAGGTGGAGACGGGGCAACCATTGTGTCGTTTTAAATCATAGGCAGATTGTTAGCCACCGACTACCCCCTTTGGTATAATCTAGTCATGAGTTAAGAAATAAAGGGAGATGACACGTAATGGTACAATCAATTACAGATCAAAATTTTACAGAAGAAACAAGTGAAGGATTAGTTCTTATCGATTTTTGGGCACCTTGGTGTGGACCTTGCCGTATGCAAACACCTATCTTAGAAGGATTAGAAAAAGACTTCGAAGATCGTGTGAAAATTGTTAAAATGAATGTGGATGATAACCCACAAACAAGTCAACAATTTGGCATCATGAGTATTCCAACATTATTGCTTAAAAAAGATGGACAAGTGGTTGATACATTGATTGGTGTTCACCAAAAACCTCAATTAGAGCAAGTTTTTAATAAATATTTATAAAAAAGACTATCGTTCAAAGGATTTAAGCCCTTTGGACGATATTTTTTTGTTAGAGATGGTATAATAAAAGACACAACGTGACAAAAGTGGGGATTTGAATGAACGAACGAGTGAAACACAAACTAGCATTATTACCGGATCAACCAGGATGTTATTTGATGAAAGATAAAGACCAGACGATTATCTATGTTGGAAAAGCGAAGATATTAAAAAATAGAGTGAGATCATATTTTACAGGTAGTCATGATACAAAAACAGAACGATTGGTCAGTGAAATTGTTGATTTTGAATACATAGTGACTGAGTCAAATACGGAAGCATTGCTTTTAGAGATTAATTTAATTCAAAAAAACATGCCAAAGTATAACATTATGTTAAAAGACGATAAGTCCTATCCATTTATTAAAATCACAAATGAAAAAGCGCCTCGTTTACTTATCACTCGAAAAGTCTTGAAAGATCACGCCATTTATTTTGGCCCTTATCCAGATGTAAAAGCAGCCAATGAAACAAAACGATTATTGGACCGAATGTATCCGCTTAGAAAATGTAAAAACTTACCAAATGAAGTGTGTTTATACTACCATATGGGACAGTGCTTAGGTCCATGTGTGAACCCTGTAGTGGAAGCGCAGTACAAACAAATGGTTGAGGAAATCAAACACTTTTTAAATGGTGGCTATATGGGGGTACAAAAAGAAATTGAAGAAAAGATGGAAAAAGCAGCTGAGAACATGGAATTTGAAAAAGCAGCTGAATACCGTGATCAAATTCAAGCCATCCAATCCGTCATGACCAAACAAAAAATGACGAATGCTGATTTTATAGACAGAGATGTCTTTGGCTACTCTGCAGACAAAGGATGGATGGTTGTACAAGTCTTTTTTGTCAGACAAGGAAAGCTAATTGAAAGAAGTGTGTTTGATTTTCCGTTTTACAAAGAAGCAGAAGAAGATTTTTTAACATTTATCGGTCAATTTTATCAAGAAAACCAACATTTCATCCCAAAGGAAGTCCTTATACCAAGTGACATTGAAAAAGCAGATGTAGAAGCTATTGTGCAAACAAAAGTCCTTCAGCCACAAAGAGGGGAAAAGAAAAAGCTAGTTGAATTAGCCAATAAAAACGCCAGAATCTATTTGGCGGAACAGTTTGATTTAATCGAGCGTAAGCAAGAACGGACTGTTGGAGCAACAGAAAAATTAGGACACGCAATGGGAATACCAACGCCGATGCGAATAGAAGCCTTTGATAACTCTAACATCATGGGAACAGATCCGGTATCTGCAATGGTTGTCTACATTGACGGAAAACCAAATAAAAAAAACTATCGAAAATTTAAAATTAAAACAGTGAATGGTCCAGACGACTACGCGTCAATGAAAGAAGTTATTTATAGACGTTATTCACGAGTGTTAAAAGAGAATTTACCACTACCAGATTTGATTTTGATTGATGGCGGTAAGGGACAAGTGCATGCTGCACAAGATGTACTCGATAATCAGCTTGGACTGGATATACCGATTGCAGGTCTGGCTAAAAATGACAAGCATAAAACAAGTGAATTACTGTTTGGACCAGAATTAGAGATTGTACCATTAAAGCGTAATTCATCTGAATTCTTCTTGTTGCAACGCATTCAAGATGAAGTGCATCGATTTGCAATTACATTTCACCGAGCAACTAGAAGTAAAAGTAGCTTTGCATCAAAGCTAGATGGTATAGAAGGATTAGGTCCAAAGAGAAAAAAAGAATTATTGAAAACATTCAAATCCGTTAAAAATATTCAAGCTGCAACACTAGAGGAATTAATAGAAATAGGTATGCCAAAACACGTAGCGCGTAATATTTTTGATCACTTTAACCAACCTATTGAATAGGCAAACGAATAAAAAAGTGGTACAATTTAACAAGCATTTTTTAAATTTTAATTTTAAGGGAGATAGGTTTAATGAGATTAATCATTAATATTATTACTATTGTTATTATTTTGAGTTGCATGTTTTATTATTACAAAAAAGTGATGAGTTATAAAAATTCAGACTATGGACAAAAGGTATTAGCGAATGCAAGTCAAATAACAATGAGCGCTTATCTGCTAGGTTTAGCAATTATTCTTATTCAGTTAAACGCATTTGGTTTGTCACGTGGTAAATTCGTAAATCATTTGTTGATTTATGGTGCATTTGTAAGTTTAGTCAATGGTGTTAGTATTTGGTATTTTGGTCGTATATTTAAAGAAAAACGTAGCTAAGTGATTTATTTCTGAAAATTATCAAGCTGTAGTCTTAATTAATTGACAATTTTGTGAAATAAATCTATAGTTACAGTGATAATATTTTTGGAGGGAACTTGTAAAATGAATAAACCTAAAATTGTTGTTTTAGGAGCCGGATATGCTGGTTTAAAAACAATTAAACAATTACAAAAGAAGAATGTTGATGCTGAAATTATTTTGGTGAATAAAAATGATTATCATTATGAATCAACACAATTACACGAAGTTGCTGCAGGAACAGAACCTGCTGGAAAGATAACATTTAATATTGTTGATGTGTTAGATGAAAAGAAAGTAACGTTTGTTAAAGATACTGTGACTCTAATTGATAAAGACAAAAAAGTAGTGACATTAGAAAAAACTGGTGAATTAACATATGATTATTTAGTAATTGCTTTAGGCTTTGAATCAGAGACATTTGGTATCCCTGGTGTGGACGATTACTCTTGGCCATTAGTTAATATTGTAACAGCTGAAGCAGCTAAAAAACATTTAGATGATACATTAGCGAACTATCAAGCTTCAAAAGATGAGTTAGATTTATCTATTGTTGTTTGTGGTGCGGGTTTCACAAGTATTGAATATTTAGGTGAAATTACGAATCGTATTCCAAAGTTAGCAAGTAAAATGAACTTCCCAGAAGATAAAGTTAAGATTACATGTATTGAAGCAATGCCAACATTATTACCAATGTTCTCTGAAAAATTAGGAGCATATGGTATTGACGTATTAAAAAAACGTGGTGTGGAATTTAAAGTAGGGACACCAATCAAAGAAATTAAAGAACAAGCTGTTGTATACGAAGAAGACGGTGAGTTAAAAGAAGTGAAAGCAAACACTGTCATTTGGACAACAGGAGTCAAAGGAAGTACAGTTGTTGGAACATCAGGCTTCGCTGAACGTCGTGGTCGTGTAATGGTTGAACCAGATTTAACAGTTGCTGAGCATCCTGAAATTTATATGATTGGTGACGTGAGTGCTGTTATGGATACAGAGTCTGGCAGACCATTCCCAACAACAGCTCAAATCGCTGTAAAACAAGGTGAATATGTGGGGAATCATTTGGCATCTGTTTTGTCTAATGAAGCAACAGAAGCATTTGACTTTAAACCACTAGGTACAGTAGCTTCAATTGGTAATAACGTGGGTATTGGTAACGTTATGGGCAAAGAAGTTAAAGGATACATGGGATCTATTATGAAGAAAAATATTATTAATAAATCGTTATTAGAAGTTGGAAATACAAGAACGTTGTTGAAAAAAGGACGTTACGATTATTATCGCTAAAAAAACAGTCATATGACTGTTTTTTTTTGTCTAAAAATATTGACGTGAAGAAGAAAGATTGATAATATATCACTTAATGATATATCGCATGGTGATATAGTTTTTTAAGGGGTGAAGAGTATGGAAACGCCGTTGACGGATTCGAACTATCTGATTTTACTTGCATTGTTAGAACAAAACATGGCTATGCCATTATGAAAGAGATATCTGACATGACCAATGGGAAAGTAACCATTGGCCCGGCGAGTATGTATACGATTTTGAAAAAAATAGAAAAAAATGAGTGGGTTGTATTAAAGCAAGACGATGATAGGAAAAAAATATATGAAATTACTGAATTGGGTATTGAAATATTACGACAAGATGTAAAAAGGAGACACCTTTTTTATCTAGCAGGAAAAAATAGACTTGCTGAAAAAGGAGTGACATATGATGGAATGGAAGAATAAAAAATATATACTCTCTAAAGGCTTAGCTTTTTATCCTGAATTAGAGGCGATTAGATTGAAAGAAGAAGCTAGAAAAGGTTGGGCACTAGAAAAAGTTAGTTGGGCTGGATTCTACCGATTAAGAAAAAGTGAGCCAGAAGAATGTGAAGTGACAATTGATTTTTACTCAGGTAAAAATACTGAAAAAGAAGATTATTTAGAATTATTTCAACTGGCATCTTGGGAACCAATCACGTGTTATAGACAAAAGTATATCTTTTTTAAAGCACCTCTTCACACGCCAAGTGTTTATACGGATGAAGAAACATATGGCATACGGATAAAAAAAGAATACAGTTGGTTTTTAAAGAATACAGGATTCTCTTTTTTATTTGGGATAGGTCTTTTATGGCTCCTTAAACTAGAAGCAGTAAGGAGTTTCTTTGAAGGAAAACCAGTTTTTCTGGAATTCAGTTACGTGATAGGTACGGTAGCTTTATTGATGCCCTTGTTGGGAGTGAGTTTGATTATTTATTATAAGGCGATTTACCCAAAAAGAAAAAGCTTTTATAATCATCCTGATATCTATGCTAAACGCCAAATATTTGGTCGAGACATAGTGATTTCAATGATAATGGGTGGTATCATTGGCGCCTTAACAGGTGTCGTATTTGGTTTAATAAGTGGTTACTAAGGAGGAAAAAGCGGATGCTAGAAGTGAAAAACTTAACTAAAACATTTGGCAGCATGACTGCTGTGGATAATGTATCGTTTGACATTCCAGATGGAAAAATATTAGGATTAATTGGACAAAATGGGGCAGGTAAATCAACTACTTTTCGTTTGATTCTAGATTTTTTAGAGCAAGATAAAGGAAGTATTTTATGGAATGGTAACCCCATCACTGAAAAAGATTACAATAAGATTGGTTACTTACCGGAAGAAAGAGGACTCTATCCAAAAGTGACGATAGAAAATCAATTGATTTATTTTGGACGTCTCAGAGGTAAGACTAAAAAAGAAATTGTCCCTTTAATTGACCATTGGATGGAAAAATTTGAGGTAAAAGGAAAGAAAACAGATAAAGTTAAATCATTATCTAAAGGAAATCAACAAAAAGTTCAATTAATTGCGACACTTATCCATCAACCTAAATTAGTCATTTTGGATGAACCATTTAGTGGGTTGGATCCAGTGAATGCGGAGTTATTAAAGAAAGGTATTATTGAGTTGAAAGAACAAGGCTCTTGCGTTATTTTTTCAAGTCATAATATGGAAAATGTCGAAAAAATATGTGATCATTTGGTGATGTTACGTCATGGAAAAATGGTATTAGATGGTACAGTGCAGTCAATCAGAGAGTCATTTGGGCGAACATATCTTGATATAGAAACAGCTTTAACGAAAGATGAGTTACTGGATATTGAAGGGGTCAGTCAGGTTGAGGAAAAAAGAGCACATGTGTATCAGGTACAGTTAAACTCAGAGAAAGCTGGGGAAATAGTCTTTAAAAAAGCGTTACAGATGACTAATTATCTGCCAATTTTTAATCAGCAACCACCTACTCTTGAGGAAATATTTAAAATGAAAGTAGGTGAAACACATGAATAAATTTTGGGTAGTCACGTTAGAAACATATAAAAAACATGTTAAATCAGTCAGTTTTGTGATGATGGTACTCGCACCATTTTTAATGATTGGCTTATCGTTAGGTGGCGTTTATTTTGGTAGTAAATTTGATAGTCTAAATGAAATTTCTGTCATTAGTGAAAATACATCTATTCGATCGGATTTCTTAAAACAAGCAGAATCGTCTTTTGAGATTAATAAAAAAATAACATCTGAAAAACAGGCAATTGCTGCTTTAGAAGCGGGAGATATTGATGGTTATCTTGTTATCAAGCAAGAAGGAAAAGAGTTATCTGGTAATTATGTTGGAGAGAAAACATTGGGGACAACCGATAACCAAACCATTCAGACCTATTTAAATAGCATTCAATTGTCTTTAAATAGTCAGACGATGGATTTAAGTCAAGAAGAAATGAACACGCTATTTGCGACAGCAACGTTGAAAGAAAGACAAGTTGAGTTTGATAAAGGACATATGGTTGATAATAAAAGCAATCGCGCGGCACTAACAATGGTAGGTTTCTTTATTGTTTTAGCCATGTACATGATCGTGATGCTGTATTCCTCCATTACAGCGCAAGAAGTGGCATCAGAAAAAGGACCGCGTATTATGGAAGTGATATTATCTAGTACAACAGCAGCCAAACATTTTTATGGTAAAATAATGGGGATTTTCTTAGTGATTCTGACGCAGGTAAGTATTTATCTGGTATCTGGAATTGTTGGATATGCCTTTGCAAAAGATATGGACATGGTTCAATCGTTTCTACAAGAAGTCTCCTTGAAGGAATTGCTGAATGGATTACTTGGATACAATTTATTATTTTTATTATTTGGCGTCTTGATTTATACTATTTTATCTGCATTTATGGGCTCTCTTGTGAGTAAGGCAGAGGATGCGCCAAAAGCTGTTGCACCAGTCACTTATTTAATTGTACTAGCCTCTCTGCCAAGCATGATGATTGGATTATCTAATCCGCAAAGCATATTGATTAAGGTCTTTTCGTTTGTACCATTCTTTTCATCTTTTTCTATGCCAATGAGAATTGCGAATAGTGAAGCGACCAGTATGGAAGTATTATTATCATTAGGGGTTCTTGTGATTAGTATTGTATTACTTTTGAAATTATCTGCAAAAGTTTACAAATCAACAGTCCTTATTTATAGTGATAAGAGTATGATGCAAGTCTTTAAAGATGCGCTTAGATTTTCTAAATAAAAAATGCCTCTTCCTAAAAGGAAGGGGCGTTTTTTTACGTGGAAGGTAGGATTCGAACCTACACCTGATATAGGATAAACTGTCACATCTTATATAAGTCATAAAACCATGTTCATCCACTGATTACTTTAAGTATACACTGTGAAACTTAAGAAAAGGTAAAGAAAGAATGGAAAAATCTAGACTAAAAAAGAGTATTCACAGTTTAACAATGAATACTCTTGAAAATGTGGACTATTTTAATTTAGAGGTTTTATTGAATTTTGTAGTTAATATAATCATTGATAGAGCACAGGCAAATCCACCAGCTAATAGAGAAATTAAGAAATAAAATACATTATTGACTGCATTTGGTATTAATGCTAAGAATAGACCACCATGCGGCGCAGTAATTTCTAAACCTAGTGTAAAGGCTGTTAATGATCCTACAAAACCACCTATCATAAATGAAGGAATAGAGCTTTTAGGTTTTGCTATTAAGAATGGGATAGCACCTTCTGTAATGAAGCTCATACCTAAAACAAGAGCAGTTTTACCAGCTTCTCTTTCTTCTAAGTCAAATAAGTTAGGTCGTAGCATTGTTGCAATAGCCATGCCGATTGGAGGGACCATACCGATGACCATAATAGCTCCCATTGGGCCATAAATATTTTCTGCTAGAGCAGCAAGTCCAAATGAATAGACCATTTTTGAAATAGGTCCACCTAAATCAAAGTAAAGTAAGCTGAAAACTAATGATAGAATAACGATTCCAGCATTATTTGATGATAGGGTGGATAAGAAATTCATGATAACATCTTGTAGAGCAGCTATTGGTTTTCCAACAACAAATATAGTAAATAGCCCAACAAGAAGAGTTGTAACAACGGGAATAAATACAATTGTCTTTAAACCTTGTATACTTTTTGGAAAAGGCATTTTTTTGTTAATAAGCAAGGCTAGATAACCAGCTAAATAACCAGCAACTAATGCACCAAAAAATCCAGAACCTGTATTACTGGCTACGAAACCAGCGATAATACCTGGTGCAAAACCTGGTTTATCAGCGATATCATAAGCGATAAATCCGGCTAAGACTGGGAACATCAATGAAAATGCTGATACACTACCAATTTGGAATAGTGCCCATGGTAGTGACCCTTCATTCTCAAATGCAGTGATACCAAAAGAAAATGATAGAGCTATTAAAATACCACCAGCAACAACAATAGGAATCATGTAAGAGACACCACTTAACATATGTTGATAGAATGATTTGGTTTTATTTCCTTGAGAATTATCAATAGAGGTGGAGTGATTGACATCTTTTTCATCAATCTGATAAGTCCCTTTTTTGTCTAATGCATCAGTTATCACGGACGCTCCATCTTTGATTGCTTTTCCTGGAGAAACTTTCAAGATGTCTTTGCCAGCAAATCGAGATTCATCGATTCCCTTTTCTATAGCTAAAATGACAACATCTGCTTGTTTTATTTGTTCATCAGTGAGTTTGTTTTCAACACCACCAGCACCTTGTGTTTCCACATTCATTGTGATGTGTAGTTTCTCTGCAGCGTTATACAATGCTTTTTCTGCCATAAAAGTATGAGCGATACCAGTTGTACAAGATGTGATAGCAACAATCTTTTTACTATTAACATCGGTAGAAGTATGAGTGTGTTGTTTGTCATCAGAACAAATTGTTTTTTCCATATACTCAATGATATCCGTAGTACTGTTTGTATGGTCTAATATATGTTTAAACGAATCGTCTAGTAGAAGCACAGAAATATCACTTAGTATTTTAACTTGATTTGATCTCAATTCGTTTGGAATCGCTATCATAAAAATGTGCTTAATTGGTTGCCCATCTAAGCTATCGTATGATATTGGATTTTTTAATCTAAAATAGACAACTGTAGGCTTGATTACTGTGTCAGAAATACCGTGTGGAATAGCTACACCTTCCCCAATAGCTGTAGGTGATTGATTGTCACGATCTTCTAATGCTTTTAAAAACAAATCAGTATTAGCGATGGCTCCTTTTTCTTTTAAAATAGTAGCCATTTGTGTATAAAGATCTAGTTTATCATTCACTTGTTTATCTAAAAATAAACAATCTTTTTTTAATACGGTAAATAATTGCATTGACTATTTCCCCCTTTTTATTTGGTGTTGAAAACATCATAATAGTGATCTAGACAATTGTATAAACCTTTAGAAAATAAGTCATTCAATTCGAAAATGTCATTGTAGCTATTATCGTTTACTTCTTTCATGCCATTCGTAATCATATCTGTAAAGATATTGATTTTAGAAATACCACTTGTTGCACATTTATGTAGGTTGTCATCACCACTAGAAGAACCACCATGAAGAACAAGAGGTGTGTCAATAGATTGTCGTATGTCTTGTAACGTATCAAAACTTAAAACGGGAGTTCCTTTATAAGAACCATGTGCAGTACCAATTGAAATAGCTAGTGAATCAACATCTGTTAATTGCACGAATTTTTTTGCTTCATTTACATCCGTATAAATCGAATCTGTTTGTTCGTGATTTTCATAATTTACACCAGCGCCTACATGCCCAATTTCTGCTTCTACTACGACATCAACCGCATGAGCAGCTTTAACAATTTCTTGTGTTTTTCGAATATTTTCTTCAAATGGGTCACTTGATGCATCAATCATAACTGAGGTAAACCCGTATTTAATCGCTTTCATTATTGTTGAATAAGTCATACCGTGGTCTAGATGTAAAACAACTGGAACATTTGCTCTTTTTGCGTAGAATTTACCTAATTCAGCAGCTTCTTCTATATCTAAAAATTCTTCATGTACTTCAGCGAAACATACTAATAGAGGTAAATTTCTATCTTCTGCACACTTTATATAAGATTTTAAAGAGAGTTCATTGAAAAAATTCGGTGCGGGAATAGCAAAATTTCCTTTTTGTGCGTGTTGAAATAATTCTTTACTTGATACTAACATGATGATTCCTCCTTTTGATAACTAAACTATAGCAATAACGAGTTTAAAAGTCAACAAACGAGTGAAAACGATTTTTTGGAATATTATATTTTTATAAGAAGTCATGTTATAATATGTTGGAAGTTTTGTGGAAAGGAGGGTGAACATGCTAGAAATAGAACGACGAATAGCTATAGTAAATCAACTAAACTGCAATAAAACAGTCACTGTAAATGAATTATCTGATAGTTTAGGGGTTGCTAAAACAACTGTTAGGAAAGATTTATCTGAGTTAGAAAAAGGTGGCGTTTTAACTCGAATTCATGGAGGTGCAATTCTCAATGAAGATTATACAAAGCAGACAGATTACTCCAAAAAGAGTATAGAAGATTTGGATATAAAATTGGATATTGCCAAAAAAGCGATAGAATTTGTACAACCTAATATGTTTGTGGCTCTAAATACAAGTACTATAACAACTTTAATTGCACAGGAACTACCAAATCAACCTATGACGCTAGTGACAAACTCTTTGGATGTTTGTGAAATAATAGCTCATAAAAATCAAATCAATTTGATTTGCACAGGTGGAAACTACATTCACAAACATAGATCTTTTGAAGGGCCAGTAGCAGTAAAATCTTTTTCCCAATTTTCATATCATGTTTCGTTTATTGGTGCTAATGGCATACATAGTGATCATGGAATTTCGACAAAAACATTTTTAGAGTCGGAAGCGAAAAAAACAATACTAAATAATTCAATAGAAAAATATATTGTTGCCCAAACAGAAAAATTTGAAAAAATTGGGTTGATTAAAGTTTCAGAAATCGAAGGTGTCACTGGGATTATCACTGAAAAAAAATTGAATTCAGATATAGAAACAGATTATTTAGGGAAAACTAAAATTATTTATTAAAAAAACACTTTCCAATAAAGGAAAGTGTTTTTTTGTAACCATAAGAGAATCTTATAGTAATTTGTTGTAGAATTCAACAACGAATGATTCGTCGATATCTTGTGGTAATTCTTCACGTTCAGGTAAACGAGTTAAGCTACCTTCAAGTTTTTCAGCGTCGAAGCTAACGAAAGCTGGGCGACCCATAGTTGATTCAGCAGCTTCTTTAATGAAAGCTAAATCTTTAGATTTTTCACGAACAGAAATAACTTGTCCTACTTCCACTTCGTAAGAAGGGATGTCAACGCGTTTTCCATCAACCAAGATATGACCGTGGTTAACAAATTGACGTGCTTGACGACGAGTTGTAGCTAAACCAAGGCGGTAAACAACGTTATCTAAACGACGTTCTAATAACACCATAAAGTTAACACCGTGTTTTCCTTCTTTGATTTGTCCAGCTCTAAAGAATAAGTTACGGAATTGACGTTCGTTTAAACCGTACATATGACGCAATTTTTGTTTTTCAGTTAATTGCATTCCGTATTCAGATTTGTTTCTTCTTTGGTTAGGTCCGTGTTGACCTGGTGCGTAAGGACGGCGAGCTAATTCTTTACCAGTTCCTGATAATGAAATACCTAAGCGTCTTGAAATTTTCCAACTTGGTCCAGTATAACGTGACATGTGGTAATTCCTCCAATATGTTTTTTATTTGGAGTAAAATAATTCCTTGAAAATATTAACAATCGGTTAGTTCATTCTTCAATCTTCACCTTTGCAGCCGTGGTTACACAATTGAACCCAATTAAGGCAAATAAACTAATGACGAGCTGCTTACTTTCTAGCTGCATTATTTTACACAAATTATATTATACAACGGAATTGTAGGCCAAGTCAATAAAAATAGTTAACTTGTTTCTAAAACATTGAATATTGTCTTTTTGACGTATTTTTTTTCGTTAAAAGGTAGAATAGTTTAAGAAGTTATCGTAGAATTATGTGATAAATCAAACAAATGAAATGAAGAGGAGTAAGTGGTATGACAAGTAGCAATTCGGAGTTAATGACTAAGATTGACGGTTCGATTAGAAAAAAGAATGACTTAATAGATAAAAGTTTCTCAAGATATGCAGGACGATCTGTTTTAGCTACATTATATTTGAGCTTAGGTTCAGCTATAGCATTAGGCTTAGGTCTCAAATTTGATGGTGGTGTTGGGAAAATATTGTATGCGTTTATGTTTGGAATTGGGTTGGCATTGATTATTTTTTTAAATGCTGAACTAGGCACATCTAATATGATGTACATGACAGTTGCGACATTTAGAAAGAAATTGTCAGCGTCTAAATCACTGAAAATATTGTTAGTTTGTGTACTATTTAATTTATTAGGGGCATTGTTAGTAGCTTTTTTACTCTCTTTAACAGGTGCATTTAATGACCTACCTGGGGACAATTTTTTACTCCATATTGTCGAAGGTAAATTACAAAAAGGGACGGTACAAACATTAGTAGAAGCAATGTTTGCTAATATTATTGTTAATTTAGCTGTATTGATGTCTATGAAGGTAAAAGATGATATCGGACGGTTTGTATCAATTTTATTTGTGATTTTCATTTTTACATTTTTAGGGTTTGAACATGTGATTGCTAATTTTATTTATTTTCCATTAGCTTATTTTTCTTCTGGTGGTATTATCGCGGGCTTGACACTTAGTACATTGCTACATAATATTATTTTGACATTTATTGGTAATTTTGTCGGTGGTGGTTTAGTTATCGGATTAACGTATGCTTGGTTGAATAATGATGAGTCATTGGAGTATCTTGATTAGATATAAAGGTAGGCGATATTTGTTATAATAATGGTTTAAAACATTATTGGAGGATTAAGATGACGAAAAAATTAGTTGTGTTTGATATTGATGGCACATTACACAATGATCAGCATAAGATACTACCTAGCACTATTGAGGCAATCACCCAATTAAAAAAATCGGGACACAAAGTCATGTGTGCAACAGGGAGAAGTTATCCATTAGCGGTAGATGTCTTAAAAGAAGCAGGTCTAAAAGATGTCATCTTAAGTAATGGAGCGGTAGCTTTTTTAAATGAAGAGCTTGTTTATAGCAATCCCTTAGATAGAGACGATATGTCACGTGTGATTGAAACATGCGATAAAGCAGATGTTGATGTCTTGTACTACAGTTTAATGGATACACGACTAAGACAAGAAAAACCTAAAACTGAAACAAAAATGCCTTTATTTGCCCAAAATTTTCCGGCACTTAAGTTTGCTCGTTGGCATGAATATGGTGTGGATATTTTGTCTGAACATGTTTCAAAAGCAGAAACATTAAAACATGTCTCTAATAGTCTAGGCATACCTCAAACTGATATTGTTGCATTTGGAGACGGACGAAACGATATGGAAATGATTGAGTATGCAGGTATGGGAGTTGCGATGGGAAATGCGCGAGAAGAGTTAAAAGTCATTAGTAACCTCGTGACTGATACTAATAATAAAGATGGTATCTACAAAGCACTGGTGAAATTAGGATTAGTGAAATAAAAAAAGGGGTTGTTTCTTTGAAACAACTCCTTTTTATTGAATAAGTAGGACATCATCCGATGCATAAAATGGATTTTTATCATTGATATGGTCATAGAACATGACACCATTCAGATGATCTAACTCATGTTGGACGACGATTGCAGCGTAATTTTTTAATCGTATTTTATGAGCGTTGCCATCTTTGTCTTGATAAGAAATAGTAATACGAGCATTTCTTATGACGTAACCTGGGACAGAACGATCAACAGACAAGCATCCTTCACCTTCTTCTAAACAGGCTTCTTGGACTGAATGACTTAGGACTTTAGGATTGTACATCACAGCACTTAAAAGAGGTGTGTCCGTGTCCTCGTCCATACTAGGGATTTCTACGGCAATGATTCTTTTTGAGATATCTAATTGGGGAGCAGCTAAGCCGACACCGCCACGTAATTGATATTTTTCAGCTAACTCTGGGTCTTGACTGTTCTTTAAAAACTCATGCATGTCATCGCCTAATAGTTTATCTTCATTAGATAGAGGGAATGGTACGTCTTCAGCAACTTGGCGAAGTGTAGGATTTCCTTCACGGATAATATCATCCATTGTAATCATATGTGATACACTTCCTTTCTATTTACAATTCTATATTATCATAGTACGACGATTCTATTGTAATATTTGTTTTGATAAATTGGAAGAGGTTGAATCAAATAAATGGATAAAAAAGGTAATAAATCCTTGCTTTTATTCTTAAAATCAGTTAAAGTACCAATGTGTGATATTTTATATCCACAGCCTATTTCTATGTTTTTCGAATCACCAACGAATTACGCAGATATAGGGAAAATACTAATTAGAGGTGAAAGAAATGGCAATTACAAAAGAACGTAAAAATGAAATCATCAAAGAATACGCACGTCATGAAGGAGATACTGGTTCTCCAGAAGTACAAATTGCTGTATTAACTGCAGAAATCAATGCATTAAATGAGCATGCTCATGTACATAAAAAAGATCATCATTCATACCGTGGACTAATGAAAAAAGTTGGTCACCGTCGTAATTTATTAGCTTACTTACGTAAAAATGATGTTCAACGTTACCGTGAACTAATCAAACGTTTAGGTCTACGTCGTTAATAGTTGATAATTTTAAAGAAGTGAGGTCTGTTTTAGATCTCACTTTTCTTTTAATAAAAAAATCGCAAAAACGTGAAAGTGACACTACTATCCAAATGTGAGAAGCTTTGTTAAAGCTGTTGACATTTGTTTAGTAGATCAGTCACGTGGTTTGCTCAAAGGAGAAAATAATAATGATGAATACTGAAAAAAAAGTGTTTGAAACAACTTGGGGTGGAAGACCTCTATCTGTTGAGATTGGACAGTTGGCAAAACAAGCAAATGGTGCAGTATTGGTAAGATATGGTGATACTGTTGTCTTATCAGCAGCAGTTGCATCAAAACAAGCAAAAGATGTTGATTTTTTCCCATTAACCGTTAACTATGAAGAAAAAATGTACGCAGTAGGTAAAGTTCCTGGTGGATTTATTAAACGTGAAGGCCGTCCAAGTGAAACAGCAACGTTAACAGCTCGTTTGATTGACCGCCCTATTCGTCCAATGTTTGCCGAAGGATTTCGTAATGAAGTTCAAATAACAAACGTTGTTATGAGTGTGGAGCAAGACTGTCAACCAGAAATGGCTGCTATGCTAGGATCGTCCCTTGCATTGTCTATATCTGATATACCGTTTAATGGCCCAATTGCTGGTGTTGAAGTTGGACGCGTAAATGGTGAGTATGTCATCAATCCAACCATTGAACAAGCGGAGTTATCAGATATTGAATTAACAGTCGCTGGTACGAAAGACGCTATCAATATGGTTGAGAGTGGTGCAAAAGAAGTATCAGAAGAAGCGATGTTAGGTGCCTTATTATTTGGACATGAAGAAGTTCAACGTCTTGTTGAATTTCAATCAATGATTGCAAATGAAATCGGTAAAGAAAAAATGGAAATCAGTTTATTGCAAGTTGATCCAGAATTAGAAATTGAAATCAATGATGCCTATAAAGGTAAAATGGTTGAAGCGATTCAAACAGAAGAAAAATTAGCAAGAGAAGATAATATTAATGCTTTAAAAGACGAAATCTATACATTATATGAAGAAAAATTTGCTGCTGAAGAAGAATTAGCTAAGTTATTAAAAGAAGTTCGTCAAATTTTAGAAGACATGGAAAAAAATGAAGTAAGACGTTTAATTACTGTCGATAAGGTTCGTCCTGATGGTCGTAAGGTAGATGAAATACGTCCATTGTCATCAGAAGTGGGGATTTTACCTCGCGTTCATGGATCTGGACTCTTTACACGTGGACAAACACAAGCTTTATCTGTATGTACATTAGCTCCTTTAGGAGAGCATCAAATTATTGATGGATTAGGAATTGAAGATAGCAAACGTTTTATCCACCATTATAATTTCCCACAATTTTCTGTAGGATCAACAGGTCCAACTCGTGGACCTGGTCGACGTGAAATTGGTCATGGTGCACTTGGTGAACGTGCAATGGCACAAGTTATACCAAGTGAAGAAGAATTTCCATACATGATTCGTGTGGTATCTGAAGTATTAGAATCAAACGGATCATCATCTCAAGCAAGTATCTGTGGTGGTATTTTAGCATTAATGGATGCGGGTGTTCCAATCAAAGCACCAGTTGCAGGTATTGCAATGGGCCTTGTGATGGACGGAGAAGATTATACTATCTTAACAGATATCCAAGGTATGGAAGACCACTTAGGAGACATGGACTTTAAAGTAGCTGGTACGAAAGATGGTATCACAGCTCTACAAATGGATATAAAAATTGAAGGAATCACACAAAAAATCTTGACAGAAGCGTTAACCCAAGCTAAAAAAGCACGTATGGAAATTTTGGCTGAGATAACATCAACTATTTGTGAACCACGTGCGGAGTTAAGTCAGTATGCACCTAAGATTGAAATGATTCAAATTAAACCTGAAAAAATTAAATCAGTTATCGGTAAAGGTGGAGAAACCATCAATAAAATTATCGAGGAAACAGATGTTAAAATTGATATTGATCAAGAAGGAAATGTTAGCATTGCTCATTCAGATCAGGCTAAGATTGATCGTGCAATTGAAATTATTAAAGAATTAGTTCGTGAAGTTGAAGTTGGCCAAGTGTACCTTGCTAAAGTGGTTCGTATTGAAAAATTTGGTGCGTTTGTAAACTTATTCAAAGGAAAAGATGCCTTAGTTCATATCTCACAATTTGCTCATGAACGTGTCAACAAAGTAGAAGATGTTGTAAAATTAGACGACGAAATTCTAGTGAAGGTAACAGAGATTGACAAACAAGGTAGAGTGAACGCATCTCGAAAAGCTATGATTGAAAAACCTGAAGAGAAAAAAGAAGAACAAAAATAAATAAAAAATAGCTAACAGATCTAATCTGTTAGCTATTTTTTTGATAGGTATTATAAAAGTAAAGGATTGTAATGGTAGTATAGACGGAAATAAAGGAATGGTATGATAGAGAGGTAGCTAGATACCATTAAAGTCACTATAAATAGTATTCACGTAAAAAACATCCATATTCCGATACCATCTATAAGAGACAAATAAAAGTTAGAGGTGTGAGGAAATTGTGGTATTAGCCAGTAGAATGTTCGATTAGAGCGATAGTTTTTTTGTGAGGCTTTAGTGATAAGGTCAGTAAGAGGGACATCAAGGTTGCAAGAGTCCTAGTTACGAGGTAACGGAATCAATTGATCATGCCATCACTAATATTAAAAGACATGAAAAAGACAATTAAATGTAGATGGAAGCAATAGAAAAAGGGGTGTCTTTTTAGATGTTTCTCTTTTTTATTGATTTTATTTTATATTAAACGGAATAAAAGTGTCTATTATAATACTAAGAGTGGAGTTATATATTAAAAAAAGATATTTATTAACATATGTGTTAAACTAATAAAAACCCTTTTTTCTTCATTTTATTAAAAAATATAAAATCCAATTAAATATATTGCATTGTGGATAAAGAAAGTCTATAATAGCTATTTGAAGTAGAGAAAGGATGGAGGTTTCATGAAATTAACCAACGCGACAGAACAAGCATTAGCGATAGTTGCCATTTTAGCGACTCAAAATGATGACCTTCCTGCTTCTTCAATGGCTATTCATCAAAAATTATCTGTATCACAATCATATGTAAAAAAATTGTTGAGAAAATTAGTGGTCTCAAAGATTATTGAGGGTGTGTCTGGAAATAATGGCGGTTTTTATATTGAAAAATCGCTAAATGATATCAGCTTACTGGAAATAGTCGAAGCAATTGAAGGACCAATGCAGTCGTTTCCACATGTTGGCATTTTAGAACGTGCATTTTCAGATTTTAATGAAATTGCCCAAAATGGAAATAACGTTATTTCAGAATGCTTTGCTCAAGCAGATCAAAAATGGGACGATGAATTGAAACAAATTTCAGTTCAGGATGTTTTATCAGAAGTGTTTAAAGACTATGGTGAAATACCTAGGAGAGACTGGAATCAGTACATGAGTCAGGAGGCGTAGAAAGTGGAAAGATTTAAACATGTTTTTGAACTGTTCAAGCTTGATTGGATAAGAATTTATAAAAACAAATTAACCTTTGTGTTAATCATCGCCTTAATGGCTATACCATCTCTATATGCATGGTTCAATATAGGTGCTTTATGGGATCCGTATTCGAATACAGGTGACATTAAAATAGCTGTCTATTCAGATGATAAAACAGTAGATGTCATGGATAAAGATGTGAACATTGGTGATGAAATTATCGGTAATCTAAAAGATAATGATTCGCTAGGATGGCAGTTTGTCGATTCCAAAGAGGACCTAGATAAAGGTGTGAAGAGTGGTAAATATTATGCAGGGGTTTACTTGCCCTCTAATTTTTCAGATAATTTAGTTAGTTTCGTGACAAAAGGCGAAATTAAACACCCTGAAATTGTGTATAGTGTGAATCAAAAAATTAATGCGATCGCACCAAAAATTTCGGATAAAGGAGCAGGTACCATTCAAGAAAACATCTCTAAAGAGTTCATTACAACGGTGACAAAGACCTTGCTAGAGGTATTTAATGAAGTCGGATTTGATTTGGATAGCAATTTACCATCTATCCGTAAAATGACGACTAAAATTTTAGAAATTGATGATAACATGGATGTCATTGATGGTTACACGAAAGAAGTAGTAGATCTGAATAATAGAATGCCTGAGTTTAAAGAAAAATTAAATAAGGCCAATGAGTTTGTAGATTTGATACCCGAAGCAAATAAAATGTCGCAAAAGGTATTAAAGATAAATGATAAAATGCCACAAATAGAAGAGACTGGAAAACTAGTTTATACGGTACAAGACAAAATTCCTGACATTCAAAATGCGGGACGTCAAGTTAATATGATTGATCAAGATTTTGATAAGATCGTAGCCATGATGGATCAAGCAGTGACAGAAGCGGAAAACGGATTAGGCATTATATCTGACGCACAAAAAGTGTTGCCAAAAGTAAGTCAATTAGCAAAAGATGCGAATAAGATGATACCAGAATTGAAAGAGACTTTAGATGAAATCAGTAAATCATTAGAAACAGTTGGTCCGGGAATAGATGCAGGCTTGAATATTTTATCTGTGATTTCAGGTGATGTTGCTAATTTATCAGCAAATTTAGCAACACTAATACCAGATGACGACATTACAGAAGCTCAGGCAGAAGTAATCCACTCAGAACTAGTGAAATTATCGTCACGTTTGGATAAACAAAGTGAGATATTAGGAAGAATGATTGAAACCCTTCAATTGATTCAAGGGGACAATTCAAATCGTTTAGAAGGTGTAATCGAACGTCTATCTAATGCGAAAACGATGGTAGATACAACGAATCAAAAGGTACAAAATATCTTAGGCAATTGGGAGTCATTTGTAGCGGCTCCAGGACAATTAAAAGAATCTCTTCTATCTATTAGTAAAGATGCTACAACCATCAAAGGGATTGTCGATGGTATCAATGGAGAAGAAATTCAAGCAGAAGTGACCATTTTAGTAAAAGAAGCACAAGATTTATTAACATCTGCTGGAGCTATTACAGGTAGTATTGTTAATGATAATCTAATCAAACGAATTGACCAGTTGTTAAATAATACATCTGGGACAATAGAAGACGCAGTGAGCTTCCTTAAAAAATACCAAAAAGAATTGCCTGCTGTTAAACAAGAAATCCACTCAGCTAATGAAGTGCTAAATGGAAATATGCCTTTAATCGTTGGAGGAATAAACGATGGTGCATCATTCTTTAGAAATGACTTTCCTGTGTTGAAAGACAAGTTAGGGATGGCATCAGGTTTTATTAAAAATGATTTACCTGGTGTTGAAAAAGATATCCAATCGACAATGAAGAAAGTAAATGATAAAGCACCAGAACTTGAAAAAGCATTAGCAACAGCTTCTTCTATGATTAAAGAAGACTGGCCAAATGTTAGGAAAAGTATTCATACTGCAAGCGATAAGATTCGTAAAGGTGAAGAAGAGTTTGATCTGGATGAAATCATTAAGTTTTTAAAAACAGATGCTAACTCTGAAAGTGACTTCATTTCAAGTCCGGTCAAATTAAAAACAAACGATGTGTACCCAGTACCTAATTATGGTTCTGCTAGTACACCGTTCTATACAGCTTTGTGTTTATGGGTTGGAGCAGTATTATTCTCAAGTATTGCCTCAACTAAATTCCATTTGGATGAAGAACAAGAAAAACGCTATTCAAAACGTCAACAATTTTTAGCTCGTATGATGACATATGTTGTTGTAGGGGTATTCCAAACATTGATTGTAACACTTGGTAATCAGTTTTTACTTGGTACGTATACCATGAACCCAGTATGGAATGTTATTTTTGCATTAATCATTGATGTTGCCTTTATGGTGATGGTTTATGTATTGGTGGCTTTATTTGATAATTTAGGCAAAGGGATTGCGATTATTATATTGGTTCTATCTATCTCGGCTGGTGGAGGAAACTTCCCAATTGAAATGTCAGGTCCATTCTTTAGAGCTATTCATCCATATATTCCGTTTACCCATGCTGTGAATTTACTTAGAGAGTCAGTGGGTGGTGTTTACTGGCCGACAGCGATTAAAGCTATTTCGATCTTAGTATCAGTCACGATTGCATTCTTTATAGCGGGATATATTATTTATCCACGTGCAGAAAAACTATTTAGTAAAATCAATGAAAACTTGAAAAAAGGTCATATTTTACACTAATAAAAAATCCATTAGGCAAACTGTCTAATGGATTTTTTTATAGTCTTTTAGTATAGAAGATTCGATGACTGTGACTAAAAACAATTCTAATTCATCTATAGGTGTGTCGCAGTCATTAAACACCCATTCTGTCACAAGACCAGATAGACCAAAGGCATAGAATTTAGCGATATCTTCAATAGTTTGATGATTGTTTGTTTTAGGTAAACAGGATTGCTCAGACTCCAAAATAGTGATAATAAAATGTTGTGTATGACGAACAAAATATTGGTCAAATGACTGTTGCTCAGTGAGTCTTAATGTTTGTTGATAAAAATCTTTGTTTTTTTGAAAATAGGTTAAAATTCGGGGGATAATGTTTGTCCAGTGTTCATAGTTAATGAAGTGCTCGATATTTTCCGTAATTTCTTGGTTATAAATCCAAGAAAGAAGGTCATATTTGTCACTAAAGTGATCGTAAAATGTTTGTCTGCGATAATCAGCATGACTCATAATATCTTTGATTGATATTTTTTGAAAGTCTTTTGTTTTCATTAAGTCTTTAAATGAATAGGCAATGACTTTTTTTGTAATTAATGACCCATTGGATACCATGTGTTCACCCCTTCGTACTGTCTACTCTAGAGTAACAAGTAACACTTTAAATGACAAACAAAAAAAGTAAGCGGACACATACTTGTATTTGTCCGTTACAAAGAAACCCTTTTCATTTTATAATGAAGATGTCGAAAATAGAACAAACATGAGAGGGGATATTAGACATGAAGAAAATAATTAATCAGCCAGAGGACATTTTAAACGAAATGCTAGAAGGAATGACATTTGCTTACGGTGATTTAATTGAACGTGTTTCTGAAACCGATGTCATTGTCAAAAAACAAAAAGAATCAGGAAAAGTAGGATTAGTGAGTGGTGGGGGAAGTGGTCATGAGCCTGCACATGCTGGTTTTGTTGGAAAAGGTATGTTAACAGCAGCTGTTTGTGGAGAAATTTTTACGTCTCCTACACCAGATCAAGTATTAGAAGGCATTAAGGCAGCTGATCAAGGGGCGGGGGTATTTTTAGTCATTAAAAATTACTCTGGTGATGTGATGAACTTTGAAATGGCAAAAGATATGGCAGAAATGGAAGGAATCGCTGTGGAAACAGTTATTGTTGATGATGATGTAGCTGTTGAAGACAGTACGTTCACTGCTGGTAGGCGTGGTGTTGCAGGGACTATCTTGGTTCATAAAATATTGGGAGCGGCTGCAGATCAAGGTAAAAGTTTATCAGATATTAAAGAGTTGGCAGACAAGTTAGTTACAAATATCAAAACAGTTGGCGTTGCGTTAGCAGGAGCGACAGTTCCAGCTGTAGGCCGACCTGGTTTTGAGTTAGAAGAAAATGAAATTGAATTTGGTGTAGGTATCCATGGTGAACCAGGTTATCGTAAAGAATCGTTAAGACCTTCTAAAGAGTTAGCAAAAGAAATGGTAGGAAAACTGAAACAAGAATTTAATTGGAGTAAGGGAGACCAGTATGGTGTGCTGATTAATGGCCTTGGAAGTACACCATTAATGGAACAATTTGTTTTTATCAATGATGTGAAAGCGTTACTTGCTGAAGATGGTATTGATGTGAAGTATAAAAAAGTTGGTGACGTGATGACCTCTATTGACATGGTTGGATTATCATTAACCATGATTAAATTAGAAGACAACTGGACAGAACAATTAAACTATAGCGTAAACACAATAGCTTGGTAAGGAGACAATAAATGAATAAAGAGAACGTATTAAAATGGTTGCAGTTATTTACAGATAAAGTAGTTGAAAACAAACAGCATTTAAGTGATTTAGATAGTGCTATTGGTGATGGAGACCACGGTGCAAACATGGCACGTGGTACGACAGAGATGATGAAAGCTCTTCAAGAAAAACAACCAGAAACAGTGACTGATATCTTCAAAGTGTCTGCAATGACCTTAATCAGTAAAGTTGGTGGGGCATCAGGCCCGTTGTATGGATCTGCTTTTATGGGGATGACAAAAGCATCAATGGCATCAGATGATTTAGTGACAGTGTTAGAGGCTGGATTAGCTGAAATTGAAAAACGTGGTAAAGGAACCGTTGGTGAAAAAACGATGATAGATACTTGGGCACCGACAATTGCTGCATTGAAACAAGATGAATTAACGATTGAAAAAGTTAACGGATTTGCAGAAGCAACGAAAGATATCAAGGCAACAAAAGGCAGAGCGTCATATTTAGGTGATCGTTCATTAGGACATGTTGACCCAGGCTCTGTTTCTAGTGCCTATCTATTTGAAGCAATGTTAGAAGCAGAGGTGAAATAAGATGAGTTTAGGTATTGTTATGGTGTCTCATGTATCAGACGTGGTACAGGGGATTGAGATTTTAATTAGAGAAGTGGCAAAAGATGTTTCGATTACCACAGCAGGTGGATTAGACGATGGTGGAGTTGGAACAAGTTTTGACAAAATATCAGCAGCATTTGAAGCAAATGAAGCGGATAGAATTTTAGCTTTTTATGATTTAGGAAGTGCCAAAATGAATTTAGAAATGGCAATTGATATGTCAGACAAGGACGTTGTATTGTACGATACAGCTTTAATTGAAAGTAGCTATACAGCTGCAGCGTTAATACAAGCAGGAGCAGATTTTGACGCAATTGATGAACAGTTACAACCATTAACAGTGAAATAAAAAATCGGGGGAATTAAGTATGAGAAAAGCATTTATATGCCCAACAAAATATGTACAAGGTGAAGATGAGATAGTCAATTTAGGTTATTATGTAAAAACGTTTGGGAAGTCAGCATTATTGATTGCTCATCAGGATGATATTGACCGTGTACAGGAACAGTTGGATAGAACGGCAAAACAATTTGGCATAGACATCGTGACAAGTCATTTTAATGGCGAATGTTCACGCCAAGAAGTGACACGTTTACAAGAAGTGGCAAAAGTAAAACAGACAGACTGTGTGATAGGACTGGGGGGTGGTAAAGCAATAGATACATCCAAATGTGTGGCTGAAGGGGAGGCATTAATTATAGTGCCGACGATTGCTGCAACGGATGCACCTACAAGTCATTCTGCTGTTCTTTATACAGAAGATGGTGAGTTTGATGATTATGCCTACTTTAAACAAAGTCCAAGCGTAGTCTTGGTGGATACAAAAATTATTGCCAATGCTCCGACTCGATTTTTAGTGGCAGGCATGGGTGATGCTTTATCAACTATGTTTGAAGCACGTGCAACATCTCGTTCTTATTCAAATGTTAACGCAGGATTGCCAAATGGATATTTGACGAAAGAAACCGCACCAGCGAAGCATACAATTGCTGCATATACTTTAGCTAAAGTATGTTATGAAACATTATTAGAAGATGGCTATAATGCTAAAATTGCGTGTGACAATAACATTGTTACCCCAGCACTTGAGAATATTGTGGAAACTAATATTTTATTATCAGGTATTGGATTTGAAAGCAGTGGGTTAGCTGCTGTTCATGCCATTCATGATGGATTGACTGCTTTAGAAGGGACACATCATTATTTCCATGGTGAAAAGGTGGCATTTAGTGTCATTTGTCAATTAGTATTAGAAAATGCAACAGTAGAAGAACTACACGAAGTATTGGATTTTAGTTTATCTATTGGATTACCTGTTTGTCTAGCTGATATTGGTGTAGAGTCGATTACGTTAGAAGAAGCTATGGAAGTGGCTAAAAAAGCATGTATACCAGAAGAATCAATTCATTCAAT
The DNA here is from genome assembly GCA_052104115.1 of Vagococcus sp. Lineage (GTDB taxonomy): Bacteria > Bacillota > Bacilli > Lactobacillales > Vagococcaceae > Vagococcus. The sequence goes on along the minus strand of JBQELZ010000007.1, from coordinate 51,818 downwards.
GCCATTCCCGATTGATGAGCATGAAGTGGCACAAGCGATTATCGCAGCAGATAAGATTGGTCGCGATTACAAAATGATATATAGTCGTTAGAATTAAAAAGTTAAATGAAGCTAGAGCCAATAAGGTTCTAGCTTTTTAAATAGGTGTAGAAAAGAATGGGTTTATGTTACACTAAAATGAGTTAAACGTGGAGGAAGACAAGAATGACTCAAATTATTAATAAACCAAAAGATACAGTATCTCAAGTGTTAAATGGTGTAGCTTTTATTCATAAGGATAAATTAGAGAGAGTAAAGCATACAGGTATAATCAAACAACTTTCATCAAATCCAGACCAAGTTGCCCTAATAAGTGGTGGGGGAAGTGGACACGAACCAGCTCATTTTGGTTATGTGGGAGATGGAATGCTTAGTGCTAGCGTCAGTGGTCCTATATTTGTGCCACCTAAAGCAGCGGATATATTAACAGCAATTAGGGAAGTTCATACACAACATGGTGTATTACTGATTATAAAAAATTTTGAAGCAGATGTGGCACATTTTTTAGAAGCGGAACAGTTAGCAAGAAAAGAAGGATTAAACGTGGAACACGTGATTGTTAATGATGACTGCTCTATAGAAGAAGGAAGTTATCAAAAGAGACGTCGAGGTGTAGCGGGGACTGTTTTAGTGCATAAAATACTAGGGGCAGCTGCAAGAGATGGGCTGTCATTGATGGCATTGAAGGAATTAGGAGAGCGTGTTATTTATGCGACTAACACATTAGGAGTTGCCCTTTCTAGTGGACGTGCCTTAGGGAAAGATTCTCCCGCATTTGATTTGAAGCCAGGTGAGATATCTTATGGCATTGGGATTCACGGAGAAGCTGGTTATAGAAAAGAGCCATTTTTCTCGTCTGAATATTTGGCTAATGAATTAGTAAATAAGTTATTGTCTCAATACGATACTCCAGAAAAGTATCCATTTGCAGTGTTAATTAATGGGTTGGGGACAACGACAGTCATGGAACACTATATTTTTGCGAATGATATTCAACGATTGTTGTTACTTGAAGGCATTGATGTAGCCTTTCAAAAAGCAGGGAATTATATGACATCCACTAATATGGCAGGGATTTCCTTAACATTTCTAGAGATTAGAGATTCAAAATGGCTAGACTATTTAGCATCTGAAACGAATGCTTATGCTTGGAATTAAAAAAGATATCTCACATGAAGAGATATCTTTTTTTGCTACTCTACAACAGTCCATTCGTTAATTGTTTTTCCATCTTTGTCGATCATTTCTAACCAGCTATTCGTTCCAGCGTAGTATAAAAATAAGCCGACTTCGTTTACACTTTTAAGAATAATGTCTTCAGTTGTTGTAAAATCTTTAAAGCTAGAGGCATGGTCAGAACGGATTTTATCTCCCATTTTTGCTGAAAAACCAACCGATCCGTCTTTATTTAGAGGAGCAACTTTTTTCATAGTAGCACCAGATTTAATCAACATTTCATTTCTTTTTTGCCACATAACAGTGGCCGTACTTTCTCTAGAATCAATAAAAAATTCAATTTGACTCACTTCTTTACTCCATCGATGTCTAGCTTTACCAGGCTTTGTTTTTTTGGGTTCTTCTGGTTTAGCTGTCATGTGATAGCCGATACGTTCTAGAATACAGGTTATTTTATCTTTATAGACCGTTACAATAGGTAGAGAATTTGGCGGGATGTCAGTCTCAGTCAATGTCACCTTTAATGGTTTTTTTTGCTCATGAGCATGATTGGAAAAAAGTTGTCCAAGGTGAGTTGGTTCTATATCCCATGGCAATGATAGTATCGCAACATGGTTAAAGGGAGTCTTGATTATGTCAGTTTTGTTTGTCGCAACACCAACTAACACTTGCCGATTAAAAAGTAAAAATAAGGCATGTTGTGGTTTTTTTTTAGGTAATGTCTCAGTAATGATAATCTCACCTTGCTTGTTGTCTAAAGTTAAAATGGTCTTGTCATCCGTTAAAGTCATGTCTAATTTTATTGTCATGTCTCTCTCCTTTATTACATTATTTTTATTTATTATACAATGCTTAGAGCGTAGTCTCTATTTTTTTGTTTCCTTTAAAAGATGTCACATATAGTTGACATCTTTTAAAGGAATATGTATAGTGATAGTAGATTAGTTAGTCATATATATATGACATGCAAGAGGTGACATATGAACCGAGTAAAAATGTTTCGAGTAGATAAAAAATGGTCTCAGCTAGCACTCGCTAAGGAAGTTGGGGTAGCAAGACAAACGATTAATTTGATTGAAAATAATAAATACAATCCATCACTCGATCTATGCCTTAAATTAGCAAAAGCATTGGATACGGATTTGAATCAATTGTTTTGGGAGGAATAAAGATGACAGAAAAAGAATCATTAGGGGTAAAAATAATTAAACGCTTTTATAGCATTACTGGCGTATACGACGAATATAAAAAGCAACAAGTGAATCAAATTGGGAATAAAGCATTCATGGCTTTGTGGGTATATATGATGGTATCTAGTATCGTTGCTTTCTTGTTTGGTGTAGCGCATCCAGAATGGACTCTTTGGATTTTATTGCTAGCTAATGGACTGTTTGGAGTCATAGGAATCGGTGGATATATCATGTACGCAACAATCAGCAATGATATTACTAATTATGAAGTAGAAGAAAAAAATTATGAAAAAGAAAAGAAAAAAATGAAGAAAAAGGCAATCAAAGTAGGTATAGAATTTGGCTTGTGGATGTTTCTATTTAATGAAGTATTTGGCACGTTGTTTAATGAAGAAAAGTTATTACAATCGTTGACGCTCAAATCCATCTTACTACATGTGGCATCAGGTTTATTTTTTGGTGGTGTCATGTATGTGATAGGCGTGACAAACATTAATAGAATTGATGAATAAAAAAAGTCCCTGTTGAGGGACTTTTTACGTTTCATCAAGAATAACACCTAAAGTGAGTGCGATAAGAACAGCTTGTTCTGTATTTATGATGATTCCTTTAATCAAATCTCCTGATAAGTATATCTGTTCGAAGTCACAGGTCGATAATTTGAGACCTGACAATGGTGTACTCATCCAATTGGTTTGATTAAGTGAACAGTCATGTAAAGTTAAATGTTGCCAAGATAGCTCACAAAATTCAGAATAATCGAGTTTACAATCCGTAAATGTTAGTCGTTTTAAGTCGCTGAAATTAAATGATGTATAAGTCATACTACAGTCAATAAACTCACAATTATGTAAGAGAGCTTCTGCAAAGTTAGTTCCCGTAAATTTACATTGTTTAAAAACAGTTCGATGGAACGAAGCACCTATCAATTCGACATTTGAAAAGTCACATGAGTCAAAGAGACAATCTGCACATTCAAAGGAAGTAAGAGTACTGGCAGAAAAATCTAGTTTGATGAAGTGATTTTTTTCAAAAACAAGGTGTTTGAAAGTGCGATTGCTATAAGCGAAATCTTGAATTAAGTGACCTTGTATAAGATCCTCGTCGTCAAAATATTCTGGTAGAATCTCATCTAATTCAGTGGGGATTCGAGGTGCATCAACTTTAAATGTGGCGATAAATATCACTCCTTAGTGTAATATGGTGCTTAAAAATCTATCCACAGATGGATAAAGATGACTTTGCTCATTGACATCTCCAAATCCAGCTTTTTTAAATTGATCGAGAACAGCAGGATTCACAGAAGCAAAGATAATCTCTCGACCATTATCGGACTCTTCTTGATAAAAATCAAGTAACATCCGGCTCGCAGTTACATCAATTGTTGGGACGCCTCGAAGTGAAAAAATGACATGGTCCTCTTTTTTTATAGTATCTAAACGAGATTTTAAGGTTTCGGCACTCATAAAAAAGAGAGGGCCAGTCACATACACAACTTGCCAGTTTATTGGTGACGTCGTAGAGGGGAAGCCCATTCTTTCTGGATCAACTTGTTCTATGTTGACATCAATATGAGCACTTTTCATAATAAAATGAATGAATGCAAATGTAGTACCGATTAGGATAGCCATACTCAAATCAAGCACGACTGTGGCAATCATAGTAACGCTAAATTTAATCATTCCACTCTTCAATCGATGAGAAAATAAGTAGTTGATACTATCCCAATCGTTCATACGCCAGGCTGTCACGATTAAGACACCAGCAAGAGCGCTTAGAGGAATATTAGACATAAATGGAGCGAATAAAAACATAGAAAGTAGTAGAACAACCGCATGGAAAATTCCAGTTAAACGCGTGATTGCTCCAGACTTTACTGCAACACTACTACGTGCAATTGCTGCAGTTGCGGGGATACCTCCAAAAAATGGCAGAACGATATTGCCTACCCCTTGTGCGATAAGTTCTTGGTTGTTATCAATAGGTTTTCCAGTCATCTTACTAGCAGAAGCACCACATAATAAACTTTCAATCATTCCTAAAACGGCGATACTAATAGCGGGTGATAACAAATTTTTTATCATATGGGTATCAATCATAGACAGATCTAAACGTTCGTCAGCTATTAGAGAGGTAGGAATGGTTCCAACTTTCGGAACATCTAGTTTAAAGACTAAGACAGCTAAAGTAGTTAAGATGATGGCAACGAGTGAAGAGGGAACAACAGCATTCCATTTTTTAGGAAAGACAATCATCAAGAGGATGACACCTAAACCTATAGCTGTAGCAATGAATTGTGGAGAGAATCCTTGCGTAAAATAACTCTGTATTTTTTGAAACGGATTAGATCCCGTAGAAGTGACACCGAAAAAGTTATCAATTTGACCGAGTGCGATGATAATTGCTATCCCTGATGTGAAACCGGTAATCACGGAAGACGGAATGATATTTCCGAGTACACCTAATTTGAAGATACCTGCAATGAGTAAAATAATACCTGCGACAAGTGTGGCTAAAAAGACGCCATTCATCCCATATTTTGCAATAATGGATACCAGAATAGCAGCCATGGCCCCAGTAGGTCCAGATATTTGGAAAAAGCCACCTGAAAGTGAACTAATGACAACACCTGCGACGATAGCTGTAATGAGGCCAGAGGCAGCGCTAGCTCCACTAGACACACCGAAAGCCAGAGCTAGAGGGAGCGCAACAGCAGCTACGGTAACTCCTGCCATTAAATCCTTCAAGAGATCTTTTTTTGTGTAACCTTTAAATTCTTCTTTTAACAAACGTATAAAATTCCCTAACATAATGTATTCCTTTCATATATATAATCAACATAGTTAAGGTTATCACATTTCAATGATGAAATAAAATAAAGAAAAGTATTGACTTTTAAGTGACAGCTGATATAATAAGGGAGTTGAGAAATAAAGCAGGAGCACCCGCTTCTCGCCTTAGTTATTGCTATGACTGGGCTAGATAAGATAATCCTATCATCTTTTGATGGTTTATGGATATTTGTGGTGCGGGCTCTTTAAAAAAGACTCGTATTTTTTTCTGTATTTTTCTCTAATAATTTTGGAGGTGAATGACCATAGCAAAAGATATTATGGTGAATGACGGCATTCGTGCAAGAGAATTACGTTTAATTGCAGCAGACGGAGAGCAGTTGGGTGTTAAAACAAAAGCTGAAGCGTTAAAGATAGCTGAAGATGCCAATCTAGACTTAGTCTTAGTGGCACCAAACGCGAAGCCACCAGTTGCGAAAGTAATGGACCACGGCAAATTCCGTTTTGAACAGCAAAAGAAAGAACGCGAAGCCCGAAAAAAACAAAAAGTGATCAATGTAAAAGAAGTTCGCTTAAGTCCAACGATCGATGTCAATGATTTTAATACAAAATTGCGTAATGCACGTAAGTTTCTTGAAAAAGGAGACAAAGTGAAAGCTTCTATCCGATTCAAAGGTCGTGCTATTACCCATAAAGAAATTGGTCAGAACGTCTTAAATCGCTTAGCTACTGAAACAGAAGATATTGCAACAGTAGAACAAAAAGCGAAAATGGATGGCAGAAGTATGTTCATCATGCTTGCGCCAAAAGCAGATAAGCAGTAAACAATCTGAGGAGGAAAATCAAATGCCAAAAATGAAAACTCACCGCGGACTAGCTAAACGTGTTAAGCGTACTGGTGGTGGCGGATTAAAAAGATACCGTGCGTTTACAAGTCACCGTTTCCACGGAAAAACTAAAAAACAACGTCGTCAATTACGTCGTCCACGTATGGTTGCAAAAGGCGATTACAAACGTATTCGTCAACAATTAACTCGTATGAAATAGTTTTTTAGTTTCTGATAATGACTAAAAAATTCAAAGAATTTAAAAGAGAACTCAAGGAGGAATTATCATGGCACGTGTAAAAGGTGGAACAGTAACTCGCCAACGTCGTAAAAAAGTGCTTAAGTTAGCTAAAGGCTACTATGGCTCAAAACATACATTATATAAAACAGCAAAAGAACAAGTGATGAAATCTCATACATATGCATTTAGAGATCGTCGTCAAACAAAACGTAACTTCCGTAAATTATGGATCGCTCGTATTAACGCTGGCGCTCGTATGAACGGTTTAAGCTACAGCAAAATGATGCATGGCTTAAAATTAGCTGAAATCGACATCAACCGTAAAATGTTATCTGAATTAGCAATTCATGATCCAGAAGCATTTACAACATTAGCTGAAACAGCTAAAACTGCTTTAGCAAAATAATGAACGAATAAAAAGCCAGAGACAAATTAAATTGTTTCTGGCTTTTTTTGAGCTAAGGTTTTAATTTTTTAATGAACCCTACAATAATATAACTATGGCCGTATTATCTACCAAGTAGTCAAAATACTCCTTACATTAATGTAAGGAGTATTTTGACTACTTAACTTGTATAATATACCTAAGTTATAAAAAAGTGGAGGATAAAAGTTATGAGGACTAAAAAAGGATTTACTACGTTTGATTTGAAAATAATAGGTATTACATTGATGTTTATAGACCATATACATCAAATGTTTTCTATCATGGGAGCTCCAAATTGGCTGGATTGGTTTGGTCGTCCAGTGGCAACCCTATTTTTCTTTGTAAGTGTTGTGGGTTTTTCTCACACTAGAGACAAAAAGAAATACCTAAGTCGATTGCTTATTGGTTTTTGGATAATGGGATTTGGAACACAAATTGTTCAACATTTTTTTCAGTTAGGAGATATGGGGCTTCAAAACAATATATTTGCAGATTTATTTATTGCAGTATTAGCGATGTATGGGGTTGATTTGGTTAAAGAATACAAAAAAACTAGAAAAGTAAGTACGTTATTACAAGCTGTAGCATGCTTTTTATTACCAATACTTTTTTCTGTAGGAATAATGTGGTTAATGACATTCAATACACCTTTAATGTTGATTCCAATGCGATTAGTACCAGTAACGCTACTAGCTGAAAATAGTATTATGTTGTATATTGCTCCTGTTCTTTACCTATTAAAAGATAAGAGAGCATGGCAATGTGTGGTCATTGCTGTCGTTAGTATATTATTTTTTATAAGTAATCCTGGTGCAGCATTTACTACAAACACTCAATGGATGATGATTTTTTCAATTATACCTATATGGTTTTATAATGGTGAAAAAGGGAAATCAATGAAATCATTCTTCTATGTTTTTTATCCAGCTCATATATGGATATTATACATTATTGCATCTATTCTTTATAATTATTCATAGATAAACGACTTTTTGAAAGTCGTTTTTTGTTTGCTTAAAAAATGAATGTTGTTCATAAGATATGGAGATTTTAGAGTTAAAATGATAGGATAAGGATGAGGTGTTTAAAAGTAAAAAAATGGATGTGACAATATGGGGAAAAAAAAGAAAAATAGACAGACACTTAAAAAACATTCGAGTCGTTCAAATAAGCCATCTAAATATAAGAAAAGTAAAAGTAAGTATTTAAAGCGAACACAAGTAACAGATCGTAAAGGCCAAGTCTATACCAAACAGCCGCCTTTTTATCTGGTGCCAAGTTTTTGGGTGACGATTCTCTTACTAACGATACTAGTTGTGAATAAAAGTGAGTCCTTTAGTTACAAACAGGAATTAATACTAACGCAAGAGCGTGTGGAAAAATTGGAAGAAACAATTAAGGCGAACGAACAAGCGACTTTAAACAAACCATTAACAAAAGGAAAAAATATTACTATGGATACATTTGCTGTATCAGAAACGTTAAAATTAAAAGTAACAGGAAGCAAAGAGGAAAAAGAAGTAAAAGATGGAAGTTATTTGAGTTATAAATCAGAAAGTGGTAAGTACTTACTCATTGACGTGGAAATATTGAATGAAGGAACAAAACCAACAAGTATCAATTCAAGTTATTTTAGATTGGTAAGTGGTGAAAATGAATATGAACCGACAAGACTATCTAATATTTCAGAACAATATATTACATATCAACATTTAAACCCAGATATTTCAACGAAAGGGAAATTAGTGTTTGAAGTATCAGAGCAGTTGAAAGTAGATGAGACCACGTTATTATTTTCAGCCTCAGAGCCTTTTAGTGAAGCCAATGTGTATAATATAGTAAAAAAAATAGCCGATGAGGCTTTTTTTTGTGAGGGATAGAACGAAATCGAACAGAAGATTTTTTAAAAAAATATCAATGGGATAAACCTCTAGATAATCACTATATATAGATGTCAATACCTTTTTAAAAAATAAACATACTATATATAGTTGATAAAGACTTGCGTATGGGATATTATATATAGGATGAAAGAAAAAGGAGACTGATGAAAATGATTGAAATCAATCGATTTAAGGAGAGTGTTGGTACACTTAGTTCTCAATTGAGCAATGTGCAAGTCATCAAACGGGATGGTCGTGTTGTATCTTTTGACGACGCTAAAATTTTAGATGCTTTGGTGAAAGCTGAAACCAAAATTAATGGACAAGTGACAAGTGTGTCATTAAAACGAATTGAAACTCTCGTTCAATTGGTTGATGAAGAAATCATTGAACGTTTTACAACGAATATAAAGATTTATGAGATTCAAAACATAGTAGAGCATACATTGTTAGACAATGGTGCGTATGATTTGGCAGAAGAGTATATTAATTACCGAACACGACGTGATTTTGAAAGAAGTCGTTCGACAGATATTAACTTTACAATTGGAAAATTATTAAATAAAGATAGTCAGTTGGTGAATGAAAATGCCAATAAAGATAGTGACGTGTTTAATACACAGCGTGATCTGACAGCGGGCATTGTCGGGAAATCAATAGGTCTAAAACTATTACCACCCCATGTGGCAAATGCTCATCAAAAGGGAGATATTCATTATCATGATTTAGATTATCATCCATACTCTCCAATGACTAATTGCTGTTTAATTGATTTTAAAGGCATGCTAAACAATGGATTTAAAATAGGAAATGCAGAGGTGGAAGCACCAAAATCCATTCAGACAGCGACTGCTCAAATCTCTCAAATCATAGCTAATGTTGCGTCTAGTCAATATGGTGGCTGTTCAGCAGACCGTATTGATGAATTTTTGGCTCCTTTTGCTGAGAAAAATTATGACAAACATTTAAGTGATGCCAAAGAATGGATTGAAGATGAGGCAAAACATGATGCCTATGCGAAAGAAAAAACAAAAAAAGACATCTATGATGCTATGCAAAGCCTAGAGTATGAAATTAATACACTCTTTACCTCTAATGGTCAAACTCCTTTTACGTCATTAGGATTTGGACTTGGGACAAATTGGTTTGAACGAGAAATTCAACGTGCGATTTTCCAAAATAGAATCAAAGGATTAGGGGAAGAACACCGAACAGCTATTTTTCCTAAGTTGATTTTTACGATTAAAGATGGCGTCAATCATAAACCAAGTGATCCTAACTATGATGTGAAAGAACTTGCATTAGAATGCGCGACTAAAAGAATGTATCCTGATATTTTAAATTATGACAAGATTGTAGAATTAACTGGAAGTTTCAAAGTTCCAATGGGCTGTCGATCATTTTTACAAGGTTGGAAGAATGAGCAAGGCGAAGAAGTGAATGCTGGACGTATGAACTTGGGAGTAGTGACATTAAACTTGCCTCGTATTGCGCTAGAAGCCAAAGGCGATGAAGATAAATTTTGGTCGTTACTCGAAACACGATTAGGTATTATGAAAGATGCTCTCGTTTTTCGAATTGATCGTTGTAAAGAAGCGACACCAGCAAATGCACCTATACTATACATGCACGGGGCATTTGGTAATAAGTTAAACAAAACTGATTCTGTAGATGAATTGTTTAAGAATAAACGTGCCACTGTATCAATGGGGTATATTGGATTATATGAAGTAGCTTCAACTTTCTTTGGTGGGGAGTGGGAGGACAATCCAGAAGCTAAAGAGTTTACATTAGATATATTACGATTCCTAAAATCTCATGCCGATGACTGGGGAGATGAATATGGTTATCACTTTAGTGTCTACTCAACGCCAAGTGAGAGCTTAACAGACCGATTTTGTCGCATTGACCGGGAAAAATTTGGGGAAGTAGAAAATATTACAGATAAAGACTACTATACAAATAGTTTTCATTATGATGTTAGAAAAAATCCGACACCTTTTGAAAAATTAGATTTTGAGAAAGATTATCCTGTATATTGTTCAGGTGGATTTATTCATTACTGTGAGTATCCAGTACTTCAACAAAATAGAAAAGCTTTGGAAGCCGTTTGGGACTACTCTTATGACAAGATAGGCTATTTAGGAACTAATACGCCAATCGATCATTGTTATGAATGTGGGTATTCAGGTGATTTTAATCCAACAGCACGAGGATTTGAATGCCCAGAATGTGGAAATCATGATCCTAAAACCTGTGACGTTGTAAAACGGACGTGTGGGTATTTGGGTAATCCTCAAGCTCGTCCAATGGTTTATGGCCGACACAAAGAGATTTCATCACGTGTGAAACATATGAAGTAGCAATAGCAAACAAGGAAAGGATCTGAGTGTTCTTTCCTTGTCTTTTTAGGAGATGATATTATGAGGCGCCCAAAACCAAAAGAATGGGAATCAAGTCAGTACAGTCAGCACTATATAGCTGATTATAAACCATTCATGTTTGTTGATGGGGAAGGTGTGAGATGTAGTATTTATGTAAGTGGGTGTTTGTTTGCGTGTGAAGGGTGCTTTAATAAGGCCATTCAAAATTTTAAATACGGCACGCCTTACACAAAAGAGTTGGAACAGGCGATTATTGATGATTTAAGTCATGATTATGTCCAAGGGTTGACGTTACTTGGAGGAGAACCTTTTTTAAATACAGAAGTTTGTTTAAAACTTGTCACAAAGGTGCGAGAGGTATACGGTCACTCAAAAGATATTTGGTCATGGTCAGGTTATACATTTGAAGAGTTGTTACAAGAAACAGATGACAAACTAGCGCTACTCTCTCTCATAGATGTACTAGTAGATGGTCGGTTTGAATTAAGTAAACGAGACGTGAGTTTACAATTTAGAGGTAGTAGCAATCAACGGTTACTAGATGTGAAAAAATCGTTAGTAGAAAAAGAAGCTGTCATATGGGACAAATGCATTGATGCAGATAGATATTACGACTAAATAAACCCACTCACTATTTAATGAGTGGGTTTATTTAATTTTGTTTTTTAACTCGACTACTTCTTTTTAATATACTAAAGAGAACAATGACAATAAGAGCTAAACCAATAACGATGAATCCCCATTTGTTTCGAGACTCTCCTGTATGAGGCAGCGATTTGGCGTCCTTTTTTATCTGATTTAAGTCAGCATTATCTAATTTATGTGGAGAAAAGGTGTACGTTTGAGTTTTTCCGTTATGTGAGATGTTGATTGTGATAAGTGTCGGTGTTTTTTCAAATGTATAGGAAAAATCTCCATTACTGTCTGATGTAATTGTCTTATCGCTACCTGTTTCATTGTCGATATAAAAGGCGATAGTTGCATTTGGTGTTGTTGTACCTATTAGAGTATGTGTATCAAATTGATAAGATATATTTGATAATGGAATCGTCTTATCGCTATTGTCTGTTTCAACGAGGTAAATGGATTCTTTGCTATAATTTCCTTTTAAATCCATTGCAATAAAACTGATGGTTGCTGGCTTTTTATCCTTCCTTAGTGTAGCTTCATAGTGTCCGTTTGAATCTGGTTTACATTCATAGGTTACGAGTTCTGAGTCAGGAGTCATATAGACGATGGCATTGTTATCAGAAACAGTAAAAGAGATGCTATTTTTTTTATTGTTATAGTTGATGTCATATATGTTGATACTAGGTGTTTTATTTTGGACAAGATAGGGTGTATCCGCTTCGTATAGAGTACCATCGTCAGATATAATAGTAAGTGTGACATGATAGATGCCAGGTTTAGAGGTGTTTGCGACTTGATTGTCAGCAAATTGAATTTCTTTGACATAGATTTTATGGACATCCTGGATACTCGCAACAAAATCTTCTGGTTTAAGAGTGCCACCTTGAAAGATTTTGGTATAAGTGAAGCCATTATCTTTCCACGTGTTTAACTTTTTGGGCGTTAAAGGGTCTTGTTCAGATTCTTTAGAAGAGCTGTTGATAGCAGGTTCGAGAACGTCACTAGGAACGGTTTGGTCAGAAGATGTCATCATGTTAGAGTCAACACTACTTTGTGTGGTCTGTTCAGTTATGCTAGAGTCTATTTGTATGCCTTCTGCATACAAAGATGCTGGAAAGGTGACAGTAAGTACTGTACATAATAGACCGAAAATAATGTTTTTTTTCATAAGATGAGCCTCCGTTTTCATGTTGTAATACTATTGTAACATTCGCCAAAAATAGTGACAAGCAAAAAAACAGATAGAAAAAGCTATCTGTTTTAAGCGATAATAAACGTTTCATCTGATCCATCTGAATAGTAATTGAGGTGGGGAAAGAGAATTTGAAAGGTTGTCCCTTCATCAACGACTGAGACCACGTACATCTGGTGGCCTAGCTTTTCAGTTAAGTTTTTAGCAAGGTATAAGCCTAAACCAGTTGAATTGACTTCCTCATTCCGACCATTGTTACCAGTAAACCCTTTGTCAAAGACACGTTGGATATCTTCAAAAGGAATACCAATACCAGTGTCAGTAATACTTAGCCACACGCCTAAAGAGTTCTTTTTAAGATGTACTGAGATAGAGCCACCATCTGGTGTGTATTTAACCGCATTGCTGATAAGTTGATTGAGAATGAATTGAAGCCATTTTTCATCGGTTAGGATGAAATAGTCGTCTCCCGTCATACTGAATCGAATGCCTTTTTTAATAAACTGATTAGCGTGCTGTTTCACTGTTTTTTGAACGACTTTTTTTAGTGAATAGGAATGGATGAGATAGTCTTTAGAAAAATCATCTAATCTGGAATAATACATGACTTGTTCAACATAGTCATCAATTCGTTGTAAATTGTCAGTCAGTTGATTGAATCGTTTTTCACTAATGTCATCCTCAATCACCTCACTAATTAGGTTGAGTGAAGAAAGTGGTATTTTTATTTCATGCACCCAACTATCAATATAGTCTTTTTGTTCTTGAGCATGTTTTTTTATCTCATTCATTAGAATGAAATGTTCTTGGTGCAACTCGTTAAAGTAGTTTTGGTATAGTAATTCTTCTTGTGTATCAGCTGAATCCAATTTAGGTGTGATATGTGCCGCTGTGTGGTTTTTTTCTAGGCATGCCCACCATTTTTTCTTCCTAACGTATTCAAATACAAGATGAATCATCAATAAAAGGAAGCCGAGAAAACAAATGTATATTAATGACCGACTGTTTAAGGAAACGTTTGGTGTTAGCCATAAAATAAACGCTGTGAGAAAAATAAACACGAACCATAATAAAATAAGTCGTAACTGATCTTTTAAATAGTATAAGAATGTCATTTTTTTACGGGATTGTATAACCTTGTCCAACTTTTGTTTCAATAAAGTTGGAAATCCCTGCTCCTTCTATTTTTTTCTTAAGCGATTAATGTTTACAGTCAGCGTATTATCATCTACAAAGCGTTCATCGTCCCATAAACTTCTAAGTAATTTTTCACGGCTAATAATTTTTCCGGTACTTTTCATCAGAATAAGAAGCAATTGAAACTCATTTTTACTTAAATCAACAATGTCATTATTGATTTTCATGGAACTATTTTCCATATTTAGTAGGAGGCCATTGTGTTCTAAAGAGGCTCCTTCTGGTTTCGAATAATCATAGGTTCGTCTCAACAATGCATTGATTTTAGCGATGAGTACGTCCATAGAAAAAGGTTTGTTGACAAAATCATCGCCACCTAAATTCATAGACATGATAGAATCCATGTTTGTGTTTCGGCTAGAAATAAAGATAATTGGATTTTTTGAAATTTCTCGGATTTTTTGGCACCAATAATAGCCATCAAATACAGGTAGTGTAATATCTAGTAGAACGAGATGAGGTTCTTCTTCTTTAAATTGTTCTAAAACTAGTTTAAAATCAGTGACTGGCACAGTTTCAAATCCCCAATTCTCTAATGAATCTGTGATAAGGTCACGTACAGTAACATCATCTTCTACAATCATAATTTTTACCACTGTTATATATCCCCCTTAGTAAGTATCATTCCCAATATTGTTAAATTTGTTTTATACTGTATATAACTTTAGATGTAAGTGATATATTTGATTGGCAAAGTCAATATATCTCTACCTATAGTATAAAATAAAACGCGTGATATGCAAGTGTGACAATAATGTAAGGATGAAATTATTAGAAAAGCTATCAACTTTATTTCATTATTGATAGAATGAATAGTGAGCGACTAGACGTGGAAGGACGTAATAAATATGGAGAAAATGGTTGAAATAGAACATTTGTCTAAAATATATGGGAAAAAAAATAATTCAATTGAAGTATTAGAGGATATCTCATTTAATGTTAATAAAGGTGAGTTTATAGGGATAATGGGTCCTAGTGGGGCAGGCAAAACTACCTTATTGAATATGCTGGCAACAATTGACCAACCAACATTTGGCACCATAAAAGTAGGAAAAAAAGATATAACGAGAATGAAAGAAAAAGAATTAAGTGAGTTTAGAAGAAGAGATTTGTCTTTTATTTTTCAAGATTTTAATTTGATGAATTCTTTAACAATTAAAGACAATATATTGTTACCGCTTGCACTAGGTGGTATGTCTGTGAGTGAAATGGAAACAAAATTGTTACATGTGACGACAATATTGAATATACAGTCATTTTTAGACTCGTACCCCTCAGAAATTTCCATAGGTCAAAAGCAACGTGTTGCAGCAGCTAGAGCAGTGATAACAAATCCTAAATTAATTTTAGCAGACGAGCCTACAGGATCTTTGGACTCTAAGTCGGCAACTGAGTTATTACAATATTTATCACAACTCAATGAAAAAGAACAAGCTACGATTATGATGGTAACTCATGATGCCTTTACAGCAAGTTATTGTAATCGTATTTTATTTATTAAAGATGGTGTTATTTTTTCAGAAATTCTTAGGTAGGGGAATAGACGAGAATTTTTCCAAAAAGTGATAGACATGCAAGCCGCTATTGGTGGGGGCAAGAGCCATGAGATTATATAAATTAGCTGTGAAAAATGTAAAAACACAGTTCCACCATTATTTTATGTATTTTGTTAGTATGGCTTTTTCTGTGATGATTTATTATAGTTTTGCTTCTATGAGTCACGACAAAGAACTAATGAAACAAGCTTCAAACGATTTGCGTATCAATGTTGGATTAGGAATGGGAAGTACGCTGATTTTCTTATTCATTATTGTTTTTATGTTTTCTGCGAATCATTTTTTTATTAAGAGGCGAAAGCGAGAAATAGGTTTATACAGCTTATTGGGTATGAGAAAAAGACAAATAGGTCGTATGTTTTTTGCTGAAAATATGTTATTAGGTTCGTTGGCACTGTTAACAGGTATTATTTTAGGGACAGCCTTTTCTAAGCTATTCGCCATGGTGCTGTTAAAAATAATTAAAATAAATGTAGAAACTAGCTTTATTTTTTCTTGGGAGATTGTGTTTCAAACGATTTTATTTTTTATACTATTATTAGTGGTGGTATCATTTCGAACAGCGAGTGTCGTCTATAAGTACCAACTTATTGATTTATTTAAGGCAAATGAACGCATGGAAGGGACTCAGTCAGTAACTTTTGTGACATGGTTTTTTGGTCTAATAGGTATAGTGTGTTTATTAGCTGAATGGTATTTGGCTACGCATTTTATGAGATTCATTATTGTTTTAGACGATGTGTTTCATGCGGTAGGAATTGGGTTAGTAGTAGGACCTGTTTTTATTCTTGTTCTTGGAGTTGTAGGTACGTATTTATTTTTTAGTCAATTTTTGGTAATTGCGCTTCAGTTTATTAAAGGAAGAAATAATTATTACTATCATCAAATTAATATGATTACTATTGGAAATTTGAATTTCCATCTTAAAAAAAATGGGAAAACATTTGCGACTATCTCTATATTATTAGGGGGCGCGTTGTCTGCAATTGGTGGAGCAGCGTCTTTATATTCTTATAAAACTGAAATTATTGATAGGAATTATCCTGCATCATATGCAGTGAGAAGTGTGTATTATGATGAGTTAATGGCGACTCTGGAGGAAGAGCACATAGAGAAGGAATCGGATTATAAGATAGAATTTAAATTAGTTGGACTTAAGTTTGGCTATACAGTTAACAACATTTACTTTAACGATGGTCAATTTTATAGTGTCATCTCTAAAAGTAATTACGAAGGTGCTAATAAAGTGGTTAAAAATCTCTCTCCTATTGAGTTGAAGCATAGAAATGATGTTATACTCTTTGGAGACAGCAATCAGACCTATTTAAATGGAGCCATAACATTTGATAAAAAGGCTATATTAGGTAATGTGGGAAATGTTCATGTGATGGATATTATGGATGATTCTTTAGGAAACGGAGCGGATATGAGGATTGCTAGAAAAGGGATGATTGTATCTGATGCGTTATACCAAGAATTAGAAGGAGTTAGAGAATGTAGTTATCACTTAGTAAATGTGAAAGAGTCTGATACGAATGATGACTTAGCTGAACTTATGTTAAAAAAAATGTCTCCGTATACCAAAGTGGATGATTATTATATTGCGAAAACTGAAGAAGAAAACGGTAAAATGACGTATAAGGTTGAAGACATTGATGGAAATGATGTTGCAGCAATTGGTAAAGGATATCAATCCATGAATTTTATGTCTGGGCCACAAGGATTTAGTGACAGGTATAGTTTTAGTAAAGAAATACGAACGTTAATAGGACTATTGATTTACGTGGCAATGTTTCTAGGATTAGTTTTTATGATTGCTACAGGAAGCATGATTACACTTAAACAATTATCAGAAGCAGAAGATGAAAAGTATCGATATAGTATGCTTAAAAAAATAGGTGTTCCCAAACAAATGATTGCCAAAAGTATTTACAAACAAAATTTTGTCATCTTTTTTGTTCCGTTAGGAGTCGGTGTTTGGCATGCAGTGTTAGCTTTAGAAGTATTTTTTGCAATAACAAGTAAATTAAATTTATTCTTTACATATGTTTCTGTTTTATTATTGATTCTAATTTATGTGATGTTTTATTTTGCTACATCCTCCTCGTACAATAAAATCATTACGCAGTCTAAATGACATGTTTTGTGTACATATTATCCATAACATTGGATAATATGTTTTTTTTATAGAAAAAATTGCTTTTTTAAATAAAAGTAGGTAATCTTAGTGATGATATTATTTATTAATAAAGAGAGTTAAGGTGTTAAGTAGAACCATGATAACAAAAAAGAGCATTAAAAATAATGGATTGAGGTATCTTATCAGTTTTTTACTACCTTGTTTGATAATGGTAGTGGTGTGGATGAGTCTTGGGTTAGCGCCATTTGGTCATCTTAATTTATTGGTCAGTGATTTAGGTAGTCAGTATCTACCATTTTTAACAGAGTTTAAACGTTTTTTTATAGAAGGTGGAGAAAGCCTTTATTCTTTTTCAAATGGTATAGGTGGGCCAATGGAGGCTACAATTGCCTATTATTTAATGAGTCCGTTTAATTTTATCTCATTGATGTTTCCGTATGAACAATTGCCTTTAGCGGTGTTGTTAATGATTACAGTAAAAATAGCCAGCATGAGTACGACTATGTATTATTATTTAGACAAACATTATCAAAAATCAGATGGCATGACTTATGCTTTTTCTGTAGCGTATAGTTTTTGTGGGTTTGTCGTTGTGTACTTACTAAATTTTATGTGGCTTGATGTCCTGATCTTATTTCCATTGTTAGTATTGGGGTTAGAGAGATTATGGAAACAGCAAAGATATGGCTTATATGCTGTGACTTTGTTTTTATCTATCTTAACAAATTATTATTTAGGTTATATGGTGTGCATATTTGCAGTGGGATATAGCGTGTTCTTATATTATTTGCATGATAGAGAATCAGGGAAACACTCTGCTTTAACCGTTATAAAAAAATGGCAATTGTTTTTAGTGACATCCTTGTTAACAGGTTTATCCACAAGTTTTATGTTAATACCAGCTATATTAGGGATGCTTGAAACAGGAAAATCTAGTTTTCATATGCAAGATTTTATGCCCGTACCTAGGTTTGGATTAGAAGTATTCTCACAGATGGGATTAGGAACCGTCAATTATGACATACGATTGGACCACCTACCAATGATTTACTCAGGTATTTTTATTTGGTTGTTAGCATTTGTTTACTTTACGTTACCCAATGTTCCTCATAAAAAGAAAAAAGCCATGGCTGGATTATTAATTTTTATTTATTTTAGTTTCTTTTTTGAAGTGATTAATACCGTGTGGCACATGTTCCAAAGTCCAGCAGGATTTCCTTATAGAAATGCGTTTATTTTTAGTTTCCTGTTAATCAAATTGGCTTATGAAACATATTTATACGCGAAAGAGCATGAAAATCATCAATTGATTGGAAAAAAATTGATGTTAGCAGGTGTTGTGTATACGGTGCTATTAAGTATCGGTCAGTTTTTTTTAATCAACCATGCCAAAGAAAGTTATCTATTATCAAATACCTATTATGTGTTATCGGTGGCCATTATTTGGCTCATGATTGGCTTGTTTAGAATTAGCATTTTAAGAGATAGTCAAACATTGAAAGTGATACTTCTTTTATTTGTATCCACAGAGTTAGGATTGAATTTATGGATTTCAATGAAAGATATTCCCTTTGGCAATCAAATTCAGTACGCTGACATGTACAAAAGCCAATCTGCTATATTAAAAGATTTATCATGTGGTCAAGATGAGTTATTTAGGATTAATCAAAAAATAGATTGGAATAAAGCTGGATACAGCGAAATAAATAATGGGTATAATAACCCGCTGTTATTTGGCTATCCAGGTGTTTCTAGCTATACCTCAACATTAGATGCAACTGTGCAAGATACGTTGGTAGAACTTGGATTATATGGGAAAAATGAACGACGCTTTTCTTATGTGGACGAATCCTTGGTGGCAAACTTATTACTAAATGTTAAGTATACGATTAGTCCTAAGAAAATAGCAGATAAAGATGTGTTAGAGGATAAACATCATACAACCATTTATAAAAATAAAGAAGCACTTGGTGCCGGGTTTTTGGCACCAGACTCACTAAAAGAAGTGGTGTTTCAACCCAAAAAAGTGATTGCGAATCAGGAGAAGGTATTGCAAAATTTGCTACCATTGGAAGAGGATGACACGTATTTTCATTCGCTGGCTGATATTCATATCACACAAAGAGATCATGTATTGACGTTACAGGGAACAGTGACTCACACCGGAATGACCTATTTATATGTGCCACAAGCAGTATGGGATCATGTTAAAGGGTTGTCAGTAAATGGCCACAAAATTTCGTCTGATTTATTTATTATTACCAATCAATTATTTAATTTAGGGAAGTTCCAATCTGGGGAACAGGTACATTTAGAGATGCCATTGAGTGCTGATATTGACACCCGTGGATTAGAATGGATGAGTTTATCAGATGACCGATTTAATGAGGTTTTATCTACCTATCAATCACAAGCTATTTCCTTGAAATGGACACGTTTTGGTTCGTTGACAGGTCAGGTAACAGTTGATAAAGAGCATCCAGTTTTATATGTGTCGATTCCCTATGATTCAAATTGGGTTGCCAAAGTAGATGGTAAAAAAGTTAAGACGATTCCTCTATTAGGTGATTTTATGGGAATAAATATGACTGAAGGCGCTCATACTGTCCAGTTAAATTATGTGTCAAAATCATTCTGGTTTGGTGTAGGTGTGAGTATCATAACATTACTTATTTCTATAGGGTGTGTCTTTATGTCTAGAAAAAAAGAAACGCAATAGGTGTGTAAACAAATGATTTAATGCTATACTTATTAGTAGATTATTATTAGGGGTGAAGAGAGTGTTAGATAAACAAGAAGAACTATTTTTAAAAGAATTAACAGATGCTAAGGGAGTTCCTGGTAATGAGGACCAAGTACGAGCTATTTTTAAAAAATATGCAGAACCTCATGCGGATAAAATTCTTTATGATGGATTAGGTGGTATTAATGCTCGTCATATAGGAGATAAAGAAGGTCCTAAGGTTTTAATATCAGGTCATATGGATGAAGTGGGTTTCATGGTAACGAAAGTAACAGAAAAAGGGTTTATTGAATTCCAAACACTAGGTGGTTGGTGGGGACAAGTGATGCTTGCTCAACAAGTGACTATTACAACAAGTAAAGGAAAGGAAATACATGGAGTAATTGGGTCAAAACCACCTCATGTATTATCACAAGAAGCGCGTAAAAAACCATACGATATTGCAGATATGTTTGTTGACATCGGTGCCACAAGCCTGGAAGAAGCCACTGAGTGGGGAATAAAACCTGGTGACATGATAACACCATTTATTGAGTACCAACGGTTAAATGGCTCAAAATATTTGTTAGCGAAAGCATGGGATAATAGAATTGGAACAGCAGTCTCTCTAAAAGTGTTAGAAAATTTAGCAAAAGATGGACATCCTAATGTATTATTTGCGGGAAGTAATGTGCAAGAAGAAGTAGGTTTACGTGGTGCTCGAACAAGTACGCACTTAGTTAATCCTGATATAGCCTTTGCATTAGATACAGGTACAGCAGGTGATACACCAGGAATGACACCAAAAGAAGCAGATTCTGTTTTAGGAAAAGGACCACAAATTATTATTTTTGATGCGTCTATGATTCCACATAAAAAATTACGTGATTTTGTGATTGAAGTCGCTGAGGATATGGATATTCCGTTCCAATATACAGTTATTACAGGTGGTGGGACAGATGCTGGTGTCCAACATTTAACGAGAGATGGTGTGCCAGCTCTTGCGATAACAGTGGCAACACGCTACCTACATTCTCATACGTCGATTATCCATGAAGATGACTATTTAAATACGGTTAAATTAGTAACAGAAGTCGTGAAACGATTGGATGTAGAGAAAGTAAATGAGTTAAGATTCTTTTAAAAAAGAGTGTCATCATTTTTGATGACACTCTTTTTTTATTTAGTTGGGATAAGCGCAGTACTGATTGCCTCAATGGTTTGTTGTCTGTCTACAACAGTCCATTGCTTTTTATTGGTATCATTTGGTTTAAGTGTTAACGTGACGCTATTAGGAGTATCTGATTGAATGGTTTGAGAAAAAGCATCGACTAGAACTCTCTCTAGGATCTTTTTCATAGTATCAGGCTCTGACAGAACTTTATCGGCTTTATTAATAGCATCTAAATCGGATAGAGTGGTTAAATCGCTCATGCTATTGATAGTAACTCCAGCATGTTTTAGTTCTGTAATCATTTCTTTTTCAGAAATGCTCGTTAATTTTTTTCTAAAATCATTTTGGTCAATGCCATATACTTCAATAGGGATTGTGGTAGTGTCTTTTTGTTCATTTGGTTCGCCAACTTTAAAAGATGTGTTTTCTTTTAAGGCTGTTAATATATCTGCAAATAGGTTGTCTGTGACTTCTTTTGATAATCTGAATGGTTTAATAATAGCAGTAAACTCTTTTTTTAGTGTGTCTGTACTGGTGTCTAAAGATTCTCCAAAGATGCTTTCATACGAGTCGCTATCTTTTTGATAGAACTCAGCATTCATAAATACTGTCGCCGCTTCAGTAGGTTCTGGTCTTTTAGAGCCACATGCACTAAGTAAGAAAATAACAGCTATCATGACACCTATAATACGTTGTGTTTTTTTCATAATAGGTCCTCCTTTAAATTAGCTAAACGTATTATATCTGATAAAAGGGGACAAAGATATAATGGTTTACAAAAAACAAAATTGTTTATAAAAACACGATAAATAGAGAGACGTGCTAAAAAACATAGAAAATAGTCATAAAATATTGTGTATTTAGTCAACTAGAAGTAGAGTATAAGAGTACATACAGTTGGAATGAAAGGGGATACGATAATGGATGTAACCGTATTAGGATACTGGGGAGGCTTTCCTTTTAATGGGGAAGGAACAACGTCATACTTAGTTCAATCAGCAGGCTATTCGTTGTTGTTGGATGTTGGAAGTAGCACGTTAATTCAATTAGAATCCTACTTGGACCCATTGTTATTAGATGCTGTGATACTAACACATTATCATCATGACCATATAGCAGATTTAGGCGTTCTACAGTATTTAAGACAATTAAAACATCGAGAACACGTCGTAAATCCGTTACCTATTTATGGCCATACAGAGGATGATTGGCACTTTAATGCGTTGACGATGCCAGGTGTCTCTGTTGGAAAAGCATATGATCCAAATGAGTTGTTACGTGTTGGCCCATTTGATATTACTTTCATAAAAACGGTACATCCTGTACCTTGTTATGCGATGAGAATTTTAGAAAGACATACAGGAAAAGTGTTTGTGTTTACTGCTGATACGGGTTATTTTGAAGCGTTAAGTGAGTTCTGTCAACAGGCTGATTTGCTCATAACAGACACCTATTTTTTGGAAGGACATGAGCAACATAAAGCTCACTTAACATCTAAAGAAACAGGGATACTCGCAAGAAAGGCTAACGTGAAACACGTCGTATTGAGTCATTTGAATCAGCAAGTTGATTTGGTTGAATTAAAAAAGCAGACAGAATCGTCTTTAAACGGTAAAATAAAGTGTCAGTTAGCTAAAACACATTTAAAAATTAATATATAGGGGTGTTCATCACATGATTTTTGTATCAAATGAAGAAATAACAGATCCACGTATTAACTTAGCCATTGAAACTTATCTAGTTCAAGAGATGCCAGTAGAGGAACCAATTTTATTATTTTATATCAATGAACCATCGATTATCATTGGGCGTAATCAAAATACGATAGAAGAAATTAACACTGATTACGTTGAACAAGCAGGGATTCATGTGGTTAGAAGATTGAGTGGAGGAGGAGCAGTATACCATGATTTTGGAAACTTAAACTTTAGTTTCATTATGCCAGATGATGGCAATTCATTTAGAAATTTTGGTAAGGTCACTCAACCTATTATTGATGCTCTTCACGATATGGGAGTTGAAGGAGCTGAGCTTAAAGGTCGTAACGACTTGATTATTGATGGCAAAAAATTCTCTGGTAATGCTATGTATTCAACAAATGGTCGCATGTTTGCTCATGGCACATTGATGTTTGATAGTGATGTCAATGAAGTGGTGAATGCGTTAAAAGTGAGAAAAGATAAAATAGAATCAAAAGGAATTAAATCAATTCGTTCACGTGTAACGAATATTAAACCCTATTTAACAGACGACCATCAAACGATGTCTACGAAAGATTTTAGACAAGAGATATTGTTAAAAATATTTGAAACAGACACATTAGATGATGTAAATACCTATCAATTAACTGAAGAAGACTGGGAACGAATTAATGCTATTTCAGATAAATTGTATCGAAATTGGGAGTGGAACTATGGACGTTCACCAGAATTTGATTTGGTTAGGCGTGAACGATTTCCAATTGGCTCGATTGAAGCAAAAATGAACGTATCTGAAGGTGTTATAAATGATATCCGTATTTTTGGTGACTTCTTTGGGTTAGGTGAAATTTCGGATGTGGAGAAAGTTTTATCAGGTGTTCAGTACGAAAAAGAAGCGATTCGACAAGCTGTAGCAACAATTGATGTCAAAAAATATTTTGGGAATATCGAATCTGATGATTTAGTTAAGTTACTTTATTAATGCTGAAGGACAAGAGTATAAAGTCTCTTGTTCTTTTTGTATGAAGAGACATTGGTTGCAAGTTATAGGTAATAAGCCTAATATAAACCTATCATAGAGGATGAAAAGGGATTGATGGCAATGACAGAACGATATGGGATTTTTTTTAACAAACAAGCAGGAAGTGGAGAGTCACTAGAATTAGCTCATCAGTTAAAAGGAAAATTAGAATCAATCGGGGCTGAAGTGATATTTTTAACAGCAGACACACCAGAAAAGGCTGTTGAGTTAATTTATAAGGAGATGGATCATCTGGATACGATTGTATCGATTGGGGGAGATGGCACACTAAATAGTGTTGGAACTGCATTTATTAGAAAAGGATATAGTATACCAGTAGGAATCATCCCAGGAGGTACTATCAATAATTTTGCAAAACGGTTTGGCATATCAATGGATATGACGAAAGTCATGGATACAATTTTATCTGGTAGATTAAAAAAAGTAAGTATTGGCAAATGCGCAAATCAAGCGATTATTAGTTCGTTTACATTAGGAGAGTTAGCAGATATATCGAATGAAGTGCGACAGAGCGAAAAAAGAAAATATGGATTAATCGTTTACCCGATGAAAGCTCTAAAAAAAATTGGGAAACGGACAGCCTATCCTATTGACTATACAGTAAATGGGAAAAATAGTCAGTTCAAGACTTGGGTAACATTAGTCACAACTACAAGCTCTGTAGGAGGAGTATCTTATACAAAAGATCAAACAGATGCTTTTCATGTTAGTGTTTTGAATAATATAACTGTATCTAAAATAGTCTCTTATCTAGAGTATGCTTTTACAGGTGAGTTGAGAGGAAAGAACGGCATTACGTATTTTAATGCCACAGAGATTAAATTAGCACCAGCTAATCAGAAACAACGTATCACAACCAGAATTGATGGAGACGAAGGACCGAATCTCCCGCTAACACTAACATGGCAAAAAGAATTTTTGACGATCCTTGTGCCTAATACATAAAAAAATAGGCCAACATCTGTTTAACGATGATGGCCTATTTTTCTTATTTAATATCTGTTGATTTTTTGACAATTTTTTTAACGATGCCGTAATCAATGGCTTCTTCTGCACTCATCCAGTAGTTACGGTCAGTGTGTTCTGCAACTTCTTCATAGGTTTTACCTGTAGCATCAGCAATTAAGCGATTAATCCGTTCACGCATACGAATAATTTCTTTCGCTTCAATCTGAATTTCGCTACTTTGTCCTTGAACTCCACCAGCGGGTTGATGAATCATGTATCGAGTATTAGGCAATGAGTAACGATTTTTTTTATCCGCCGCTAAGTAAATGGTAATTCCGGCACTTGCTACCCAACCTGTTCCAATTACTTTAACAACAGGTTTAACAAATTTAATCATATCGTGAATTGTATCGCCTGCTTCCACATGGCCACCTTGACTATTTACAAAAATAGTAATAGGATCATCGCTAAGAGATGCTAATAGTAAAAGCTGACTACTTACTTCTTTTGCTAAGTCTTGGTTGATTTCACCATAAATCAAAATTGTCCGATTTTCAATCATTTTTTGCGTCAATAATGAACGTGTATCTTGTTTTTTTGTGTCATCCATTCTAAAAACCTCCATATATATCTATTATTAGTTTAGCATAGTTCGGCGGAATTTCCGATTTTAACGTCTAGGTTTACGCCCTAAACCAACGGCGTTTTTCATCCGTTGCAATGTTTTATTTGCCACTTTACTTGCTTCAATAGCACCATTATCTAAAATAAGTTGAAGTTCTTCTGAATCAAGTAATGCATGGTAACGCGTTTGAATAGGTTCGATGCAAGCAACGATGGCTTCTCCTAAATCTGCTTTAAACTCTGCATAGCCACTATCTTGATATTTGACTACTAATTCATCAATCGTAAATTCTGACATCGCTGCATAAATAACTAGTAAATTAGAAATACCAGGCTTATTGTCTGGGTCGTATTCAATTTTCCCACTTGAATCTGTAACAGCTGATCGAATTTTTTTACGGATGACATTTGGTTCATCTAGCATTGAAATAAACCCTTTAGAATTGTCATCTGATTTGCTCATTTTTTTCGTAGGCTCTTGTAAGCTCATGACGCGTCCACCGTCATCTTTTTTAGGAATTTTAACGTTTGGTAATGTTAAAATTGGTTGCTTAGGTGTGCCATATCTTGAGTTAAAGCGCTCTACAAAATCACGTGTTAGCTCAAGATGTTGTTTTTGATCTTCTCCAACAGGAACTAAGTTAGAATTGTATAAAATAATATCTGCCACCATTAGTGGTGGATAAGTTAAAAGACCTGCACTAACTGATGTTTTTCCATTTTTTTGAGATTTATCTTTAAATTGTGTCATACGTTCTAAATCGCCAATAGATGTGTTACATTGAACAATCCAACCTGCTTCTGCATGTGCAGGGACTTCAGATTGAACAAAAATAGTTGATTTTTCTGGGTCGAGTCCAATAGCTAAGTACAGAGAAGCTAGTTGTAAAATTTGTTTTCTTAATTTTAGTCTATCTTGTGGCACGGTAATCGCATGCTCATCCACGATACAGAAGTAGCATTGATAGTTATTTTGTAAATCCACGAATTGTTTCATTGCACCAATATAATTACCTATTGTCGGGATGCCACTAGGTTGGATGCCTGAGAAAATGGTTTCCATTTCTATATTCCACCTTTATAAAGTTTAATACTTCTATTATACTAAAAACTGAGGATAAAAACAGATATTCTACTTATAAATTAGGATATTTTGACTGGTTATTTTGTTAGTTAGTACACAAACAGAGTCTGTTCCACTTTGTTCATAAAGTTTGAATAAAATATGAACATACTAAGATTAAATAAAGAACTAATAGAAAACGTTGTGGTATAAGCGTTTCTTTGTTCTAATAAATGTACTGTTAATTGAAAAAAGGTTTAAAAAAATGTAGTAATTATCACTTGCCTATAGTATAATTAGTCTAGGGTAGTAAACAGTAGGGACGGGCTGTTTAACTATTAAATTTGAAAGGGAGTGAATAGTATGTTGAAATTATATACTTCACCTAGTTGCACGTCTTGTCGGAAAGCACGAGCTTGGTTGCAAGAGCACCAAATTCCCTTTGTAGAAAGAAACATCTTCTCAGAACCTCTTACTCAAGATGAGTTAAAAGAGATTTTACGCATGACAGAAGATGGAACAGAAGAAATCATTTCGACACGTTCGAAAGTGTTTCAAAAGTTAGATGTTGATTTAGACGAATTGTCACTTCCTGAATTATTGAAGTTAGTGCAAGAAAATCCTGGACTATTACGCAGACCAATTATGATTGATGATAAACGTCTTCAAGTAGGATTTAATGAAGATGAAATTAGCCGCTTTTTACCTAGAGAAGTCAGAGCTATTGAGTTAAAACATGCTCAATTAATGGCAGGAATTTAACTAACTATTTTAGGATAGGATGCTCAGCATGATGATATATATCATACATGCTGTTTTTTCTTTTATAGAGCATAGATCTTGGAGAGATGTTATAATAAAGTTAAATGTCTTTTCTTTACTTTTTAATATTTTTAGATACAATGGTGCTAAAGGTAAAATATATAGAAATGAGGTGTAGCGATATGGAAATGGAAAGAATAAATGAAAATACCATACGAGTTTCTATTGGAAATGAAGACTTGGAAGAACGAGGGATCACATTTTTAGATTTGTTAGGCAATCAAAAACAAATTGAACACTTCTTTTATAGTATTTTAGAAGAGGTCGACGTTGATGAACAATTCCAAGAAACCGATTCAGTAACATTCCAAGTGCTACCCAACCGTGATGGACTAGAGTTATTTATTAGTAAAAATATCCCCCTTGATGACGCAGAAGATCTAACAGGTCTTTCAGCTAATTTAGGTAGTGAGGGATTTACAGATTTTCTTAAACAACACTTGGCAAACAAACAAGATGAGGTAACTCTTGGAAATGATGGAGATATAGAGGAAGAACATGTGATTTACGCTCAGCAACTAGATATTGTATTGCGATTAAAGCGTTTTGAAGACATGATTTCTATAGCAAAATTAAAACCATTACATGATGTGTTCACAAATTTATATCTATTTAGAGGAGACTATTACTTACATGTATCCTTTACAGTCGATTCGTATACTGAAGACCAAATGCAAAATGAGATGGCTTATTTGCTTGAATACGGATTTAGAACAAATGTTACAGAGGATATACTATCAGAACATGGTGAGTTATTAATGGAACATGATGCTATTGCTATGACTAAACAGTACTTTAAATAAGAATGACAAGAACATGAAACAATTCAAGGGGAACGTTCTGAAAAGGGCAGTTCCCTTTATTGCGTTTAGAAGGAAGGTATGGCAATGATTAACCGAAAGGAATTCTTACTTTATACAATAGCAGGAACGACGGCTACAGTTATTTATTTTTTTACACGATTTACGTCGAAGGGATTCACAGATAACATCATGATTCCTGTATTGATTGGTCAAGTATGTGCCATTCTTTTTTCGTTTTTTGCCAATAAGTTTTTTGTGTTTAAAAATACTGGACTAGGCTTTAAACAATCGTGTCATCAATTTGTCGAATTTTGTTTGGGTCGTGGCGTTGTCTTTTTACTTGATTTAGGCATAGCTTATTTTTTCGTGGATAAATACAGGAGACACTGTATTTCATTTTTACAGTTGCGGTCCATCAATTACAATAATACTTTTTTTGCTAATCCTGTCATGCATCGTTATATAGGGAATGAGTATTTATTAAATGAATTTATTTTTACCGTGATATCACAAATTTTAGCTACGATTATTAATTATGTTATCTCTAAACGAATTGTGTTTAACGTGCAAAAGAGCCAAGAAGACATGTCTTCTTAGCTCTTTTTTTACATACCAATTAAGTAATCATCATCTTTCATGGCTTCAACAGTTCCTAATAGATAGCCATTTCCAACTTGTGAGAAGAAGTCATGGTTACTTGTACCAGTGGATAGTCCATTCATCACAATTGGGTTTACGTCATTCGCTGTGTCTGGGAAAAGAGGATCCATTCCTAAGTTCATCAATGCTTTATTGGCATTGTAACGTAAAAATGTCTTTACTTCTTCAGTCCAACCAATTTTATCATAAAGTAATTCTGTGTATTTTTCTTCATTTTCATATAGAGTGAACAATAAATCATACATCCAGTCTTTCATCTCATCTTGTTCTGTTTCAGAAAGTTCGTTGAACCCTAATTGAAATTTATAGCCAATATAGGTACCATGAACGGATTCGTCTCTAATGATTAATTTAATGATTTCAGCGACATTTGCTAATTTATTATTACCTAAGTAATAAAGGGGGGCATAAAATCCTGAGTAGAAAAGGAATGTTTCAGCATAGACACTGGCTACTTTTTTTTGTAGTGGTGTTCCCTCTAAGTAAATGTCGTTAATCATTTTTGCTTTTTTCTGTAAAAATTCATTGGTATTTGTCCATTCAAAAATGTCATCAATTTCAGCTTTTGTATTCAATGTACTAAAAATAGATGAGTAACTTTTAGCGTGAACAGATTCCATGAATTGGATGTTGTTTAATACGGCTTCTTCGTGCTGAGTTCGAACATCAGGTCGGATTGCTTCAATAGCACTTTCAGATTGGATTGTATCAAGAAGTGTTAAGCCTCCAAATACAAGTCCGATATTTTCTTTTTCATCATCAGATAAAGTACGCCAGTCATCTAAGTCATTAGATAAAGGGATACGAGTATCTAACCAAAATTGTTCTGTTAATTTTTCCCATGTGGATTTATCGATGATATCTTCCATGGCATTCCAGTTAATTGCTTCATAATAACGTAACGTCATAGTGAGTTCCTCCCTTAAATAACACAGCTTTCACATTGATTGCTGCCGATTTCTTCTGCGTCATCCGTAAATGTTCTGACGTAATAAATAGATTTAATTCCTTTGTGGAACGCATAGTGACGTAAAATATTTAAATCACGAGTCGTTTGTTTAGGTGTGTCTTTCCATTCATAGAGCCCTTCAGGCATTTCAGAACGCATGAATAACGTTAAACTCATTCCTTGGTCTACATGTTTTTGCGCTGTAGCATAGACATCAATCACTTTTCTCATATCCATGTCATACGCAGATGTGTAGTAAGGCATGCTTTCGTTTGATAGATGCGGAGCAGGGTAGTAGATTTTACCAATTTTTTTCTCTTGACGTTCTTCTACTAAACGCGTGATAGGGTGAATACTAGCACTTGTATCATTGATATAAGAGATAGAGCCATTTGGTGCGACTGCTAATCTATTTTGGTGATACAGGCCATCTGCTTGGACATTTTCTTTTAAAGTTGCCCAATCTTCTGCTGTCGGGATAAAAATATCACCGAATAGCTCTGCGACTTTATCAGATTTAGGTGATACAGGCTGATCAATGTATCGATCAAAGTAGGTACCTGATGCATAATCTGATTTGTCAAAATGACGAAATGTTTCTTGGCGTTCTTTTGCTATTGCATGACTTTCTACTAAGGTCCAGTAATTTAATAACATGAAATAGACATTAGTGAAATCAAGAGATTCATCAGAACCATATTCCATTTGATTTTTAGCAAAGTATGTATGTAATCCCATCGCACCAAGACCTATAGTATGATTGTTACGATTACCGTTTCTGATAGATGGAACCACTTCGATGTCAGAGGCATCAGTAATATAGGTTAAGGCTCTTGTCATGGCTTTTACGGATTTACCAAAGTTTGGACTCTCCATTAAATTCACAATATTTGTAGAACCAAGATTACAAGAAATATCAGTACCTAGTTCTTCGTATTCTTGACGGTCATTGATAGATGATGGTTCTTGTACTTGTAAGATTTCTGAACATAAGTTACTCATAATGATTTTCCCGTAGATAGGGTTTTCTCTATTTGCTGTATCAATGTTGATAATATATGGATACCCAGATTCTTGTTGTAATTTGCTAATTTCATTTTCTAAATAACGCGCACTGATTTTTTGTTTGCGAATATTTGGATTAGATACTAGGTTGTCATACTCTTTTGTAATATCAATATAAGAGAAGGGAACACCATATTCACGTTCAACACTGTATGGGCTAAATAAGTACATGTCCTCATTATTACGAGCTAACTCATAAAATTTATCTGGTACAACCAGTCCTAGTGAGAGTGTTTTAACGCGAACTTTTTCATCAGCATTTTCTTTTTTAGTTGATAAAAACATTTCGATGTCTGGATGGAAAATATTTAGATAGACAACACCAGCACCTTGACGTTGACCTAATTGGTTACTGTAACTAAAACTATCCTCAAATAATTTCATGACAGGAACGACACCACTTGCAGCTCCTTCATATCCTTTAATAGGAGAGCCAGCTTCACGTAAGTTAGATAGAGTAATACCAACACCACCGCCAATTCGTGAGAGTTGTAAGGCACTATTAATTGTACGCCCAATACTATTCATATCATCTGTTACTTGTACTAAGAAGCATGATACAAGCTCACCACGACGTTTACGACCAGCATTTAAAAATGAGGGTGTTGCAGGTTGATAACGTTGGTAAATCATTTCTTCCGCTAAACTTAGAGCTAATTCTTCATTGCCATCAGCAAAGTACAAAGCATTAAAGGCAACCCTATCTTCATAGCGTTCTAAATAGTAAGAACCATCATTTGTTTTTAAGGCATACTGAGAATAAAACTTATAGGCTGCCATAAATGATTTAAATGTGAAATGTTGATTGTCTAAATATTCGTATAATGATGTTATAAACGTCATTGAGTAGTTGGCAATAAATTCTGCTTCTATATAATCGTGTTCTATCAAGTAGTTGATTTTATCTTCTACTGAATCGAATTGTTTTGTATTAGGCTCCACATTTTCTTTGAAGAAAGCATCTAACGCTTCTTTGTCTTTGAATAATGGGATTTGATCATTCACTGGCCTATTAATTTCATTGTTTAGTTTAAAATAATTAACATCTTTTAGGTCTTTAAGACTCAAGGTCACTCACTACTTTCTTAAAATTTTTGACGTCCTCTGGTGTTCCGTTAAACTCAAAAGAAAAAAGCAAGGGGACATGGTAATCTCTTGCAATATCTTTAGCGGTAAATACAAATAAATCAGCAAAATTACGATTGCCTCCACCTGCAACTCCTAACATGTGAGATTGATTTTGTTTGAACTCAATAAAATCGTTCACTACTTCTGTGACTTCTTGGTCATAGGTAGGAACGATTAGGATGAACGCTTCATCCATTTCATGAAATGGATTGTTCGGATCAATTTCGTATGCAGGTAAATCTAATTTTTTTATGAAGCGTCTCGTTTGTCCGGTTAAAGAAAAAAAGACTAGTTTCATATTAAACAGCCAACGTTCTTAGTTGATCTGGACGGAAACCAACAATTGTTACGTTAGAATCAGCTGTTGTGATAACAGGGACACTTTGAAACCCTTTATCTTTTAATGTATCTATATATTGTGGTTCAGCATCAATGTTAATTTCTTCAAAATTAACATGTTTATCTGCTAGAAATTTTTTCGTCATTTTACATTGTGGGCAGTTATCTTTTGTGTATAAGGTAATAGTATTCATCTTCAGTCACTCCATATCTTCTCTTTTTCTGTTAATAATAGTATATCCTGTTGAGATAAAATGTCAATGATAAAACACAAGATATAGTGTTCCAAAAAAATGTAAGCACACTCTTTAGTGGATAAAAGATTCACAAGACAGATAACGCAAGTTTTCATTTTGATTTTCATTTGAAAAATAAAATGCTTTTTTTATCGGAGTACGTGAAAATACTTGTAGAATGATTTTAGTTTGAACGTGTAAAATTGAGACATCAACATCAGGGGGGGACTCTGGAAATGAGATGATTTTAAAATGGAGAGAGACAATAAGGATGACAAAGAGTAAATCTTAAACTATGGTGCTATGGATGACTCATTCTTTTTTTCTTCTATATCTACTGGGAATAATCACCATGATTGTAGGATTGTATAGGTTATTATTTATTATGTTCTTTGGTTACAATTCGTAATTTGTAGTTATTTTACCTCGTCGAATATTATACTACTCTTCAATGAAGATAAGTAAAAGAGCCGAAGACACGCGAATTGTTCTGGCTTTTTGCTTGTCATTAAAATACATGAATTAGTATCGCGGATATTTTTATAAAAAAGTTTAGAAGTGGATTTTATGACTGAAAAAGATGTAGCAGCTTATGTTGAATTGGCAATGAAAAATTTATTCTTTGCTAAATTTCAAAGAGAGAACGTAGTAAGTGAGGTTAAAGGACATTCATTTCGACTATATGAAAAATCAGCCATGCTTGATTATGTTGAGAGCGAAACAATAACGATTCCTTATTGAAAAGCCTCACATGATGTATCAAAAACAGCTCCATTAACATTAAGTCATTACGAAATTTGTACGATGAATAGTATTATTTCCGTGGTAACGGAGTATGAGCCTATGGTAGAAATAGTCATCATATGAAGAGGGAATTCCTACAAATGTAATGAACCTAACCTGTATAGTCGCTATATAGGTTGTTATCAAATGAGAGACCTTAAGCATTGTTAGATAAATGCTTAAGTTTTTTTATTATGTAAGTAGTAGTTATTTTATGAACTATCATTATGTGTCACTCATTTCATGTAAGAAGAGGACTAGTCATAAGTTGGATAAAACAGGTTGAATTTAATTTATTTGGATATCGTAAGACATGTTGACTATGTCACATACTAGGGGTAAAATAAACCTATAAATGAGAATGGTTATCACTATCAATTCGTTTGTGTAGACATTACGAAGTTATGGAGGATAGAGTGGATGGAGTCAGTATTAACGTGTAAATTAAATCACGCTTATCAATTTGTTGAGTACTCTGGAGAGAGTAGCTATGAGCGTCACTTGAGAAATCTAGGTTTGGTCAAAGGAACTGAATTATACATTGTATCAAGAGTACCGAAGCAACCACTGATTGTATTGTTTAAAGGCATTAGAATAGGTTTAGATGAAACTATTGCAAAGGGAATTAGGATTGTTGAAAAAGATGCCTCACTCGTACAAGCTTCTGTTCCATTAAATGATCTACGTGTTGGTATGACATCAAGAGTGGTGACTATTTTAGGACAAGGAGCAGTAAAACGTCGGTTAATGGATATGGGATTAACAAGAGGTACCACAGTGACAGTAAGGAAATTGGCGCCATTGGGTGATCCGATTGAGATTACCGTTCGTAATTATGAGTTGACACTAAGGAAACAAGAAGCGGAATTAATACTAGTTGAAGAGGTGCCAACAAGATGAAACAAGAAAAATCAATTGCTTTAGTCGGCAATCCGAATAGTGGAAAAACAAGTTTGTTTAATGAATTAACAGGATCTAATCAGTCCGTTGGTAATTGGCCTGGGGTAACGGTTGAAAGAAAATCAGGGCGTTTAAAACAAGACAAACAAGTTGTTTTACAAGATTTACCAGGGATTTATTCTTTATCTCCATATACTCCAGAAGAAGTTGTTGCTAGAGACTACCTATTACATGATCATCCAGAGGGAATATTTAATGTAGTAGATGCGAGTAATTTAGAGCGTAATCTCTATTTAACGACACAATTGCTAGAGATGGGGATACCTGTCACAATTGTTCTAAACATGATGGATGTGGTGGAAAAAAGTGGGACGACTATTAATTGTGACAAATTATCATATGGCTTAGGTGTTCCAATTATACCCACAAGCGTGATAAAACATATAGGATTTGAAAAAATCAATCAACGGTTAATCGCAACCAAGCATGAAGGCTTTAAGAGCCCAGATTATCCTAAGTACGATGACAGACTTGAAGTGGCTTTGGCAGAAATTAGTGATTTATTATGCCATTATGTGCCAGCTAGTCAGCTGAGATGGTTTAGTATTAAATTATTTGAGCGCGATGAGAAAACGAGTCAACACGAGACTATTCCAGATACTATAAAAGATGAAATAGAAGACATTATCCAAATTACAGAAAAAGTCATGGCTGAAGACAGCGAGAGTATCATTATCAATGAACGGTATAACTTTATTGGGCATTTGGTGCAACTCAGCATGATAAAAGCAGATGATTTTAAGTTGAGCTTAAGTGATAAAATTGACCGAGTGGTGACAAACAAATGGCTGTCATTGCCGATATTTGGCTTTATTATGTGGCTTGTTTATTACTTATCGATTCAAACAGTGGGAACAATGGGGACCGATTGGGTAAATGATGTATTATTTGGTGAAATTGTTCCGAATCATGTGACTCATTGGTTGGACGTTTGGCAAATTGAACCTTGGCTACAGTCTCTGGTGACAGATGGGATTATTGCTGGAGTTGGTGCTGTGTTAGGGTTCTTACCACAATTAATAGTATTATTCTTATGTCTCTCGTTTTTAGAGGATTGTGGTTACATGTCACGGATTGCATTTGTCATGGATCGTCTGTTTCGTAAGTTCGGCTTATCTGGCAAATCATTCATTCCAATGCTTGTAGCAACAGGATGTGGTGTGCCAGGGATTATGGCAAGTCGAACCATCGAAAATGAAAAAGATCGACGAATGACGATTATGACCACAACATTTATGCCTTGTTCTGCTAAATTACCGATTATCGGATTAATCGCTGGTGCTTTTTTTCCGCACAGTAGTTGGGTAGCACCTTCTGCTTATTTTGCAGGGATTGGCTCTATTGTGTTATCTGGAATACTATTAAAGAAAACTACTTTATTTAGTGGTGAAACAGCACCATTTATTATGGAGTTACCAGCATATCACTTGCCTCGTTTTAAAAACAGCGTGAGACAAACATTTGACCGCTCTAAGTCATTTGTAAAAAAAGCTGGTACGATTATTTTTGCAAGTTCGGTTATCATTTGGTTTTTAAATTCGTTTAATTTTAGACTACAAATGGTTGGTACAGATGATAGTATCTTGGCATTTTTAGGGCAAGTTCTGTCTGTCATTTTTATCCCACTAGGTTGGGGAGAGTGGAAACCGACCGTTGCGACGATTACAGGATTGGTTGCAAAAGAGAATGTAGTTGGGACTTTTGGTATTTTATATGGACAAATGGCAGATGTCTCTGAAACAGGCAAAGAATACTGGCCACTTTTAAGTGCAAGTTTGACTCCTGTTGCGGGCTATTCATTTTTATTATTCAACTTGTTATGTGCACCGTGTTTTGCAGCTATTGGTGCTATTAGAAGAGAGATGAATGATTGGAAATGGACCACACTTGCGATAGGCTATCAATGTGGGTTAGCCTATGTGGTTAGTTTTGTTGTGTACCAATTAGGCAGTGTGTTAGTGGAAGGTCATGCAGTGGGAGCTGGTCAAATTATAGCTATACTATGTGTGTTATTAGTGTTAATTGCTTTGGTTAGAAAACCACGTAAAGCAAAAGAAACAGTCAGTTTAACAGGGATTGAAATTCTATAAAAAGGAGACTATTATGGGAACATTCATATTAGGAAGCATTATATTTTTAGCAGTTGGATACGTGGTTTATAAATATGGTGTGAAGAAAGAAAAGTCGTGTGACTGTTCGTCAACGGACTGTCCAGTGAAACATAAAAGCATTTAAAAACTATTAAAAAATCATAAAAAAGCAAGGTTAAATGAAAACTTTGTTTTTTTTTGTCGTTTTAGTCGACGAAATCCTATGAACTATCAGTGGAGAATCACGCTATACTATGTATATAGAAAACAAACACACATAGATAGGTGGGGAAAGTGATGGAAGAAAGATACAATCATGAAGAAGCAGAAATGATGTTTGATGAGATGCTAAATGAGGTAATGGATAGTTTAGAATTATTTGAAAAATCATTTAGTTATAAGCAATTAACTTATGCAGAACAACAATCGACACAAGATATTGTCTTAAAGATTGGAGAGTACATGTTTGACTATCACTTACAAACCTTGTATACATGGAATAGTAAGGCATTACAAGATGTATTAATTGATATTTTTCCAACAAAGATCTCAGCTGATTATCCTTTTTTTGAGAAAGTAGAGCCTGTATTGAGTAAATATTTTGATTTTTTATATTACCAAGTTCATGTGTCCCATGCATTGACTTTAAAAGATACGTTAATGAAGGTGTCTTCATTCATGTTGGATGAGGTGGCGTTATTATTAGAGGGAAGCAATGAAAAGTCAGTGTTTGATCTGGGAAAAGAGTTAGGATTGGACACAAGTGATTTAACAGATGTTGAGAAATTATATCGTTTGGTTCATTATTTTGATGCGCCTAGATTAAAAGAAAAAATTATTCACTTGGTTCAATAAAAAAATACCCATAAGGAATTGAATTTTTAAATACAGAGTGTTATAATTTGTGAGTCAGGGCTGTTAGCTCAGTTGGTAGAGCAACGGACTCTTAATCCGTGGGTCGCGGGTTCAAACCCCTCACAGCCCATTAGACCAACACACATAAGGAATGCTTAAACGTTTGTACATCACAGAAGTGGATGTATAAGTGTTTAAGCATTTTTTTGATAGATTAAAAAAAGACACAAAAAAACAGAGAATGACTTCTCTGTTTTTTTGCTTTAACGTAGGATAAGCTTTGTAAGGGAAGGGGAAAACTACACCTACGTCTCAATTATTAGCCGAATAAATTAAATAAATTAATTTATACATTAAGCTTAAAACATAAGTTATAAGCTGACAATCAAAAAGGACTATTATTTGTTAAATTGTTTAGTGAAGGTCGATAAACGTTGATACATCAAGCTTGTGTTTTTTTCATAATTTACACATTGATGTGTAATATATAGTAATATTCGATTAAATAACACAAATAAGATGTTATATGTACATAGTTATAGACGACTTTTCTTAATTGTTTCAGATGAGTGTCAAAATGATGTATAATAATCATGGAACCTTATAGTCTTAGGATGAATTTAGGAGGACAGATGATGAAAAAAATATTAGTAGTAGATGATGAAAAGCCGATTTCAGATATTGTAAAATTCAATTTAACAAAAGAAGGATATGATGTTTTCACTGCTTTTGATGGTGAAGAAGCAGTAGAGATGGTGAATGAAGTGGAGCCAGATTTGGTGTTGCTTGATTTAATGTTACCTAAAAAGGACGGATTGGAAGTATGCCGAGACATACGTAAAAACTATGATATTCCAATTATTATGGTAACAGCTAAAGATTCAGAAATTGATAAAGTGTTAGGTCTAGAGCTAGGAGCGGATGATTATGTGACCAAACCGTTTTCTAATAGAGAATTAGTTGCACGTGTTAAGGCAAATTTAAGAAGACATGGCAATACAGCAGCAAAAGCAGAAGAAGATACAAATAACGAAGTGAATATTGGTGCATTAACGATACATCCTGATGCTTATATTGTATCTAAACGTGGAGAAACAATTGAGTTAACACACAGAGAGTTTGAATTGCTACATTACTTAGGTAAACATATTGGACAAGTTATGACTAGAGAACACTTACTTCAAACCGTTTGGGGATATGATTATTTTGGCGATGTTCGTACGGTAGATGTAACAGTGCGACGCTTACGTGAAAAAATTGAAGATAATCCAAGTCATCCGACGTGGTTAGTCACAAGACGTGGTGTTGGATACTATTTAAGAAACCCTGAACAAGATTAGGAGTTTGAACTAGATGAA
Source organism: Vagococcus sp. (assembly GCA_052104115.1). GTDB lineage: Bacteria > Bacillota > Bacilli > Lactobacillales > Vagococcaceae > Vagococcus. Next base: position 12,823 of record JBQELZ010000007.1, on the reverse strand, counting down.
TAAAAAAAGAATTCCATTTTTTTCTTCTGTTCATTTTAAAATTGCCTTAGTATTTGTGTTGCTTTTATTAATTTCAATTGAAATTATTGGGGCTATTTTTATTAGAGAATTGGAAGCTTCCACTATTCAAACCTTTGAGGACAACATGACGTCACAGGTGGAAACTCTGGGAACCAATTTGAGTAGTGAATTGACTAAGTATCAAGAAAATCCCAAGGAAAACAATTTAAAGAGAATTTTAGGTGAATTTTCAAAAAGTGATATTTTAGAAGCAAGACTAGTTGATGATAAAGGAATTGTTATTGCGACAAGTGATCCAAACTTACAAGGTGATATCGGTAAAAAGAATGATTATGAAGTGTTTAATGCGTTTAGCCAAAAAAAAGAAGAACGGAAAGATCCTGAAACAGGTAACCGAGTGTATGTTAATATTCAGCAAGTGTACTCACCGACAGGGGATGCAGTAATTGGATTTCTTTATGTTAGAAGTGATATTGAAAGCAAGTATGAACAGGTAAATGATATAGCTTTAATTTTCTTTTATGCGTCAATGACAGCTTTGGTTTTTTCATTGATTATTGCTCTTTTTGTCGCTCGAACCATTACGAAACCTATCGGAGAAATGAGACAACAAGCTGTTCGGATTGCCAATGGCGATTATTCTGGTGAAGTAGAGGTTTATGGTAAAGATGAGCTAGGTCAATTAGGAGAAACTTTTAACGAAGTGTCTGCTAGAATTGAAGAAGCACAAGAGACGATGGATGCTGAACGTAGACGATTGGATAGTGTCTTGTCTCATATGACTGATGGTGTCATTGGAACGGACAGACGTGGAAATATTATCTTAATCAATGAAACAGCGTTATCACTTCTTCAACTAAAAACAGAAGATGTATTAGGCGATTCGATACTATCTTTGTTAAATATTGAAGAAGATTATACATTTAGAACGCTTTTAGAAGAACAAGATGAAATACTATTAGATTTTTCAGAACAGGTTGGAGAAACCATGCTACTTAGAGCTGAGTTTTCAATGATTCGTCGTGAATCTGGGTTTATTAGTGGGTTAGTATGTGTGCTTCATGACGTTACTGAAAAAGAAAAAGATGAAGAAGAACGCCGTCAGTTCGTATCCAACGTTTCTCACGAATTACGAACTCCTTTAACGAGTATGAGAAGTTATATTGAAGCTTTAGTTGATGGTGCTTGGCAAGATCCAGAAGTCGCACCAGCGTTCTTAAAGGTCACACAAGAAGAAACCAATCGAATGATTCGAATGATCAATGATTTACTACAACTATCTCGTATGGACTCTAATAAGATAGAGCTGAAACAGGAATTAGTGAATCTGAATGAGTTATTTAATTATGTGATTGACCGGTTCGATATGGTTATTAAAGATAGCGATAAAAATTATGTGATTAAACGAGAATTTACGAAGCGTTCTATTTGGGTAGATATCGATACAGATAGAATGATTCAAGTATTTGATAATATTTTAAATAATGCCATGAAGTACTCTCCAGCAGGAGGCACGATAACGTGTCGCTTACTTGAGACACATAAGAATGTCATTGTGAGTATTTCAGATGAAGGACTTGGCATTCCAAAACAAAATTTAGGAAAAGTATTTGACCGCTTTTACCGTGTGGATAAAGCAAGATCTCGTGCAATGGGAGGGTCTGGTTTAGGGTTAGCTATTTCTAAAGAGTCCATCAAAGCACATGGTGGAAGTATTTGGGTAGAGAGTGAAGAAGGTAAAGGATCAACGTTCTTTATTTCGCTACCTTATGAACCGTATGAGGAGGATTTATGGGAATGAACGAATTAGGAGACAAAGTCATAAAGGTAAGTTTAATCATTATGATTTTACTGAGTTTATTTCTGTCGTGGAAAATTTGGACCAAGCCTGCAAATCGCTCCTTTGAGGATAAAAGTAAAAAAGTGACAGATATTGTTCAAAAGAAAAGCATGACAGAAGTTTATTTACCCACTAAATTATTTTATCACAAAACGAAAGATGACTTGGTTTATACGAACAGAGAGTCAACCATTATGGCGATTCAACATGAATTAGAGTCATTTAGTTACAGTGCGTCAAAAGAATTAGATGAGAAAGACACCACAGATTTATTTGCTAGTAGTAACTCGTTTGATTTGGTCTATCCAAAAGAATTACCTGTTTCTTTTTATGAAAAAATTTACCATATGGATATTAAACAGTCAGGAAGTTTGGCTGATTTGAAGTTTGATCACATTTTTGTGTCTATTGACAAAGAAGCTTTGTATTTTGTGAATCATATAAAAACACAGGCAATGGAGGTAGACATTAAAGGTGATCTTAAAGAGTTAAAAAAAATACTGGCGAATGACAAAAACAATTATGTGAATGTGTCTTATTCTCCAGATAATGTGGCTGGTGTTTACTATCTATCTCAAGATATTAAGCTTGAAAAATACAGTTATATTGTCGCTACTCAGTCCTTTACCACTTTCTCAAAAGCTTTCTTTAATCAATCCAGTGATTTGTTTTCAAATGAAGGCGAAAATGATAACGTGAATTTATCAAATGGGGAAGGCGAATCCATGACAATTCAATCAAAAACTGGAGAAATTAGTTATTTTGGTAAGTTAAAACAAACTGAGAAAAAAGACAGCGACGCCTTGTATTATGATACCTTTCAATATGTAGAAAACATGGGAAATGCCTTAGGGAATATGCGGTATTTTAACTCGAAAGAAGATGAGATTGTTTACCGAAATTATATTGAAGGGTATCCAGTATTTGGTGTCAACGCCAAAGGCCGATTAGAAGCGGTGATTCAAAATAAAAACGTGTTTATTAGGACCAATCAAGAAACAATTCAAATTCCAATACCATCTGAAGAGACAGTTACGATAAGTAAAACAAGTAGTTTAATTGAAGAATTGGTTGAAATGGGAGTTGATGTGGAAAAAATTGAAGACATCCAAATAGGTTATGAGTGGCAGTCTAACACAGAAACCAAACAGGTTGTTGATTTAGTTCCGCAATGGTATGTGAAGTACGAAGATAAATGGTACGCCATTCCTGAGTTGCAAGAAGCATTGCATATAGGAGGCGATTATTAATGGATTTTAAACGAGTAGAAGGTATCTTTTTAGTGGTTTTTTTATGTCTCAATATGTTTTTATTCTATATCTATCAAGAAGGAAAAAACGAACAAGATTTTGTGTCAACTGGAACGATTTCAGATAACATCGAAGAACGGTTGAAACTAGATGGGATACAATTACCAAAAGAGGCATTGTCTCAGAAAAAGAGGCAGGGGTATTACCTGTCCGCAGAAGAAGCTGAGTTAGGACCGTTAGCGAAGCAACAATTAACTGGACAAGAGTGGCAAGTAACAGGTAGTAGATTATATAGTCACTATCTACAACAAAGCGACATGGTTGTCAGTGAGTCTGATGAGGGCAAACGAGTGAAGCGATTTATTGAAATTGACACCAACACAATAAACGGTTCGTTGTATACTTTAGATAAGCATGAAACAAAACAAGGACGTAAATACACGTTCTCCCAAGAATGGGAAGGAATTCCTTTCTATGATGAAACATCAGAACTTGTGGTGAATATCAAACAAGACCTAGATAGTAAGTCAATTATTGACAGTTACGAACAAACCCTTTTGGTGAATGTTGAACCATTAAGAGAGCAACAAAGTCTTATATCAGAGAGAGAAGCGTTGATTAGTTTGTACACGAATAATAGACTGCAACCAAATGCTAAAATAAAATGGGTTGATTTGGGCTATACGAGGATATTCACGGTAAAAGATAAGGGTGTGTATATTCCAGCATGGTTTGTAGCGAGTGAGACGAATAAAAACACCTTGCAAGTTGAACGAGTTAATGCCTTTACAAGTGCGGTTATTTCTTCCAACGTGTCGGAAGTGAAAAATTAAGTATCATGTCTGATACTGACGTAGTTTATTAGGAAGGAAGAGTTTTTTGTGGAAGAAAAAGGATTTAAGATAAGCGTCCTAGCAAGTGGTAGTACAGGAAATTCCCTTTACGTGGAAACACCTCAGCGCCGACTATTAGTAGATGCTGGTCTTAGTGGTAAGAAAATTACTAGTTTATTAGCTGAAATTGGCCGTAAGCCAGATGATTTAGACGCGATACTAGTGACACATGAGCATCATGACCACATACATGGTGTGGGAGTTTTAGCTAGAAAATATGATTTAGACGTCTATGCCAATGAAAAAACCTGGGAAGCTATGGAATCTAAGCTTGGGAAGATTCGTTTTGATCAAAAGAATCTTTTTAATATGGGAGAAGTTTTAACCCTAGGAGATATAGATATAGAAAGTTTTGGTGTCTCGCATGATGCAGCAGACCCACAGTTTTATCAGTTTCATAAGGATAATAAATCATTTGTTATGTTGACGGATACAGGCTATTGTAGTGACCGCGTGAGAGGCATTATAAAAAATGCAGATGGTTACCTCATGGAGAGCAATCATGATTTATCCATGTTAAGAATGGGTCGCTATCCATGGAGTACTAAACAACGTATTCTTAGTGATAAAGGACACTTATCAAATGAGGATGGCGCGATGGTTGCGACTGAAGTGATCGGGGATAAGACCAAACGGATTTATCTAGGACATTTAAGTAAAGAAAACAACCTAAAAGAATTGGCACACATGACGATGAAAGAAACATTGATAAAAAATGACATTGATGCTGGTGGTAAAGTAGGCATATTTGATACCAGTCCAGATAAAGCGTGTGATATATTTGCCATATAAAAAGAGTTGAGACCAACCAGTCTCAACTCTTTTTATTATTGTGGGAAACGACTTCCAGTTTCATTTTTTTGTTGTTTTTGTCTTTCTAATAGTTTACTTGAATCTTGGTCTAATGTCACATCAGTGGTTTGTTTTTTTCCGTTTTGGTAAAAGGTAACAGGGAGAGAGTCACCTAGTGTTTTTCGATATAAAATAGATTGTAATTCCGAGCTATTAGATACTTTTTTTCCATCTAGCTCAGTGATCACATCGTATTTTTTGATACCAGCCTTTTCTGCGGGCGATCCCTTTTCAACAGAACCCACGACAACCCCCTCAGTAATCTCACCAGGTTTTAGTTTTAGCACGCTTTCCTGTTCTTCTGCAGTGACAAGGGATAGATTAATCATGCTGACACCTAGCATTGGACGAACGACTTTTTTATTTTTTTCTAGTTGGTTGATAATTGAAACAACATCGTTACTTGGAATAGCAAATCCCATTCCTTCAGCAGAGACCCCTGTAGCAGCTGAAGCAATCTTACTGGAGTTAATCCCTATGACTTGACCTGCACTATTGACTAGAGCGCCACCAGAGTTCCCTGGGTTAATCGCTGCATCTGTTTGAATAGCATTACTATTAATGACTTGCCCATCTTCTGATTGGTTACTAATCATGCGGTCTTTTGCTGAAACAATCCCTTGAGACACTGAATTAGCAAAAGTTGATCCAAGTGGTGATCCCATAGCAAGAGCTGGTTCTCCAACTTTCACTTCATCAGAATTAGCAAATTCTGCTACAGTGGTGACATTTTTAGAAGGAATCTCTAGCACAGCTAAATCGCTATAAACATCCGTACCAATTATTTTAGCTTCTGTTTTTTCTCCACCATTTAACATCACATTAACAGCATCTGCATTGGCAACGACGTGGTTATTGGTGACGATGTAAGCTTTATCGCCATCTTTTCGGTAAATCACACCACTGCCTTCTCCCGTTTCTTGTAACTCTCCGTCATTTTTAGAACCTTCAGCTTGTCCGAAGATACGTTCTAAATCAGATAGTTGGGATTGTTGTTTTTTCAAGGTTGTGACAGACACTACAGCGTTTTCCATTTTAGTCACGGCTTTAGTCACATCTGTGTTGACATCCATTTTAACATTGCTTACTTTAGTTGTATTTGTATCTGCAGGAGCAGATTGTTGTGTAGGGGTCACAATTGATGTGGCATCTTTCGTGGCAATGGTATATCCTCCAACGACGAGTAAACCACCTAATGCTCCAGCAACCAACGATGTAAAGAATCGTTTAAAGCCACCCTTATTTTGTTTATTAGGTTGAATAGTAGTACGATTTGTTTTATTAGATCTTGGGGTTACATCTTTTCTCATAATTATCGGTGAAACTCACCTTGCCTCCTTTAATTATCTCTATGTCTATTATATTTTTTTCAACACTATAAGTCTAATCTTAATGTTTGAATAAAAAATGAACTTCTTTCGATAAATTTCAAGTTTTTTTAAGAAAAATGATGAAAATACCATAAAATAATGAGAAAATAGAGTATAAGAGAAAGGGTTATGCACACAGGTTATACACAACCATGTGGACAACAAACTGAAAACAAGGCTAACATGAGTAGAATCTGTGTATAAACCTGTGGACAAGTGTGGATAACTTTTAAGTTAGATTAAAAATAAAAATTAAATAACGAAGGATGTAAAAATATGAAGATTAAAATTATCGCAGTAGGTAAATTAAAAGAAAAGTATTTAAAACAAGGTATTGCAGAGTATCAAAAACGTTTGGGAAGTTACTGTAAATTTGAAATCATTGAAGTAGCGGATGAAAAGGCACCAGAAACGTTGAGTGAGACAGAGATGAGACAGGTAAAAGAAAAAGAAGGAGATAAAATTTTATCAAAGATATCGGACTCAGATTACGTGTTTGCGCTAGCAATACAAGGAAAAGAAATAACATCAGAAGGTTTTGCCAATCAGATTGATCAATTAAGCATTAGAGGGACAAGTAGCTTTACATTTGTTATTGGAGGCTCTTTAGGCTTGTCAGAGGAGGTTATTAAGAGAAGTAATACACAAATTTCTTTCGGTAGGTTGACTTATCCACATCAGTTGATGCGATTAATATTGACAGAACAAATTTATCGTTGCTTTAGGATTATGAATGGCGAACCATATCATAAATGATGCGGTTTTTAAAGCAAATTATAAAAATTAGAGGTGTTCCTCATGAAGAGGGACATTAGTCATATACTAATAGAGAGATCAGAAGATGTTTATTAGGACATAATTACAATGTTAAATGAAAAAAAGAGTTATAAATACGAATACGAGGAGCATGTGACATTTATGTGAGGTTAATACATATTATTGATGGGGATACAGAAAAATTAGTAAAATCCTATCATTACAAAATTCCAATGACGATTAGGTCATTGGAATTTTTCTATGTTGATAAGTATATTTATTGAAAGTGATAATCACGTCCACCAAGATATCGTGTATACTTAGAGATGGGAATAATTAGAAATAGAACAAAATATAATCGAAGAGAGTATTAGAGGTTATGATAGAATGAAAAGAAAACAATCTAACGATAATAAAAATAAACCAAAGCATGGACAAAAAATAGTCTACATCATTTATCTAGTCATTGTGTCTGTGAGCTGTTTTTTCTTTTTTAAAGCATACCAATACGTTAGTAATATACCAAAGGCGAATAATATCACACAGGAGGAAATATATGATTTAACTAAAATTGGGGAATCGGATATTAAACTGGTGCGTGCTTTAAAGAATGATGCATTTGACTCATGGCTTTATGAAGCCAATAGTGATAAAGTGAAACAATTGCCTAAATTTCAAGATGTTGTAACACGTATCATTGCAGGAAAGGTAAAAGTGTCAGATATTGATGAAACTATTGCTAAACTAAAAAAAGAAGTAGAGGCTATTAATGATTCTGATGTTGAGGAATTGTATGTCTTATATTATAAAGCCGTGTTACCTAGCCACTATGAAAAAGCTAATAATGCCTTTCAGGAGATGACAGTGGCTCATCCAGATGAATACTATGAAGATATTTTTTCCTTACTAGATTTGTTGCTTAAAATATACAATCAAAAAGGGATGCTGAGTGTGACGAACGATACTACGTTTAAAAAATCCACAAGCTTATTAAACGAAGTAAATGAGAATTTTCAAGAGGTAAATCAGATCAAATCACTGTTCATGAGTTATTCATCATTAACGGAGCCAATACCAGAACCGCACACAAGATTGGGAATGGAACTGGACAGTTATGTGTACAAGGCTAATGATTACTTAGAATCGAATCTCATGGTTACTGAGTTTGAAACAAAGTTTGAAGAACTCCAAGATAATGTCACCTCAAACAAACAATTAATAAAAGAAATAGTAGAACTGCCTGATTTGGTAGGGCTAACGATTGAGGAAGCGGATCAAATGTTAGTAAAAATGAAACTAAATTACTCTGTTTATGGTTATTCCAATAAGGTATATAAAAATGGTGAGCAAGTTCCCGAAAGTAAGTGGAAAGACGAAAAGTGGGATGACGACGAAACAGATCGTATCATACGACAAGAACCGTCATACTTCAGTTATGATTATATCCTTCAAGACTCGGAGATTAAGTTAACTGTAGAGAATCAAGCAGTTAAAAAACCAGTAGAATCAACAACGTCAAGTAGCACTACAGACTCAGATTCATCAGATAGTACAGAGCGTACGACAAATACGACAGGCAATAGAGACAAGTAAACATGCCAGTAGAAGGGAGGTATCAGGTGAGTAAGAAGAAAAAAAATAATAAGAAAATCTCAACAGCTACCAAACGTTTAAAAGCTAAAAGACGCCGTCGAGTGATAGTGCATACTTTAGTGATGATTGGGCTATTGGTTGTTCTTTCTGTATCGATTGGTGGGTATATCATTGGAAAACGATATAGCCCATATAGCTCACTTCTTGAGATTCAAGATATTAATCAAAAAATTACTCAGTCGTTTACTATTTTAGACACTAATGATAAGCCGTTAAATGAACATACAGAAGTTGTAAAATTTGATCCAATTCAAGATATGCCAAAATGGAATATCAATCAGCTTTATTTAGACACTCTTATAGCTGTTGAGGATCATTCTTTTTACACAAGAAAAACAAAGGGATATTCTATTAAAGGAACAATGGGAGCTGTTGTTTCGCAAGTTCAGAGAAAGTTAGGCAAAGATGTAGTCTCTAGAGGTGGTTCTACGATTGAGCAACAGCTAGTTAAGCTTATGGTATTCGGATCAAATAATAAAAATTCGATATCGGATAAAATGATCCAACTCATTGATGCTAGGAAACTGTCTATGAAGTATAGCCGAGATGATATTTTGAAAGCTTACTTGAATGAATTACGGTTAACACCTAATACAGTGGGTGTTAAAGCCGCATCCATTGAATTATTTGGAAATGATATGTCCAAAATTGATGCGACTGATCCAATGCAAGTCGTTCAAGTTGCTTTTATGGCGGGACTTGGTCAATCTCCTTCTACTTACATTCAAGATTTTAATAAAAGCGGGAAAACTCGTACACGGACAATACTATCAATCATGAAAGAGAACGAGCTTGTTAGTGAGTCCATCTATCAACAAGCACTTGAAATCGTTGATAGTGATAAAGAAGAGTTTACTTTGAAAAGTTATAAACAAAAAGGAACTTTAAGAGAATATCAAGCCTATATCTCGAAAGTAAAGGACGAATTGAGTCAATTAAATTTGCCTAAAAACATGACAATAACAGTAAAAACATATGCTGACAGTGACCAGTTAAAGGTGTTGCATGCTATCGCTATGGGAACATATCCACAAGATAATCGATTGCCAAATGGTTATCTTGAACATAAAGAAAGCTTGACAGGGATTGCTGTTATTGAGACGCAAACAGGTCATATTATTGGACTGGCTACTAACTCAGATAATCCTTTAATTCCATATACTGCCACGAGATCATCAGGTTCTACCATTAAACCATTATTAGATTACGCACCAGCAGTTGAATATGCGGGGCTTACACCTGATACTATTCAAAATGGCTCGTCTTTTACTATAGGAGATTGGAAGGTTAAAAATTACGGCAATCAAAATTATGGCAATGTCAAAGCGTCATATGCCCTGGGATTATCCATTAATTCAGCTGCAGCAGAAGCGTTTCAAATGACGAGTGATCAGCAAAAAAATAGCATGATGGAACCATTGGGCTTACATTCGTACAATCCGCATGGAGCGAGTTATACAGCAGAACAATCGATAAATTACCCAACAAATGTATTAGCTTTATCATCGGCGTTTAGTGCTTTTGGCAATGATGGAATCAGAGTAGAACCTACAACGATTAAAAGTATTGAGATTGATTCAGGATCAATAAAATTAGCAGAAGCTGAAAGAAAACGGGCAATGAGTTCTTCAACAGCCAAAACAGTGGTTAGTATGTTGAAGGAAGCGACAGGTGCGAATGGTTCTGAACCTTATGGAGGACCTGAATACACAGGGTTTAATCAGGATACGTATGTGATGAAATCGGGGTTAAGTAACTTTGACAGTTCGGTTCCAAATAGCAGTAATAAGTCTCCAGATGCACTTCTTGCATTGGTATCACCTGAAGTGTCGATTGCCACATGGCTAGGAAGCCCTTCCTACGTGGATGCAAAGTATGCGCCAACTAGTTTTCCCCATGATACTGCAAATAGAGGAAGATTGTATTTAATGAATAGCACTTTTAAAGTAATGATGGACGGTAGAGAGCCCAGAACATTTAAATTTGGGAATGGCAGATTAATGACAGATAGCGACTCAAATCATCTTATTCCGAATTTAGAAAAAATGGATGAGGAAGATCTGGATGATGTAGACATTGAAAATAAAATAATCGATAAACGAGAGTTAGAGACGTATGATTCACTTGAAAAAGACTACAATGAGATGAAAGAAAAGCTTGATCGTACTTATCAAGAGTAGACGAAAATAAGTTTAGTAATATGTAAAAAGAACAGAATGATTAGCAGAAACGTTGTACAATAAAAACACCCCCAACAATATAAGATACTGTTGGGGGTGTTTCATTTTATGAGTGTGTCACACATTATTTTGTCTCTTTATTTTGTTTGTTTTTTAGATAGTCCGCACGTAATTTAGCGAGTTTTTCCTGTTTATTGATTTTATTTGGCTGTTGTTTTTCATGATATTTTGAAACAGCAGCTTGTCCTTTATCATCTAATTGATATTTTCCCATTTGGTTCACCTACTTGTCATTATGGTTTCATCTTATAGTAATATAGAGAGAATCTTAATGCAACTATGTCTCACTTAAAGATGACAGGTGAGACAATAAAAATAAGCCTACAATTACTGTAGGCTTATTTAAAAAAATGATTACCCATCACAAGAGCAACCACATCCTCCACCACCACAGCAAGAAGCATCGTCGTTATCAACAATTAAAATACCAGTATAGCTAGATACTTCTTCATTAGATGGATAGTCTCCATATTTCACAATGTCACCATTTAAAACAGTAATAGGCAAACAACCAGCACCTTTTTCTAAAATCAATGCCATTACGTCATCATAACGCTCAAATTCTTTTGTTTGTGTAGCTAATTCAAATCGGGTCGCATCAATTTGTGGGACTTGTTGAAATAGCTCAAAAATATCAGTGATACGAACCAAATCTTTACTTACAGGACCATCAATAACCACTTCATCAAATACTTCTAATTTAATCATATGACTCTCCTAATTTTTCTTTATTTATAATCATTATAATATGTACAATTAAAAATATAATCGTCTGGGGCTTTAAAGTCAAATGTTTTTCTAGTGATAGTCAAATAAAATGGCGATAAAAAATAGCAAAAAACACTTTATTAATCACTTTTTAGCAAGTATAATAAGACAGGATGATTTATATAAGTAAAGACTGACAAAAATAAGAAAGCGAAGTGAAGATATGGGACGTAAATGGGCTAATATTGTGGCAAAGAAAACTGCAAAAGATGCAAATAACAGTAAAATCTATGCGAAATTTGGAATTGAAATCTATGCAGCAGCAAAATCAGGTGAGCCTGATCCGCATTCAAACCAAAAGTTACGTTTCGTTATCGAACGTGCTAAAACTTATAATGTACCAAAACACATCATTGATCGCGCTATTGAAAAAGCAAAAGGTTCTGGAGATGAAACCTATTCTGAATTGCGTTATGAAGGATTCGGACCAAATGGCTCGATGGTAATTGTAGATACGTTGACGAATAATGTGAATCGGACAGTCGCTGAAGTTCGTGCTGCATTTAATAAAAATGGTGGAAATATGGGTGTATCTGGTGCTGTAGCTTACATGTTTGATAACACAGCAATTTTTGGATTCTCTGGAGAAGATGCAGATGACATTTTAGAATATCTAATGGAAAAAGACATTGATGTGAGAGATGTTTTTGATGAAGAGGATCAAATTATTGTTTACGGAGAATCTGTAGATTTTCATACGATTCAAGAAGCGCTAAAAGAAAAAGGCATTACAGAATTTTCAGTAGCAGAAATTCAAATGTTGCCACAGAATGATGTTTCCTTATCAGGAGACGATTTAGAACACTTTGAAAAAATGATTGATATTTTAGATGATTTAGAGGATGTTCAGAGTATTTATCATAATGTTGATTTGGATTGAAAATAAGAGACGTAATTGTCTCTTATTTTTTTTATTAATAAAATATAAATAAGAGCTTTCCTTAATGTTAAGGAAAATATAAATTTGATAGAAGAACAGGTGTGATATAAACTGAATACATCACAAAGAAAAGGGGAGATAAAGATTCTAAATTGATAAGGATGCTGTTAGGAAAGTATGGAATGTTATTTTTATAGGTAATTCGTTTGTGAAAATCAAGAGTTTTAAAATTTAGAAACAATAAGAAATATCTAAATTGCAACATTAAGTTAGCCACTCTGGTAAAAATATCTAAATATC
>JBQELZ010000006.1:112640-114265 GCA_052104115.1 Vagococcus sp. | reverse complement strand
CCATGGTGTTTTTTTATTATTTTAGGGTGACTAACTTGATTCTACAACTAAGCTTTTCAAATGATGTCGAAAAAGGACTTTATTTTACTAATGAGGGATTAGTGATTGATGAACTTGAATTAAAGAAAGGAGAAAAAAATCTATTTCTTTTATTGACACTAAATCATATGAAGAACAGATTAGTATATTCTTGCCCAAGAATGTAGAGTATATTTCTGATAATTCAAATGATGCAAAAGTAGATTATAATTCTGAGAAACATATTTTATCTGTAACATATTCAGAAGAAGATGACAAACTTGTTTCATTTGTGCTAGAAGGCAAAGAAGAGACAGTTGGGGAATTATATGCTGAGGTAGGTACAGGAGAAAATATCCAAACATCTGATATTGTAAAGGTCAATGTGGTAGCTGAAGAAGATGAAAAAGCAATGATTGACATGCTAAGTTCTGATACTGAAAAAACTGGTATAGAAACAACTAGTTCAACAACTGGAATTATGAATAATAGTGACAAAATAGCACAAAATGATTTTGTAGCTCCTGTCGCTGGACAAACTGGAACTGGTGATTTTTCAGTTGTACCACCTGAATCTAATATTAAAATAGCTGATCAGTTTGTTAATAATACTGCAGGTGGATCTAATTCTTATATCAGTGAAGATTATCCTCAAGCAGCAGCGTTGACACCTAAAAACTCTTGGCAATTTGGTAGTATCTGGTCCAATTATCAACTGGATCTGAGAAAACCTTTTGACTACAAGTCTTTTGTGTATTTAGGAGAAAGAACAGGTTCTGATTTTAGTGATACTACTGCAGCTGATGGTATCACATTTACTTTACATAACGATGAGAGAGGACAATCAGCTTTTGGAACTCAAGCAGGAGGATAAGGAGCATATGGATCTGGTGGGTCTGTTGAGAATGAACAAGATTTTAACTATATAAAAAATGCTTTATCGATTGAATTAGATACTTGGTATAATAATTCAGATAGAAAAAATGATCAATTTGATTATGATATTCCAAAAGAAGCACAAAATGTTGGTCATGTTGGAGTTGTAAGACCTGGACCAGGAGAGCTAGGGGAATCTAAAATAGGACATTTACAGAGTACCTATGATATTAACTCTCCATTGGCAGATAATACATGGAAACAATTTGATATATCCTGGAAACCTATTATTGAGAATGGTGTTTTAAAAGCTGATTTGACTTATTCAGTGGGATCATTAACTCAAACATACCGTGTAGAAGATGTTGTGAAAATGTTTAATGGAACGAAAACATATTTTGGTTTTACCTCGTCCACGGGAAGTAATAAGATATTCCAAGGAGTTAGTATTAATTCTTTGCCACAAAAAGGGTTTGTCTATACTTATTATAAGGATATAGATACGTTAGATGAAATTGTTCCTGAAATAGAATTTTCTGGACCTATAGGAACAAAGTGGAGTAGTGAGAAAAAAGACTTTAGTGAGATGAATTATGAATTTGTTAAAATAGAAGGCAATTCAGATGTTGTGTTGACACAAGATACTCAATATATAACGTATTGGTATAAAAAATTATTACCGAAGGTATCACTAAGTAAGAAAGTAGATAAAACAACAGCCAAAGTCGGAG
>JBQELZ010000006.1:0-112540 GCA_052104115.1 Vagococcus sp. | reverse complement strand
CAAAAAGTGATGATCCAGATGTTCCTCCTACACCAGAAGTGGTAACGGATTTACCGAAGGTATCACTAAGTAAGAAAGTAGATAAAACAACAGCCAAAGTCGGAGATACTTTAACGTATACGATAGAGGCAACAAACAGTGGGAAAGCCCCATGGACAGGTACGATACTAGATACATTGGATACAAACTATGTGTCTCTTGTAGCGGACAGTACGACTGTATCAGGGAAAAAGGTTAGCGATAAAGAGGTATGGGACAAAGGAAGCTTGAAGGTAACAGAGACACTGAAACCAGGAGCAACAGTGACGATTAGTTTCCAAGTGAAGACTTTACAAGCAGCATCAGGAGAAAGCATTGTCAACGTGGCAAAAAGTGATGATCCAGATGTTCCTCCTACACCAGAAGTGGTAACGGATTTACCAAAGATACCTGTAAATAGTACTGTCATACCTCCAAATAAACCTAAAAATAATTTACCAAAAACTGGTGAGATTGAACAAAAATACTTAGTTATTATAGGTCTGTACTTATTATTAAGTACAGTGGGTGTATTGATTTATTCTAAAAATAAATATTTTGAAGGAAAATAGGCCTTAAATTCATAGGTGTTTTCATGGAAATATGTTATTTAAAATGTTATAAACTAATATAGTTTACTAGTACAATAAAAAAACACTTTCGTTTGGTTCAGTACAAAATGAACAAACGGAAGTGTTTTTTGGTGTTAGATTATGAAATTAACTAATAAAGAACTAATTAGAGTGTCAAAAATGCCACAATATACACCATTTAGCGTGACGAGAAGAGTCGCTCCCATATCTGCTACGATGACAATTCAAAGTGTTAGCCAACCAGGAATAACAAATAGTAGAGCTAACAATTTAAACATTAAAGAAAACCAAATATTCGGTTTAATGATGATCGTCACTTAGCATAATGGTGTATTCAATGCCTGAGTCATGAAGAATTGAAATAGCATTGGCAATAGACTCAGTTACTTCATCTGCTAGGACAAGGATAGCTAAAATTGCATGGGATGTACCAAACAACATGATGGATTTTTCTTGATGCTGTAATTCATTAAAGTAAGTCATCAGAAAATAGTGTCGGATTTCCTATATAGTAAGTAGTACTGAAAAAGTCTACTTTAATCTCATGTCCTGAGCTTCAATTTCCGCTAGCGCAGCGTGTCCGTCTATGGTTAACTTACTGGCACCAAAATTAATGGTTGCGTAGGTGACACCTTTATTTTGATGCTTCAAAGGTAATCAGCTGATTAGTTGAGACTGGTTTCACGCCAAAATCATAGTCAGCACTAATGGTAATATGTGTAAAGCCAACTTTTTCAAGCATTAATTTAAATTCAGTTAGCCCGTACCAACGGAGTAAAAAGTGTTGCAGTTCAGTTTGGACCAACTCTCCATTGTGCCATTTTTCATAGGTCAAAAGTGTGGTAATATGTTGCTCTAGCCAATCGATGTCGATTGTTTTGCGTTCTAGTGTGATACCATCAGTATCAGAAATAGGGTGGATAGATGTTGTCGTTTCTCCAATCTCTGGGTAGAATGGCATATCTAAGTCTACAATTAGGCGCCCTCCTGTTGTTAAATGGCTATAGAAATTGGATAAAACCTGCCATGCTTTGTCTTCTGTTTCAATGAGGCAAAAAGTAGCAGTTGGCATAATAATCGCTTCATATTTAGTAGTAGGCATGTGAAAAGAAGCTAGATCCTCATGATAAAGAGTAGTATCAAGCTGGTAAGACGTTAGATGTGCTTGACATTGTTTTAGCATATCATTGGATTGATCCATGCCTTCAATGTCAAATCCTTTGTTTAATAACGGAATTAAGACTCTCCCTGTTCCCACACCAGCTTCTAGAATTTTACCCGTTACTCCCTGTAAACGTTCAGCATAATAGGTAATATCTCCATTTAATTCAGAGCCAGTTGGTTTGGTTAGCTCATAGACAGTTGTTGCTAATGGACCATATTGACGAAACATAAACATACCTCCTCATGATTTGCTTTCATTATTCATGAATTTTGGAAAAAAGGCAAGGAGCTTTGTTTTTTTTCTCTGTAAATGAATGGTATAATTTAGCCAATGAGTTAGGAGAGAGACATTAGTGGTGAAATATGAAGCAGTGAGTATCATGACATTTAAAGAAAGACAAAATAGATTTGTAGCAACATGTGTGAGCGAAACAGGGGAAGAGATAACAGCTCATGTGAAAAACACTGGCCGGTGCAAAGAATTATTGATAGAAGGCGTTCCTGTGGCTGTTAATTATCAAAACAAACCCACACGTAAAACAGATTACGATTTAGTCGCAGTCAAAAAGAAAGAAGCATGGTTTAATATCGATAGTCAATTGCCCAATGAATTAGTGGCAGAAGGAATCGAGCAGGAAACCGTAAAATTTGATATACTAAAGGGCAATATTATAGAGGTGAGACGCGAATATACCTATAGAGACTCCCGTTTTGATTTTTTTCTACAAACGGATAAGGGGGAGAGGTTATTGGTGGAAGTGAAAGGCATGACCTTGGAACATGACAGAGTGGGATCTTTTCCCGATGCCCCTTCTTTAAGAGGATTAAAGCATGTAGAAACACTATTAGAGGCACAAAAAGAGGGATATCTTGTAGGCGTACTGTTCGTGGCCCAATTTGAGGACATTAAGTATGGAACGATTCACACGCAGATGCAACCCGCTTTAAATGACGCATTCATGACGGGAATGTCTCAAGGATTATCTGTTCAAGTGTACAATTGTCAGGTCACACCAGATCATGTAACAATTAAAGATAAAAAACAATTTATAGTAAAGTAAGAGAGGATTGTATCATATGTTAAATCTAGGAATAATTGGCACAAATTGGATCACACATCAGTTTGTGCAAGCAGCAATGGCAAGTGGGGAATATCAATTACGAGCGATTTATTCAAGAACAGAGGCTAAAGCGACCCAATTTGCTAGTGAGTACAGTGAGTCAGTGTCTATTGGAGTAGAAACGGATCTCACACACTTTTTTGAGCGGGACGATGTGGACGTCGTTTATATCGCATCTCCCAATAGTTTACACTATGAGCAAGCCAAACAAGGTATTTTAGCAGGCAAACACATTATTGTTGAAAAACCTGCTGTTTCAACGTGTAAGGAGTTAGAAGAATTGGTCAACTTGGCAGAAGATAAAGAGGTATTCTTTTTCGAAGCAGCGCGTCACATACATGAAGAGAACTTTAACCGAGTAAAAGTGTTGCTAAAAGATAGAGACGATATATTAGGAGCAAATTTTAGTTTTATGAAATATTCCTCTAGATACGATGCGGTACTTCGAGGTGAGGAGCCCAATATTTTCTCACCTAAATTTTCGGGTGGTGCCTTAATGGACTTAGGTGTGTACTTGTTATACGCAGCTGTCGGGTGGTTTGGCCGACCAAAAGAATGGTTTTACTTTGATAGAAAGTTACCAACAGGTGTAGATGGACTTGGCACGATGATTTTAAGGTATGAGACATTCGATGTGACACTAATGACTGGTAAAAATGCGGATTGTTCCTTACCATCTGAAATTTATTTGGGTGATAGTACGGTTGAACTTAACGGTATTAGCTCGATACAGACTATCACACATCGAAAACGTGAAAAGGATGGTATGACCACATTAGAGTATGGATCGAACGAGTTAGCACAACCAATGATAGAAGAAGCGATTGCGTTTTCTAAGGTGATTCATCATCCAATGAGTGTGGAGCAACAAAAAAATTACCAAGATTGGATTCAATTGTCTAAGGATGTCCACCATATTATGGAAAAGATGAGACGAGACAACGATATACTATTCGATGCAGATGAATAAGGAAAAAGAGGTTAATCAATGAAAACAAACGATGTGTTACCAACAGTGTGGCAAGATTTATGGGAAGAGTCTAAATTTGAGTCATTTACGCCCGTTCAAACAGCTTTGTTTGAGCCATTAAAAAATAAAAACAGTGTGTTAGGTATTTCGCCTACAGGATCAGGAAAAACATTGGCCTATTTATTGCCACTACTGTTAAATGTAGAAGAAGGAAAAGGCAATCAATTGTTGATATTACTGCCATCACAAGAATTGGCAAGCCAAGTGGCACAAGTAGCAAGAACATGGGCGAAGCCACTAGGGCTAAATGTTCAAACGATACTAGGTGGTGCCAATATCAGACGTCAATTAGAACGGCTAAAAGATAGACCGGAAGTATTGGTAGGCACACCTGGACGAGTGCTTGAGTTAATCAAAAGTAAAAAAATAAAAGCTCATCTCATTCATGCATTAGTGTTAGATGAAATAGATGATTTGGTGTCAAACAATGACTATAATGCCGCGAAAAGTGTCATGAAAAGCATGCAAGGAGACATTCAAACGGTAGGGGTATCTGCAACAGGGCAAGTGGTTTTACCTGAGTTGGATCACTTATTCAAGACAGAACCTGATGTCATTGATGTCACAGCGATTGATGATACGAAAGGAGCCATTGCGCATCGTTATATTCTAACGCCGACACGAAAAAGAACGGAAACCTTGCGTCGATTGGTTCATATCAAAGACTTTAAAGGGCTGGTATTTTTTAATCAATTAAGTGAAATGGGCGTTGTGTCCGAACGGCTTGATTTTTTAGGAGTAGAACACCGTACTTTAGCATCAGATCAACATCAAGTAGAACGAAAAGCAGCGATCCAAGATTTTGAAGACGGAACAGTGTCATTTCTGTTGACGACTGATATTGGTTCGAGAGGATTGGATTTTTCTGACTTGTATTATGTGGTGCAATACGATATTCCAACACATAATGAAAGTTATATCCATCGTTCAGGACGTGTGGGACGAATGGGTAAAAAAGGAGCAGTCATCACCTTAGTGAATGACAGAGAGCTCCGTGAACTGAAAAAAATGGCACGAACTATGGATTATGAGCTATCAGAAGTATTTGCGTCTCATGGCACATTATTAGAAGTGAAACCAGAAAAAGTAGAAGAAGAAAACCCAGAGAAACCTCCGAAAGCGAAAAAAATCAGTGCAGCACCGAAAGCAAAACAATCGGAACCAGTGAAAAAGAAAAAGAAAAAAAATCGGACAAACCGAAACAAAAATAAGGGAGCACATTGGAAATAACCATGTGCTGACATGTCTAGATAGATTCAATCGTGATTTTATCTAGACAAATGCGTCGATTAGTGAGAAAATAAGAGCGTTGATTATTTGCGCTCGTAGCTCAGTAGGATAGAGCAATCGCCTCCTAAGCGATAGGTCGTACGTTCGATTCGTATCGGGCGCGTAAAAAATCCAGTTCAGAGATGAACTGGATTTTTTTTAGTTTAGTGTTCTATCGGCTTATTATCGACCATCAATAACGATAACATGACGTAAGGTAAAAATGCTTTTCGTGAATAAGCAGTATAACGCGGTTTCCAAGATGTCGCATATTTTTGCTTATAGGCACGAAGTCCTTTGAATGAGTAAAAACGATTTCCAAATTTAAAAATCAGATAGGCAAGCCGTTCTTGTTTGAAGCTAAAGCGTGATGTACCGACATTTGAGAAGGGGGCCATGCCTAAATCAAATGTGACATAGTCCTCTGCTTGTAAATACTGAAACAGAGATAAAAATAGAAAATCCATCACACTGCTTGGGGCGTCTTTTGAATAACGCATCAAATCAATGGAAATCATATGTTTCGTGTAAGTAGGCATGATATTGGCGAATGCTACAATTCGATGTTCCCTGTCTTTAATGACAGCGATAGGTGCCAAACGCAAGTAGTCCTCTGAGAAAAAGCCTAGAGAAAACCCTTTTTCAGTTCGTCCGTTTAACCATTCATCTGAAATAACGTTTAAATCTTGTAGACACTCTGTTGTAAATGGAGGGTGGATGATATCAAACGTATAGCCATCTTTGGCAAAATGATTCATCACATTGCGTTCATTTTTACGTTTCTTTCCTGTTAGAGTGAAGCTTTGTAAGTTAACGTGAGCTTCTTCCCCCATTTTAATAAAATCAAAACCAGCATCGTGTAGGAGCATGACCATGTCTTCTGATACTTCATAAAAGACTGGAGAGTACCCGTACAGGTCACATTCCTTAATAAATTGGGTAAGAAGGGCATAAAAGTCGTCTCTTTTCCCATTAGGGTCTCCCATTACAAGACATTTATTGTTGAAAGTTTTAAACTGCAAAAAGGCCGTACTTTCACCAGATGCATCTCTATAGTAATAGACGTATTTATCTTTTAAAAAGACAAGTTGACTATCCACGTTTCCCCCGTATGTTTCCAAAAGGGTCAGTACTTTTTTCTCATTAACAGGTACCCCTAACACAATTTGTTGATGGCTAAAATAACGAATGGCTAAAAACAATAAGACAAACATGATAAATAAAGCCATGAATCCAACTAACCACAAGGATTCAGATGGGAAGATAAAGAATGAGGGGACATGACGTGCTCTATGAGCAAACTTCGGAAGACTGACCACTCCAACAGATAGATATAGAATGGTAAGGCTCAGAAAGAATAGTCCATCTTTTGTCATCATTTCCCAGGAATAGACAAGCTGATATCTGTAAAGTTCTTTTTTGGACAGAACAATGATGCCTAATAAAAGTAGCAAAAATAACAGAACAACCCAACTGGCCCCTTTAAAAATAGAATAGGCAAAAGTTGTACCAATTAAGATTAAAGTAGGAACGTAAGAGCGTGAGACCCTAGCAGCTAACCCTCGGCCCATAGTCAATAAAGAAAAGCCAAGTAAGATTGTTAAGAAATTCGATAGAAATGGCAAATATAAGGGGTCGAGTTTTAATAACCAACGATGTTGCAAAAAAGCTCCAGGGATTGTGGCAGATAAGACAACGATTGTGCCTAAAAAGTACATCAAGCCAACGATTACTTTATGAGAAAATTCGCTAATCAAATCAAAGGGAACTCCTTCGAATTTGTCATTTAACTTGGCACCAGCTGTTTTTCCGAAAATGACTAAACCAATGACGAATGGGATTAGGTAATAAAATAGGCGGTAAACGAGTAGCCATGCAACTACTTCCTCACGCTGAATGCCTAGCGCGCTAAGTCCGATAATCATCATCAAGTCAAATGAGCCCAACTCACCAGGAATCATTGATACGATACCTATTACAGTCGCAGCAATGAAGAGTGGTATCACATGTATCATACTAAATGATAGCCCCATTAATTTCCCCATGAGGATAAAGCTAAAGAGCACACCACTCCATTCTAAGAATGAGGTTAAAACGAGTTTCAGTCGGATACTTGATGTCATTCCGCCGATATAGCCATCTTTTTTCATGAAGGATAAAAACAACACAACAGGAAAATATAAACTACCTCCTACTAACCAAATCCAATACTGCTTCAAGTAGGCCATATCAGAATGAGTCCCCAGGATAAGCAATGCAATAAAACTATAAATAGATAATCCAGACATCAATAATAGTAAAATTTTGGATAAGGCTTTAGCTACATCTTTCCCATCTTTATTTTTTCCATAGACTTCTGAGCGAAGTCCCATGCTAACGAGTCCACCAAATCCAACGATATTATTCATGGTGTTAATCATCCAGCTTGATTCATAGAGAGAGCGTTTGTCTATATCTGTTCCAAGCATGTTAACTAATACCACATCATACCCTAACATGGGGATGACAGAAATAAAACCAACCACAGCAATAAGTCCAACTTTCCAAATAGGAATAGTGGTTAAAATAGTGTTCAGTTCTGAAGGTGAAATGGACTTGCCAATCGAAATCAGTTCAAATAGAACAATCACTATAATAGATAAGACAAAGATAAGTTTTAAGTAGGTGCTGTATCGGCTAAGCCAGTTTTTAATACGTGTCATATTGACCTCCTAAAATAAATGAATGGTACGTTTATCTTAACTCATTTGCTTAAAAATGAACATAAAAAAACCACGTATTATACGTGGTTTAACTATTACGCCCATTCACCATTTCTAAAAATAGGAACACGAGAGCCATCTGCTTTAATGCCATCGATGTTCATTTGATTTGACCCAATCATAAAATCAACATGAGTTTGACTTCTATTAAGGCCGGCTTTTGCTAATTCGTCTTCAGTCATATCCGTCCCACCTTTTAGATTAAAGGCGTAGGCAGATCCTAAAGCCAAATGATTTGAAGCATTTTCATCAAATAAAGTATTATAAAACGTAATACCGGATTGAGAGATAGGTGAGCTATCTGGAACAAGTGCAACTTCTCCTAGACTTTTTGCGCCTTCATCTGTCTCAATTAATTTTTTCAATACGTCTTCGCCTTTTTCAGCTGTCACATCAACGACGTTACCATCTTTGAATGTGAATACCATGTTTTCAATGGTGTTACCTGCGTAGCTTAATGGTTTTGTACTTGATACAACGCCATCAATACGTCGATTGTCTGGAGCAGTGAACACTTCTTCAGTTGGCATGTTTGCCATAAAACGTTCCCCGCGAGCGTTTAGACTACCAGCACCTTCCCAGTGGTGACCATCAGGCAAACCAATCACTAAATCAGTTCCTGGAGCAGTGTAGTGAAGAGCGTCAAATTGTTGCTCGTTTAATTCGTTTGCTTTTGTTTCTAATAGCATATCATGTTTGTGCCAAGCATCAACAGGATTTTCTTCATACATGCGAGTGGCTTTGAAAATAGCTTCCCATAGCGCATCTACTTGTGCCTCACTAGAATCTAGTTCCGGAAATACTTTTTTGGCCCATTCTGGTCCAGCTGCGGCCACAACTACCCAGCTTACTTTGTTTGCTTGAGTGGCTTGACGTAGTGGCATCATAGCTTTTCCCATGGCAGATTGGTGTGTTGCGATTCTATCTGAGTCAACTCCAGAAAAGGCATCTGGATTTTGTGAGACAACAGCGATGCGACTAGCACCTTTCTCTACCCAATCAGTGACTTCATCAATTTTGTAAGAAGGAACTGTTTCTAACATATCATCAGTTGCATGTGTTAAAAACTCTCGGCTAACGATATCATCTGTCCATTGAACGATGACTTGTTTGGCTCCTAATTTGTAAGCTTCTTTCACAATTAAGCGAGCAAGAGGAGCTTGTTCAACTTGAATTTGAAGGACAACGACGTGTGATTTTTGAACGTTAACCCCGACTTCAGTGATTAATTGAGCATATTTTTCCAATAACGTATCATAATTTTTAAGTGCCATAAATAATAATCCTCCTATAACAATGTATTTAACCAATGTTAGCATAAGGATAGGCTTATCGCAACAGATGGAGAACACTCAAAAACGAATAGGATTGTAAAAAAATCATTAAAAAATGACAGAAAGTAATGGATATAGTTTTGATTTCGCTATAAAGCATGATACAATCGTTCTGAAATGGCAAAATGTTTATTTTAAAATAAGCCCTATTTCTATAAAAAAATGGTAAGACAAGAAAGGCGGGAGTATCTCATGGCAAGAAGAAAAACAATTACGAGAGATCATATATTAAATGCGGCATATGAAGTGGTATCCACTGAAGGATTTTCTGGATTTACAGCAAGGAACATTGCTAGTAAGATGAAAAGCTCTACTCAACCAATTTATTTAGAATTTAGAAACATGGAAGAGTTGAGGGATGCATTCTTTGTGAAAATCGAAGATTACATGAAGACAGACGTATTTGATAAGTCGGTTACCAATGATCCAGTGATTGATATGACAATTAACTTTGTTGAATTCGCAAGAGACCAAAAAATGCTGTACCGTGCACTCTTTATCGAAGACCATGCTGGCGGTAAAATGCTAAATAAATTCAGTTTTGATTTATTTTTGGAAAAAATATCAACACATGATACTTATAATCAATTAACAGACGAAGAAAAAGAAACGCTATTTATCAGTGCGTGGATTACAGCGACAGGTCTTGCATCACTAGCTTCTGCGGAGCGTATCCAACCAACTGTAGAAGAAGTAGCGAGTATTATGCGCCTAGTTATCAATTCATTGAAAAGAAATCCAGACTTTAAGATTACTATGTAAGATGATATAAAAAAAAGACGATTACGTTCAAGTAACCATCTTTATTTATCGTTATAGAACGTAACCATCGTTTTTGCAAATGCTTCTAGGTTGACAATGTCTTCTTCTTCAGCAGCAAGTTCTACTTTTACGGAGTCTGCTCCTTTAACTGCGCCCGTAGATGAAAAGGCTTTGTCAAAGTCATCGACTGATTTGCAGAAATAATCATAGAAGGTGTCGCCTGATCCAACAACGCCATATGTTTTTCCAGATAAATCTAGTTCAAGTAACTCATCATAGAAGTCCATGATTTCATCTGGTAAGTGGCCATCATCGTAGGTGTAACAAGCGACAATACATAAATCAGCCTCTAAAAAATCTGCGGCATCTATTTGCGTACACTCATCTATTTCAACATCCACGTTGTGTTCTTCTAAAGCTTCAGCGACTACATCGGCAATCTCTTCAGTGTTTCCAGTTAGACTGGCATAAACAATTTTTGCTAGTGTCATAATAAAATGATCCTTTCTCATTTCAAACTATATAAAAAGTATAGCAGAAAGTTTATGTAATTCAATACACATTCGTTCTAGATAATTTGGACTATCTGAGTGATTATGCTAAAATAGGAATGCTAAAGAGTTAGAAGGAGTGGGAAGAGAATGATTACATTAAAATCAGAACGAGAAATTGACATGATGCGTGAATCTGGTGCGTTGCTTGCGGACGTCCACAAAGCGCTTAGAGACTTTATCAAACCGGGCATTACAAGTTGGGATATAGAAGTATTTGTCCGTGATATGATCGAAAAAAATGGTGGTATCGCCGCACAAATTGGTTTTGAAGGATACAAGTATGCCACATGCTGTACGATTAATGATGAAATCTGTCATGGTTTCCCAAGAAAAGAAGCATTAAAAGACGGCGATTTAATCAAAGTTGATATGTGTATTGATTTAAAAGGAGCAATGTCAGATTCATGCTGGTCATATGTGGTGGGCAAATCAACACCTGAAATTGACACATTAATGGAAGTGACAGAAAAAGCTCTTTATATAGGAATTGAGCAAGCACAAGTTGGCAATCGTGTCGGCGATATTGGGCATGCCATTCAAACATATGTTGAAGGTGAAAACCTAGCTGTTGTAAGAGATTTTATCGGACATGGCATTGGACCAACAATCCATGAAGCACCTGCTGTACCTCATTACGGTGAGCCAGGAAAAGGCACTCGCCTAAAAGAAGGTATGGTGATTACGATTGAGCCCATGGTCAATACTGGCACATGGCAAATGAAGATGGATGACAATGGTTGGACTGCTCGTACACAAGACGGTGGATTAAGCTGCCAATATGAGCACACGATTGCTATTACAAAAGATGGTCCTCAAATATTAACATTACAAGACTAATTAGGAGTAAAGAAAATGCAGGCTAAGGAAAGCGACAAACCAACACTGAAAGGACTTATCAAAGTATTTTTTGAGACATTTAAAGAAGCGGAAGTGACGATTTATTCAATTGTCATTACCTATTACTTGCTCCTTTCATTCTTTCCTTTGCTGATTGCATTGGGAAATGTATTGCCCTATTTAAATATAGATGAACAAACTGTCATGCCCTATATCAGGGAGTTATTACCTCCAGATATATATGTCATGCTAAATGAAACCATTGTTGACTTATTAAGTAAGAGCAATGGGGGACTGCTATCCGCATCAGCAGTTGGGACATTTTGGGCAGTGAGCAAAGGAATAAACGGCATTCAAATTAGTTTGAATAAAGCGTATGGCATTAAAAAAGAAAAAATGCAGTTCACAAGACGTCTTTTTTCATTTCTAATGGTATTCTTGCTTATTTTGGTCATTATTTTATTAATGGTTATTATGGGATTTGGACAAACGATACTGGAGTATGTGCTACCAGTCTTAGGATTGCCAGAAGAAATATTGACAACGTTTATTACGCTAAGATGGCCCGTAACATCATCTGTTTTATTTGTTATCCTATTGATGTTATATTATTTTGTGCCAAGTGCCAAAATTCATTTTAGAACCATTTTGTTAGGTGCAACCTTCACGACCTTATGCTGGATGGTAGTGACTCAGTTTTTTAGTCTATATATCAAACATTTTTCTAAAAGTATTAGCAGTTACGGCGTAATCGGAAGTTTCATTTTATTTATCTTTTGGTTAAATATTGCAGCGACGCTGATTATTATTGGTGGTGTGATGAATGTGACGCTAGAAAAGGTGTATTACGGAGAGATTTGTTCAAAACGAAATGCAGTGGGGAACTATTTAGAAAATAAATTGGCTCAAAATGAATTTAAAGAGAGAAAAAACAAGCAACAGCGTAATGGCTAACATTACGGTTGCTTGTTATTTTTTTTAGTCTCTAAGACTGATTTTCTGTGTGCTTTATTGCCGATAAATTTTAAGGCATTGAGTAGTGGTTGCTTATCTACACCAGTCAAGCCGATCATTTCAATAAAAATTTGGAGACCGAACAGACAGGCAATGGATAATAAAATCGTTGCCCATGTATTCGTAAACATGTATAGAAGGGCAATAATCGAAAAGATAAAAGCTAAACAGTAAATCATCAGTACAGCACCACGGTGGGTGAATCCAAGTGACAATAAGCGATGGTGCAAATGCATTTTGTCAGCAGACGAGATGGGTTTTTTATTGAGAGCTCGGCGAATCATCGCAAAAACCGTGTCTGTGATAGGAACCCCTAAAATGATAAGTGGTGTAATTAACGTGATGAATGTAGCATTTTTCAGTCCTTGAATCGATAGGACTGAGATAAGAAATCCTAACAATAGAGCCCCCGTATCTCCCAGAAATATTTTAGCTGGATAAAAGTTAAACGGGAAAAATCCTAGTGCACTCATTAATAAAATAAACATCGCTAATGGTACTTGTAATTTTACAGCACCAGTAAACGAACCAATGTAGCCGATAATACCAATCGTTGTTAAGGCGATGATTGAAATGCCTGAAGCCAATCCGTCTAAGCCGTCAATTAAATTGATGGCATTTGTCAGTCCGGAAATCCATAAAATCGTAATCGGATAACTCAACCAATTTAGAGGAATCAATCCAATATGGGGCAAGGTAATCGTGCTGACTGTTATATCAAACACAAAACAGACATAAAGAGCAGCCACAACAATACCTAGTAATTTCTGTCTGGGAGTTAACTCGAAAATATCATCGATTAACCCAGTTAACACCACGATACCAGACGATACGACAAGATGTAAGCCATACTTAAATGGAATCAAGTCTGGAAAGAAAAATAAAATAGAGATAGAAAAAGCGAGATAAATCGCAAGACCTCCTGCAGTCGGCATGACTTTTTTATTAATACGTCTTTCATTCGGTTTATCAACGGCATTGATTTTAAATGCTAATTTTTTTATTAAAGGCGTGATTGCAAACGCTAGAATCATTGTTAAAATTAATCGAAAGGCTATTTTAAAAATGAAATCCATATGTATACCTACTTTCATAATTCATCAATATTATACATGACATTGCGCAGTGAAACAATCGAGAAATCAAATTGCAACTATTTAAGATATCATTAAATATCAATATTTGCTATATTTGAAATATTTGCTATGTTATACTAGCACAAGATAATTGATTGTATAGGAGTTTTGATTGTGGGAAGAACTAGTAGAAAAGAAAAGAGAAAAAGAGATTTATTAGAATTGCCAGGACCAACAGAACATGATAGACGAGGAAAGAAAAAAAAGAAAAATACGATTTGGAAAAAAATAGGTAAGAGCATTATTATCATTTTGTTATTAGGCGTTTTATCATTAGTCGTGTGGGGCGTTAAGATGATCATGGATGCCAATGATTTTTTAAATAATTCGTATCAACCACGCTCATCGAGTAAAGTAAGCAATGATAATATCGATGTGCAAAAGGATCCAATATCAGTACTTGTATTAGGATTGGATGATAATAGCGAAAGAGATTTAGGGAGTGCTAGGACCGATTCAATGCTATTATTAACGATCAATCCAACAACTGAACTCGTTAATATTGTCAGTATTCCAAGAGACACCTATACAGACATCAATACAAGTAAATTTGTCGGAAAAGATAAAATCAATGCAGCATTTGCGTATGGTGGCATTGATGGGACTATAGATTCAGTTGAAAACTTAGTCAATGTTCCGATAAATTATTATGCCACAGTTGACTTTCAAGCATTTGAAGACATTGTTGACGCGGTTGGTGGAATTGAGTTAGATGTACCATTTACACTAACAGAACAAAACGCCAAAGGAAAAAAAGTGGTAGAGTTAAAAGAAGGACGACATACCCTAAATGGAGAAGAAGCTTTAGCCTTCTCTAGAACGAGATATGTGGACAATGACATCGAACGTGGTAAGAGACAGCAACAAGTGTTAGAAGCTGTTGCTAAAAAGGCGATGGATGTCGGAACAATCGCCAAGTATAAGAGCATCTTGCAAGCTTTAGACGGACATATCCAAACAGATATGCCATCTAATAAAATATTATCGGTCGCGCAATCAGGTCTAACCAAAGATTATAAGTTTCAGTCTTATGCCTTTGATTGGATGAGTTTTGATTATGCACCGTTTGGAGAGACTATTAGTATGGTCGGTCTGTATGATGATAGTATTAATTATATTTCACATAAATTAAGAGTCTCATTAGGGCTAGATCAAACAGATGAGCGAGATGAGACAGGGTATAAATTTGAAACAGATGGCGCTGTGTCACCTAAAACCTATCCTTCAGATGGGTCAGCTACTGAAAACCAACAAACAGAATTTTACGACACTGGCTATTAGATAAGAAAACATGTAACGAGCAATTAGTAGAAAGGTATCTTCTACTAATTGCTCATTTTTAATCAGTGAAGAAACTAAGAAAGTCATAAAATTTAAATAGAACTTTGATAAAATAGTATTTTTAGTGTAAAATCTCTATGAGGTTTCAACTGAATGAAAGAATAGGATGAATCAAATTGAAACAAGAAGAAAATGTGAAAGTTAAGCTTTCAATGATTACCAAAGAATACGATCTTTACAAGAAAAAATCAGATAAAATAAGAGCATTGTTTAAATTTTCAGAAAGAAGTATCCCACATTTTTGGGGACTAAAGGGCATTGATTTAACCGTTCATTCTGGTGAAGCAGTTGGCTTAATCGGGATAAATGGGTCTGGTAAGTCAACCTTGTCTAATATACTGGCAGGTATTATCCCACAAACAACAGGTGAGATGATGATAGACGGAGAAACATCCATTATCGCTATTGGAGCAGGTTTGAAAAACCAGCTAACCGGTACGGAGAATATCAGATTAAAATGTTTAATGAGTGGGTTTACCAATCCACAAATTGACGACATGATGGATGACATCAAAGCATTTGCTGATTTGGGTGAGTTTATCGACCAACCTGTTAAAAATTATTCAAGCGGTATGCGTTCTAGGCTTGGTTTTTCGATTGCCGTTCACAATGATCCAGATGTGTTAATCATTGATGAGGCATTATCTGTAGGAGATGATACATTTTATCAAAAATGTGTGGAACGTATCCTACTCTTTAAGGAGCAAGGCAAAACAATCTTTTTTGTGTCTCATTCATTGCCACAAATTGAAAAATTATGTGATAAGGTCGCTTGGATTCACTACGGAGAGCTAAGAGAGTACGGCGATACAGCAGAAGTTGTGACGCATTATAAAGAGTTTATCAAATGGTTTAGAGCACAAAGTGCCAAAGACAAACAAACATATCAAGATGACTATAAATTAAAACAAAAAGAATTCAGTGCAGATGACCTCAAACAACTTGCAGATGAAAGAGGACATGATCCTAAAGTATTAAGCGGACCAGCAATTGGTAAGATGTCAGCCTTTACGAAAGTAGGATTATTGGTGATGGTACTTGGCACACTTCTATTTGCGTTGATTCACATTACAGGAAATTCTTTTACATCTATATTAGAGGATCCATCACGTATCACACATATCCAACCGGGTAAAAAGGTGATGCCTAAAAAAGCACATAATGCAGTTAAAACAGCGACAGGATTAAGTTATGACGTCCATTCTAGTTAGTGGTCTGAAACAACTATACTCAGGATATGTTAGCGCCGTGTCCAGGCTTAGCGTGACCAAGCGTTTAAAAAAGCAAGTGGTGTATCTACTGAGCTTTCCAAACAACGATCATGATTTCATTGAGAGAGTGTCTCGTGACTATCCAGTGGTAGTGTGTTATACCAAAAGCTGTCAACACGAAGCGCTAGAGTTAGAGCGTAAAGGAATATCTATCTATCCGTTAGAGACTGTAAGTGGACTGACAAAGAGTATTCGAAGGGTCACACAATCGAAAATCGTGATTTGTGACAATTATTTCGCCTTTTTAGGAGACATCCAACAGTCAAATAATCAAACAATCATCCAATTGTGGCATGCAACAGGTGCAATTAAGCAATTTGGCTTTGAAGACAAGCAAATACAAGGTAGACGAGAGTCGGATAAACGACGATTTGCCCGTGTGTACCAGTCATTTGATGCGTATATTGTTGGATCAAAAGCAATGGGTGATGTGTTTAAACGAAGTTACGGCGCCAAGGAGTCTCAGATGTATTACCTCGGATTTCCTAGAACGGATGCCTTTGCACAACAAATAACGCATAAACAAGAGAACAAACAGTGCATTGTTTACTTACCTACATACAGAGAGACCGGTAGTACGCCAGTATTATTAGATGTTGCTACCATGAAAAAGCATTTAGCCGATCAGTATACGTTAAGCGTTAAGTATCATCCGCATGTGGATATCTCAACTGCACATCTAGAATCAGATGAGTTTGTTACCTATGTTGATAGTCACGTATCACCCGATGCGTTATTAAAAAAAGCGGATGTATTGGTGACAGATTACTCGTCGACAGCATTTGACTATGCTTTGGCACATCCCACTGGCAGATTACTCTTTTACTGGTACGATGAATCTGATTATGACAAAACAATCGGCATCCAACCGAATGTGGCAGAAACTTTTCCATTCCCGGTGTGTCACACACTAGATGAGCTATTGACTCAAATCGAATCGGATGAAACGGGAAACATGGAAGCATTTAACCAAACGTGGAATACCTATCATGACGGAGCAGCTACGGAGCGGTGCCTAGAGATGATAAGAAAGAAAATGGGTGACTCACATGACCTATAACGTGGAAAAAATATTAGACATACCTGTGGATATTATGACGATGACTGATATTGTGTCAGACATTGATACGTATATGACTGAGCAAAAAAAAATGACACTAACTAGTGTAAACCCGCAAATTATCCTAATGGCAGAAAGTAATCAGGCGGTTAGACGATATATTGAGAATTCGACCCATCGATTTCCAGATGGCATTGGGCTCGTAAAGGTATCCAATTGGACAAAAGGAAAGATTGAAGAGCGAGTGGCTGGGATAGACGTTATGATGGAAGTTTTGCGGTATGCAAACACTCATAAAAAATCAGTGTTTTTATACGGAGCAAGACCACAAGTCGTGTCATTAGCGGCTAAACGCATTGAACAGGAATTTCCTGACTTGGTGATGGCAGGTTATGTGGATGGGTATACAACTAAAAAAGATGAGGAAATTGTCGCAGAGATTAATGACAAACAAGTAGACATCGTGTTTGTCGCACTAGGTTCTCCGAAACAAGAATTATGGCTAGAAACCAATATTCCATTAATGACAGCCACTGTTTTTCAAACCGTTGGTGGAAGTTTGGATGTGATTAGTGGGACGGTGAAACGTGCACCAGATGTGTTTATTAAGACAAATCTAGAGTGGTTATACCGCTCATGCAGTAACCCAAAACGACTAAATAGAATGTTTCAGCTTCCTGTTTTTGTAGCGAAGTCCTTAGTTTGGGAAAAGAAAAATAGGAAACAATAAGGAGAGTTAAACGTGAATGATGTAAAAACAATCATACTTGAACAGATTAATAATTTTGGTATCATTCGACGTATTTCAAAATACGAAGAAAAAGCAACGTATCAAAGTCATTACTTAGGCTTGATTTGGCAATTTTTAAATCCTGCCATTCAAGTCGGAATATATTATCTTGTATTTGGTCTTGGTGTGAACCAAGGACGTCAAGTAGACGGGGTACCGTTTATTGTTTGGATGTTGATTGGTATTATCGCCTGGTTCTTTATCAACAGTTCATTACTGGGTGGGTCAAATAGTATCTACAAACAAGTAGGCATGGTGTCAAAAATGAAATTCCCAGTGAGTATTTTGCCGATGGTCAATATGTCGAGTAACTTTGTGAGTTACCGTGCCATGATGATTGTCTTACTAACGTCTATGTTTGGATTTGGCGTGTACCCTACTATATATTGGATTCAATATTTTTATTACTTTTTCTGTATGGTGGCCTTTTTATTTGCCTTTGGTATTTTAAATTCGACTATTACGGTATTAGTAAGAGATTACCATATTATGTTACAATCTATCTTAAGACTACTCTTTTATCTATCAGGTGCCATTTGGAACTTTAAAACTATGTTCCAAGGGTCAACGCATGCCTGGTTTGTTCGTATATTAGAGTTGAATCCAATCTATTATATTATCAACGGATTTAGAGAATCTTTCTTATCACAAGGATGGTTCTGGCAAAAAGGCTCTCAAACCATGTTTTTCTGGTTAGTGATTGGGATAGTCCTCATTGTAGGCTCTCATATTCACATGAAATTTAGAGCACGATTTGTTGATTTTATTTAATCAAAGGAGAAAACATGAAAGCCTTAGTAGAGACAGTCATAAGTGGTGTATTTAAGATAGTGGGGCTTTTTAACGACTCGAAGTTAGTGTATTTTGAAAGTTTCCATGGCAAACAATTTAGTGATAATCCAAAAGCAATTTACCAGTTTATGAAAAACAACTACCCAGAGTATCGATTTGTATGGGGAGTGACTAAGGGATATGA
The DNA here is from genome assembly GCA_052104115.1 of Vagococcus sp. Lineage (GTDB taxonomy): Bacteria > Bacillota > Bacilli > Lactobacillales > Vagococcaceae > Vagococcus. Next base: position 93,508 of record JBQELZ010000006.1, on the reverse strand, counting down.
GAAGCCTTTTCTAGAAGAAGGGGTTTCTTATGTTTCTCGTTTTTCACTAAAGTGGTTTTTTATTATGCCTAGAGCAACCGCTTGGGTGATGAATACTCGTACGCCCTTGTGGCTAACGAAAAGCCGAAAAACAACTTACATTCAGACGTGGCACGGAACCCCACTAAAAAAAATAGGGGCAGATATCACCGATGTTAAAATACCTGGATACACAACGGAGTCATACAGAGAGTCCTTTAAAAACGAGTCCAAAAGATGGGATTATCTAGTGTCGCCTAATGCGTATTGTACGCCTATTTTTAGACAGGCATTTTTGTATGATGGGCCAATTTTAGAAGTAGGGTATCCAAGAAATGATGTATTGGTGACAGAGTGTACGAATACTGATCGTATTGCGAGAATAAAAGAAAGGGTGAATGTTCGCCTAGATAAAAAAGTGATTCTCTACGCCCCAACCTGGCGAGAAACAGAGAAAACCACGAATCATCGATATGAATTTACCATTGATTTTCCATATGAAGAGCTGAGTCAAGCTTACGGAGAGGACATGGTCTTACTAGTTCGTATGCATTACCTTGTTGCCCAAGCATTTGATTTTGAGGTGTATGGTGGACAAGTGATAAATGTGTCGGACTATCCAGATATGAGTGATTTATTGTTAATCAGTGATGTGCTGATAACAGATTATTCCTCTTGTCTGTTTGACTATAGTTTGACAGGGCGCCCAATGATATTTTACATTCCTGATAAAGAGGAATATGATAAAGAGTTAAGAGGATTTTATATCCCATTAGATCAGATACCATCTGGTAAAATAGTGTCAACGAAATCAGAGTTATTGCTGGCAGTGTCGGAGTGTATGACTCAGTATGACAGCATCCGACCGTCAGATGATAATCGGTTCACATCATTTGAAACTGGCACAGCTGCCAAACAGATTTCCGAAGCATTGCTTCAACGTTAGAAGGGAAGGTACTATGAAGATAACCAATCAATTAAAGAAAGTGAGTCAGCCTTTTGTTAGTGCGAAACTATCTACAACTGGTAAACTAGTGGCTCAATACACGACATATTATAAAGAAGAGACGGTCGAAAAAAACACAATATTGTACGAATCAAGAGATGGACAATCTATGACGGATTCGCCATTAGCTATATTTGAATACTTACTTAAAACAGATAAAAATCAAACCTTTACGCATGTTTGGACGATTGTTCCATCAGAGGAATTAAGGTATATACAGGCGCTCTATGACGGATACTCAAACGTTGTGTTTGTTGAGCGTAATTCATCTGATTATTTAAAGTGGCTAGCAAAGGCTGAGTATATTATTAACAATGCGACTCTTCAGTCATTTGTTTCTATCAAAGGCGATCAAACTTACATCAATACATGGCACGGAACACCGTTAAAAACGATGGGATATGATATGCCAGGAAATCCGAGTAATCCGAAAAATGTGGTAAGGAATTTCTTTATGGCAACGTACTTGCTAAGCCCGAATGCGCACACGACAGATATGTATTTGGATAGCTATCGATTAAGACGTAATTATCCAGGTCAAGTACTGGAGTCTGGCTATCCCCGTATGGATCAAACGTTTAATAAAGTGCCAGATGAAACATTGAAGTTATTGTATGACTTTAAGAAAGAATTGGACCTAAGCAAGAAGATTATGTTGTATACGCCAACCTGGAAAGGGACAGACCTGACCAATTCACGCAATGACTTAGAGCAAATTCATGCGGAGATGGCACACATCAGACAAGAGGTTGGTGAGGAATACAACGTACTCATTAAAGTTCATCCGTTTCTTTATGAGCAGGCCAAAGCCTTTACACCATTACTGCCATATTTGATACCAGATGTAATGGATACGAACAAACTACTAGCTATTGTGGATGTCTTAGTGACGGACTATTCTAGTATCTTTTTTGATTATTTAGTGATGGACAAGCCGATATTATTTTATTGTTGGGACGACGATTTGTATACGAGCCAACGAGGGAAATACTTTGAATATGAAGAGTTACCTGGAAAAGTGGCCTTTACAATCGATGAGTTATTGGTAAATATTCGGACAGTATCAGAGAAAGATGAGCAAATAGAAGCAAACTATGCCCGCTTCAAAGAACGTTTCGTATCCTACGATGATGGACATGCCACTCAGCGATATGTGGATTATATCTTTTATGGCAAGGAGTCATCCCCCCATCAATTTAAGGTGATTGAAAACAAGACGGATAAAAAACAACTGCTCATTTACCCAGGTGGTATGAGAAACAACGGGATTACGAGTAGTTTTGTTAATTTGATCCAAAACATTGATTATGACACGTATGATGTTGTTTGTTTGCTAGATGTATCAAGTAGACAAGAACAAGTGATGAATATCAATAAAATACCAAAAGAGGCCTCTCTGTTATTCCGATTTGGCAAGCCGATCTATACGATGAAAGAAGGGTATCAGGATTTATCTATTTTGATGAGAGGGGTCCCTAAACACAAAGAAAGTAAGTACCCATATGCCATCTATGAACGAGAAGTAGAACGCTTAGTGGGGCATAAAACATTTGATGTGGCCATTGATTTTAGCGGGTATAGCCTCTACTGGAGTAAGCTTATCTTGGCGTCACGATCGAGTAAGAAAATTTGTTATATGCACAGTGACATGGCATCAGACGCAGAGAGAACTGTCAATGGCAAGAAAATTCATAAAATGAACTTACGTAGTTTGTTTAGCATGTATCATAGATACGATTACTTGATGTCCGTGTCAGAAATCACACGGGATACAAACCTTGAGAAGCTAAGCAAGTATGCGGCAGCTGAAAAATTTGTCTTTACACCAAATACAATTAACCCTCAGAAAATATTAGGCACTGAGAGTGGTTCGCAAGACGAGAGGTTAGAGGTATTGCCAACAAAAGTCATTTATAAAGAAGCACGTATCATAGACATGACCAAGGCGCATACGTTATATAGTGCCAGACCAGATATGGCATACACAACGACTAACAGCGTGACATTTTATACAGCTGATGTGGTGGCGCTAGGTAAAGTGATGTATGAAGAGGTAACGTATTATAAAATTAGCCAAGATAATATCTATAAAGGCTGGATAGCTGAAGAGGATATTGAGTTGATACCAGCGAAAGTCATCGAGAAAAAACCAGTTCAGTATTTTGGTAAGATTGCGACAACTGGTAGAGATGGTATCTACCAATACCCAATCGGCATAGAGGACAATGTGTGGTTATCTAATGCTGGGTACTTGCGTAATTTATACGTGGATGTGTCAGAAATTGTTGTGACACCATCGAGCCAATCGGCATTAGTTAAGGTGAAAGGCAAAGAGCTTGGGTACTTACGGATATCCAAATTTAGATGGTCAAATCGATTGAATTGGACCAAACAAACAAAAGTACCAGTGACCTATAGACTAAAACGTCGGGTACTCATGACAGGAACAAATTGGAGATACGGGTACAAATTAAAACGTGCGGATAACCAGCCACTGAAAAAAGAACTTCTGATGGATTACTTTGACAATCAGACGGCGCATGAAATTACAGGGTTTAAACAAGCGAATACAGCATCAGAAACAGTAAGTCTAGGTGTTTTGACAGTGGTGTATGTAAAATCTTTAAGCACGACATTAACGGGCAATTGGTATGAACTAGACACGTCTGATACTGGCATCGTGTGGGTACCAGCAAAAGACTTATCGTTAAGTGTGATACAAGACGAGAGAATTTACCAAACCATGCCCAACACATACTACGCTGATGTGATAGAGAAAGAGGTTGAGTTATTTGCCACAGAACAAGATATTTTATCTGGTTCGGGTATATTAGTGACAGCTATTCCTCACGTCAAAGTGTTAAAAACAATGCGTACAACGAAAAGCAACGAATATGTATTAGTCGAATGGGACAACAAACGCATGTGGCTAGACGCGGCATGTGTGACGGAAAGTCAGGATGAGGGTGTCATGAATAATGCGAAGCAATACGTGCCATTCCCAGATACCGACACACTGAATTTTGTGACAATGGGCCGATTGTCGCCAGAGAAAAATCAAGTGATGCTGGTTGAAGCATTTTCAATCTTTTACAAGAAACACCAAACAGGTAAGTTGTATGTAATCGGATCAGGACCAGAAGAAAAAGCAATACGCGCTAAAGTGGCAGAGCATGGTTTAGAGGACCAAGTGGTATTAGTTGGTCAGTTGGATAATCCGTTTCGTTTTATGGAAAAATGCGATACATTTGTTTTAACATCTCATTATGAAGGGCAACCCATGGTATTACTGGAAGCAATGACTCTTGGCATGGGGATTATCTCGACAGACATTCCATCATGTCGATATGTGTTAGAAGATGGTAAATTTGGGTTACTAGCTCAGACAAACGATGCAGCGGGTATCGCTAACTCGATGGACGAGATATTAGCTGGCAAGACGTCGTTTGCGACGTTTGAAGCAGAAGCATACAATCAAGAATCAATCGATTCATTTTGTTCATACATAAATGACTAGAAAGAAGGGGTAGCAATGCAACATTATTTAATCACAGGCGGAGCTGGATTTATAGGGTCTAATTTAGCAAATGAGTTGTCTCTAAATAACCGTGTGACCATCATCGATGATTTATCAATGGGAAGTGTCTCAAACATTGAATTGAGAGACACGGTGACCTTTATTGAGGGAGACGTGACGGACGCGTCGGTTATGACAGATTTACTACGAAAAAACACGTTTGATTACGTGTTTCATTTCGCAGCTATTGCGAGTGTGGCAGACTCTGTTGAGCGACCAGTAGCTACACATCACGTCAATTTCGAGAGTGTTTTATCCTTATTAGAGCTCATTAAGGCGCATCAACCACAGTTAAAACGATTGGTCTTTGCGTCATCTGCTGCTGTATATGGTGATGAACCAACCTTACCTAAACAAGAAGAATCAGTGATACGTCCGTTAACACCTTATGCGATTGATAAATTTGCAGCTGAGAAATATGTGTTGGCGTACAATGAATTATATGATGTTCCAACATCGGCTGTTAGGTTCTTTAATGTTTATGGTCCAAATCAAAATCCAAAATCGCCTTATTCTGGGGTCATTTCAATTATGATGGACAAGTTTGAAATGGCTAGAAAAGGCCAAGCATCTGACTTTACCTTATTTGGTGATGGGGAGCAATCAAGAGATTTTGTGTATGTGAAGGATGTCATTCAAGCCTTATTATTAGTAGCAGAAAGCAGTGACTCAAGAGGTGAGGTCTATAATGTGGGGACAGGAAATCAAACCACATTAAATAATCTACTCGATTTCTTTTTAGAAAGCCGCTCTAAAGAGGTTACGATTTTAAAAGAAGCTGTCAGACAAGGAGATATCCCTGATTCATATGCGGATATCACGAAGCTACAGACATTGGGTTACCAAAGTCGCTATTCCATAAAAGAGGGTTTGACGGAATACTTTAACCATATGGACGAAACCGTGGATTGAGCTAATCCGCTATTGAATAATGAGGGAATAACATTTATGATTAGATAAGAGTGTGAACCTCACACTCTTATTTTTTTATGGGATAGTGAGGGAGAAAAATGAGCGAAAAACGTATCAAAATAATGAGTATCTTTGGCACTCGACCAGAAGCCATCAAAATGGCACCAGTTGTCAAAGAGTTAGAAGCTCGTGACGACGTCTTCGAGTCAGTGGTAGTTGTCACAGCCCAACACCGAGAGATGCTGGACCAAGTATTGTCTATTTTTGACTTAGTCCCTGATTATGACTTAAATATTATGAAGCCTAGACAAACGTTATCAGAAATCACAAGCCGAGTATTGCTTGAATTAGATAGCGTCTTAGAAAAAGAATCGCCAGATATGGTTCTGGTACATGGGGACACGACGACGTCATTTGTGGCAAGTCTTGCTGCTTTTTATCATGGCATCAAAATAGGCCACGTGGAAGCAGGACTTAGAACCTGGGATAAATATGCCCCTTATCCAGAAGAGATGAACCGTCAAATGACAGATGTGTTATCGGATTATTATTTTGCGCCAACCAAGCAAAGCAAACAAAATTTAGTGATGGCGAATATAAAAGATGAGCACATTTATGTCACAGGTAATACGGTGGTCGATGCCATCAAAGAGACAACGCTAAAAGGGTTTGATCACCCAGTCATGTCTAAATTTAATCCAACGAGTAAAAAAGTCTTATTGACCATGCACCGAAGAGAAAATTTAGGGAAGCCTATGACGGATGTGTTTAAAGCTGTGAAACGATTGGTACAAGAACAGACAGACCTAGAAGTTGTCTATCCAGTTCATGCTAATCCAGTGGTCAAACAAGCCGCAGAGGACATACTTGGTGACGAATCACATGTCCACCTGATTGCGCCCATGGATGTAGTGGAGTTTCATAATTGCATGAATGAATGCTACTTCATTATGAGTGATTCTGGTGGGGTGCAAGAAGAAGCCCCATCTCTAAATAAACCCGTCCTTGTCCTAAGAGATACCACAGAACGTCCTGAAGGATTGGAGACAGGTATTTTGACGCTAGTTGGGACAGACGAAGAGACTGTTTATAGCTCTGCAAAACGACTGTTAACAGATGCAGATTACTACCAAACCTTAATCGGAAAAGGAAATCCATATGGAGATGGATTGGCAAGCAAGAGAATTGTAGATGTATTAGCAACAATTAACGGCTAATACATCTACAAAGTTCTTTTTTTTTGCAAATTAAAGTAACAGATGTGATATAATCGTTAGAGTATAATTAAACGCTTTAATAAATTGATGATAGACAAAAATAAACTTATCAAATGAGGGATAGTGTAAATGGAAGAAACAGTTAGTTTGCAGGAAATTTTTTCGTTGTTGAAAAATAAAATGGTATTGATCGCCACGACCATGTTTTTAGGAATTGGGATATCGGCAGTCTTAACGTATATGGTGATTACGCCAAAGTATACAGCTAGTACACAAATGATTGCTACCTTTCAATCGAAAGATAATGTGGTCAATACAGATAACATCAATACAAACCTATTGATGATTAATACATACAAGGATTTCATTAAAGGCAATGTCGTGACAGAAACAGCTCACAAAGCACTACAAGATAGTGACGGATTTAAAGGCACACAAGAAGACATTAAAAACATGATCAATGTGGAGCAAAATCAAAACTCTCAGATGTTTTCGATTACGGCAACTTCTTCTGTGGCCACTGAAGCAGCAAATGTTTCTAATAAAGTAGCTGAAATTTTCCGTGACCAAGCAGGAAATTACACGGACGCAGATAAAATAGCCATCATCTCACCAGCAGAAGTCCCAACGAAACCAGTATCACCTAATAAAAAAATAAATTTAGCGATTGGTGCTGTATTAGGCGTGATTGTCGGTGTTGGATTAGCTTTTGTAGGAGAATTGTTTAACAAGCAAGTCCATTCGGAAGATTACATCAAAGAAAAATTAGGCCTTCCTATTTTAGGGGTCATCCCAGTTATGACAGATAAAGAATTGGCACAAACATTGAACGATCAAGAAACAGCATTAGCAGAAGGTAGTTTCTGGATTGAAGAAACGTCTAGCTTTAATATGGATGACGATTATGACGGACTAGACAGAGAAAACTATACAGGTATCTTCGAAGAACGCATCACACAGGACGATATCGACGACCTGCCAGATGAGCGTGTCTCACGACATACCTATAGAAAGTTTAAATAAGGAGAACGGACATGGGGAAAAATAAACGAGAAGCATTAACAAAACCAGAAGCATCAAAACTATTTACCATCGCAAATCCGGTCTCTCCCATATCAGAGCAGTACCGAACGATACGGACAAACATTCAGTTTGCCCAACAAATGGATGAAATCAGAAGCATTGTGGTGACCTCATCGGGACCAAGTGAAGGCAAATCGACGACAGCTGCTAACTTAGCGGTGGTATTTGCTCAATCCGGTGCGAAAACGTTATTAGTGGATGCTGACCTTAGACGACCAACGTCACATTTGACGTTTGATTTGGATAACATTAAAGGGTTAAGCAGTTTGCTAAGTGTCAAACGCTTGTCTCTTGATGACGTGATACAACGCACAGATATGCCAAATTTATTTGTGCTACCAAGTGGCCCGTTGTCGCCTCATCCCTCAGAGCTATTAGCCTCTGGACGTATGAAAAAAGTGATTCGTCTGTTAAAGGACCAATATGATTTTATTATCTTTGATGCACCGCCAGTTGTAAATGTGACGGACGCACAAGTCTTGTCCACACAAGTTGATGGCACTATACTATCGGTGATAGAAGACATCACAGATAAAAAAATGCTAGAGAAGTCAGATAGTTTGATGAAGCAAGTTGGCGCAAACTTACTAGGTGTGGTCTACATTAGTAAGATTAGTAACCAAGATTACCAAGGGTATTATAAATACGAAGAGTAAAGAAGAGTGAATACATGTTTATAGATATACATTGTCATATATTACCAGGGATTGATGATGGGGCTAAAAACGTGGAAGCGTCGTTAGAGATGGCACGGGAAGCTGTCTCTCAGGGCATTTCACATATCCTTTGCACACCGCATCACATCAATGGGACCTATATCAATCCGAAAAAAGATGTGATAGGTCATGTAGCAGAGTTACAACAAGTGTTAGATAGTGAAGACATTCCGTTAACACTATATGAAGGACAAGAAGTACGACTGTCAGGTGATTTAATAAAGCGTATCGCAGAAAATGATATTTTGTTTACTGATTTGGAGGATACGTATCTATTAATTGAATTTCCGTCAATGGAAATACCCGCCTACGCAGAGCAAGCTCTTTTTGAGCTCATCACAAATGGGTATCGACCGATCATTGTGCATCCAGAGCGAAATGCACATGTGATACACAACCCAGATGTATTGATTCCATTTATCAAAATGGGGTGCTTATCGCAAGTCACATGTGGGAGTTATGTGGGGCAGTTTGGGAAAGATATTCAGAAGGTATCCAAAAAATTAATTGAACAAAATTTAGCACATGTCATAGCATCTGATGCGCACAATACAAAGTATCGTGGGTTTTATATGGCAGAGGCTTATGCGAAATTAGAAAAGGAATTTGGGGAAGAAAAACGACAACATTTTGAGCAAACCGTTAAAGACGTTATAAACGGGGATAGAGTCAAGTTGTTGCCGATAACGGAGAGCAAAAAAAAGTTTAGTTTATTTGGATAGGTGGAATTAGGGATGAACCGAAAAGAAAAAGTATTAACATTGCTCATAGTAGACTCTGGCATTATATTGGTATCGAGTCTTTTAACAAATATCTATTTGCAATCAGTAACCAGTCATGTTTCAAATCGTTATATGCTATTTGCCACAATATTACAGTGGGGGCTGTATATTGTCGGTGGATTTGCATTTAATGTGTTTAATCGAATCAACCGCTTTACAAGCATTAATGCATTGGTCTCGATTTTTTTAGCGACCACATTATCGAGTGCTATTGTTTTAATGGTAATGACCATTACAAGAGGTAGCCGGACGAACCAACTATCTATTATATTGACCTATTTTTTAACTCTACTCCTAATTATTAGCAGTAGAGTTATTTGGCGTGGAATTGTTGAGCACCACGCACGATTTACAGGAGGCACAGATGCCCATGTCAAAAACGCGTTGATTATTGGAGCGGGCGCTGGTGGAGAAATGTTGTATAGCGCAATTAAAAACAACACAGATCGAACACAGCTAAATATTAAAGGCTTTGTAGATGATGACATCAATAAAAAACGAACTGTGCTGGATGGCAAACGCGTGTTAGGTAGTATTGAGGATCTGCCTAAACTAGTCCTTGATTACAATATTCAGGTATTAACAGTCGCTATCCCCTCAATGACCGCAGAACAAGTGGAGCGTTTACTTGATATAACCAATCCATTAAGTGTAGAAATCAACTCAATCCCTTCCATAGAAGAATTGGCAACAGGGCGTGTATCTGTGTCAAAACTGAGAGAAATCGATGTGGTGGACTTACTAGGTCGTGATGAGGTCAAACTTGATATGAGACTGATTCAAAAGCAGATTACCAATGAGGTCATTATGATTACAGGTGCAGGTGGCTCTATCGGATCAGAAATTTGCCGACAAGTGATGATGTTTTCACCGAAAAAATTATTGCTACTAGGTCACGGAGAAAACTCGATTTATCTCATTGAGCGTGAGCTAAACCAAAAATTTGCGGATAAAAACACAGAAATCGTCCCAGTCATTGCAGACATCAGAGATTACCAACGTCTGGATGAAGTCATGAAACAACACCAACCGAAAATTATCTACCATGCAGCGGCACACAAGCATGTCCCTCTGATGCAGTGCAATCCGACAGAGGCACTTAAAAACAATATATATGGAACTAAAAATGTCGCAGAAGCAGCTCTAGCCAATCACGTGAAATCCTTTGTGATGATTTCTACGGATAAAGCAGTAAATCCTCCTAACGTTATGGGAGCGACCAAACGGATTTCAGAGATGATTGTGACAGGACTAAACAAAAAAGGGGATACAAAATTTTCAGCCGTCAGATTTGGTAATGTCCTAGGAAGTCGAGGAAGTGTGGTTCCCGTTTTTAAAGAACAGGTAGCATGTGGCGGACCACTAACAGTGACCGACTTTAGGATGACCCGTTACTTTATGACCATCCCAGAAGCAAGTCGATTGGTGATACAATCAGGAGCCTTAGCCAAAGGTGGAGAAATCTTTATCTTGGACATGGGAGAACCAGTCAAAATCTACGACTTAGCCAAAAAAATCATCAAACTAAGTGGCTATACAGAACAAGATATAGAGGTAATAGAGACAGGAATCAGACCTGGGGAAAAATTATACGAAGAGTTACTGGTCGATAAAGAGCGCTCCAAAGAACAAGTCCACGACAAGATTTTTGTGGGAACGGTCAATGGCTTTTGCTATGACGACGTGATAGAAAAAGTCAAAAGCTTACCAGATAATGAGGTAGAGCTTTCAGAAGAATTAATCGCATTTGCCAATGCGTCAAGTGAAGAATAAAAGTATAGGAGTGAGTCAGTTGGGGAACGATAGGTTGTTTTTGTCATCACCACATATGAGTGATGAAGGATATGAAGAGAAATATGTAAAAGAAGCATTTGATACGAACTGGATTGCTCCGTTGGGTGAGAATGTGAATAAATTTGAAGAAGAGCTTGCTGAACTAGTCGGGATAGAACATGCAGCTGCTTTATCATCAGGAACATCAGCGATTCATCTCGCTTTAAAGGCGGCTGGTGTGGGCGAAGGAGATATCGTCTTTTGCCAGTCATTAACATTCTCTGCTACAGTGAATCCAATTTTGTATCAACATGCGACACCAGTATTTATTGACAGTGAGAAAGAAACATGGAACATGGATCCTGTAGCGTTAGAAAAAGCATTTGAGCATTATACACCTAAAGCCGTCATTGTCGTACATCTATATGGACAGTCCGCTAACATGGGGAAAATAAAGGAACTATGTGATAAGCACGATACAATTTTGATTGAAGATGCCGCTGAGAGTTTAGGAACAACCTACAATGGTGTTTATACTGGAACAATCGGTGATTATGGCATCTATTCATTTAATGGCAATAAAATTATCACGACATCTGGTGGTGGAATGCTTGTATCAAATAATGAGGAAAAAATAGCCAAAGCACGTTTTTGGGCGACTCAAAGTAGAGATCAAGCGAGACATTATCAACACTCAGAGATTGGGTATAACTATCGTATGAGTAACGTTGTAGCAGGTATTGGTCGTGGACAATTAAAAGTATTACAACAAAGAGTGGAAAAGAAACGTGATATTTTTTATCGTTATAAAAATGAATTGGCATCAATAGATGGTATTGAAATTCCTAAAGACAATGAGTTTGATTACTCGAATCACTGGTTAACTCCTATTTTGCTAACTGGAAAAATTACTCCAACAACCTTAATGAACCGACTTGAAGAAGATAATATCGAAAGTAGACCTGTTTGGAAACCGATGCATCTACAACCAATTTTTTCAGAGTATGATTTTGTTGGCACAGATGTATCTGAAATGTTATTTGAACAAGGTGTTTGTCTGCCTAGCGATTCTAAAATGACAGAGGAACAACAGATGCGTGTAATTACTATAATTAAAAGTTTATTTGGAGAATGAGTATGTATCAAAACTATTTCAAGCGATTATTAGATATTATTTTATCAGGATTAGCACTAGTCATACTATCTCCTGTTTTACTGATAGTAGCCATTTTGGTCCGAACGAAATTAGGTTCTCCAGTTATTTTTAAGCAAGATAGACCAGGTAAAAATGAAAAAATATTTAGCATGTATAAATTTAGAACGATGACTGATAAAAAAGATGGAACGTGTATGTTATTACCTGATAGTGAACGATTAACAAAATTTGGTAAGACATTGCGTTCAACTAGCTTAGATGAGTTACCAGAATTATGGAATATATTGATTGGAGATATGTCGATAGTTGGACCACGACCACAATTGATAAAAGATATGTGGTTTATGACGGCCGAACAAAGAAAAAGACATACTGTTTTACCAGGGTTAACAGGATTAGCACAAATAAGCGGAAGAAACAATATTACTTGGGAAGAAAAATTTAATTATGATAATGAGTATATTAGCAATTTAAGATTTTTATCAGACTTAAGAATTGTTTTATTAACAGTAAAAAAAGTCTTTATAAGAGCTGATATAGAAACAAGTGGTTTGGATACAGCAGAAGATTTAGGTGATTATCTACTAAGGACTAGAAAAATTACTAAATATGAGTACAAAAAATTATTAGAAGAAAAAGTAGGATTAGGAGAATAGAAAATGAAGAAAATATCTATAATAATGCCATCATACAATTGTGAAAAATATATATCTGACTCTATTGAAAGTGTTTTAAATCAGACCTATTCTAATTGGGAGTTATTAATAGTGGAAGATTGTTCAAGTGATAACAGCATGAATATTATTAATGAATATTCAACTAAAGATCAAAGAATAAAGTGTTTTAAAATGACAAAAAATTCTGGAGCAGCTTTATGTAGAAATAAAGCTGTTGAAGAGGCCACTGGTGATTTTATAGCTTTTCTAGACAGTGATGACATTTGGTCTGAAAAAAAGCTTGAAATACAAATTAAGACTATGTTGGAAAATGATTATTCTATAACATGTACCGCCTATAAACAACTTAATGAGTATGGAAATGATATAAATAAAATCTTTTTTCCAAAAGATAAAGTGGATTACGAAGGAGTTCTTTTAGATTGTCCTATAGGTAATTCTACAGTTATATATAATTGTGCAAAAATAGGTAAAATATATACACCAAATATAAGGAAAAGAAATGATGATGCATTGTGGCTGAAGATATTAAAAATAGAAAAATATATTTATGGAATTGATGATATTTTAATGAGTTATAGGATTAGGCCAGGATCAATTTCGAGAAATAAGTTTTCATTGATTAAATATCATTGGATTTTGTACAGAAGAATAGAAAAATTATCTATAAGTAAATCTGTTTTTCATATTGTGTATTGGGGTTATTTGAAAATTTTTAGAAAGAAGTGAAAAAATGAAGAAAATAGTTAAAAAAGGATATCATTTTATGGTATCAATACTTATAGATCTATTTGGATACAAAAAGTCAACGGAAATTATATATAAAATTAGAATGAGAAAAAGATTAGATTTATCAAATCCTAATGGGTTTAATGAAAAAATACAGTGGTTAAAATTATTTTGGCAAAAAAAGATTATTGTAACAGCTGCAGATAAATATTTAGTGCGAGAATATGTAGAAAACTGTGGATTGAGCAATATATTAAATGAATTATATCAGGTTTGTGATTATTCTAATGAAATAGATTGGGAAAAACTACCTGAAAAATTTGTGATTAAAACAACAAATTCATGTGGAACGAATTTAATAGTTAAAGATGTAGAAAATATGCCTAGTAAAAAATACGTCGATAAACAAATTAGTCTATGGTTAAAGACAGATTATGGTAAGCAGCATTTAGAGCCACACTATAGTTTTATCCAACCTAGAATTATTATAGAAAAATATATTTCAAATAATAATGATAATCTTCAAGATTATAAATTTTTTTGTTTTAATGGAAAACCTTATTTTGTCTTAATAATAGATGAAAGATACATAAAAAATGGAAGCAAAAAAAGAGGGTATTATTCAATGGAATGGGAATACCTAGATATTATGGATATACCAGTTGCTGATCAATTGACAAACGCTAAAAAACCAAGTAAGTTTTGTGAAATGATAGAAATTACTAAAATATTGTCAAAAGATTTTCCGTTTGTAAGAGTTGATTTGTATCAAGTTGAGGAGCAAATAATATTTGGAGAGTTAACATTTACACCTCATGGAGGGATGGCCAATTATTATAGTGAAGGTATTGATGCTAAAATTGGAGGATTGTTAACTTTACCTAATGAAAAATACATTGGTTTTGCTGAGTAGAGAGAGGATCAAAATGATAAAAGGAATAAAAATTAAATATGGAGACTATCTTATAAATATTTTATCTTTTTCTATATATATTGGTATACAACAATTAGTGTTACTTCCATTGCTCTCCAATAAATTAACTCAGATATCTTTTTCTAATACAATTCTTTTTTTAACAGTGTTTAATATTTTATCTATTGCTATGGGAAATGAATTAGGTAATGTATATATTCTGAAAGAAAAATCAGACTTCAAAGTAGATATAGTTTATATAAAAATTTTATTACAAAATACTTTTATTTTATTAATAATAAGTTTTCTATTTTCTATGTTACTAAAAAATAGCTTGCTATTGCTATTTTTAACATTTTTATTTTCAAATATTAAAAATTTTTCTACAGGTATATTAAGAAAAAATGACAAATATAAGGAATTAATGATAGGCAATATCTATTATTCATTAGGTGTTATTATGGGATTATTTACATTGTTTGTTAATAACAATTTTTTGTATCCATTTTTGTTTGGAGAGCTGATTTCGTTATTGTATTTAATATATATATTGAAAAAAAACAATATTAAAATAATAGATGAAGGACCTAGTAATGTGAAGATGGAATTTAATAGTTTGTTCTTTGTTTCTTTGCTATTAAATGGATTGTCCTATTTAGATAGATTTTTGATATATCCAATATTAGGAGCTGTAGCTATGAACGCCTATTATAGTACCTCTGCTATGTCTAAGTTTCTTTCCTTGTTAGTTAATCCTATAAACAATGTAATGATGACTAAATTATCTAATTCTGAAAAAAAAATTAATTATGGGCAATTTATTAAAATTATGAGTTGGGTTTTAATTATTTCTATACTATTAAGTATGTTTACATCTTTCTTAGGATTGTATATATTGTATAGGAAATATTTATATGTATCGCTTAAATTAATAGTACCTGTCGGAATTGGATCGGGGTTAACTATTACAATTCTTTTAATAAAATCATTTTTTATGATAAATAATGGTACTAAGGAACTGATTAAAATAAATTTACATTATGCTCTAGTATTTATTATTTCAGCATTAATTGGAAGTCATCTATTTGGACTAGTTGGATTTGCTTGGTCTAATGTTTTTTCTAGGTTTGTTCAGCTAATCGTATACTGTTATTCGTATGAGAAAGGAAGATACTGATGGAGCTTGGAAAACAATATGTACGGTCTCTGTTTTTATTTATTGTATTAATGATTTTACCATTCATCTTTGTCTCTATATTTAATAATAATAGTTTGCTACTACCTATGATGGCGTTAAACTTTTTGATTTCGGTAGTTTTATTACTTAGAAAAAGTATTATGTTAACGAATAAGCTCAATACAATGGGATTAGTACTGTCATTTGTGTATTATTTTATAGTATCTTTAACTTTGATTTCTAATATGTATTTAAACATTAATACAGACTATTTTGATGTAATAAGTACGCTAGCAAAATTGACTACATTTGTATTATTTTTTACTATTCCATTAAACATAAAGTTAAAGGTGGAAGATATATCTTACTTCTATTGGATGATACTTTATTTTAGTTTGTTTAGTTGTATATATAATTTGGTTATTAATTATTCACAAATTATTAATATAAGACTGCTTAGTAATAGTTATGATGTAGCTTTTCAAAGTTTTTTTTCTAATAGAAACCAGTATGGAGCATTCTTATTTATTACCATTACTGTATTAGATATGTTAAAAAAAGAATTTAAAAATTACAAGTATTTTTATTTAACTTATTGTTTTATAATTTTGAACTTATTATTAACAATGTCTAGGGGAGCTATACTAGCAACAATTATATATATGTGTTTATTTTTTATTTTAAGGGATAAAAAAAAGCATGACTGGACACTATTTTTGTTTATCACAACAATTATCTTTATACTATCAAATAATAAAATTGTTAATAACATATTAATAACATATATTGTTAGACCGGATAACGGTTCTACTGGGAGATCTAAGTTGTGGGAATTAGGATATGATATATTCCAAAATAATAATATAATAACAGGTATTGGATTACAAACTTCTGTAACAAAAGCTAAAATGTTAGGAATGGAAAGGGATGAATTCCATAATTTTTATTTGGAAATTTTATTAAGTGGTGGATTGTTTGAACTTATATTTATTTTAAGTATATTTGTCATTATAATAATAATGACATTAAAAAATATTACGGATGATGTAGTTAGAGTTAATATTATTTCAAGGCTAATAGGATTTTTAGCCTTAGGTTTAGTCGAAAGTGTTGGATTATTTTCTATAGGTTATGTTGATGTTTTTTTTAGTATATTTTTAATAACTATTCCAATCTTAGAAATAAATCTCAGTAATAATTTACATAAGGAGTATATTTAATGAAAATTTCAGTATTTGGTTTAGGGTATGTTGGGTTAGCCAACGCATTGTTGTTAGGTCAAAATGAAGACGTGGTGGCGTATGATATTGTTCCTGAAAAAATTGATAAGTTAAACAAAAAAGAATCACCATTAGAAGACAAGGAAATCATCGATTTTTTATCTAATAAAGAGTTAAATGTAACGTTCACGACGAATTTTGAAAAAGCAATAACCCACGGTGATTTATGCGTGATTGCGACACCGACAGATTATGATGAGAAAAAAAATTATTTCAATACGTCTACTGTGGAGAGTGTGATTGAAAAAGGACTGGCTATAAATCCAAATGCTACGTTTGTGATTAAATCAACTGTTCCAGTTGGTTACACAACAGACATAAAAGAAAAGTATGAAACAGACAATATCATCTTTTCACCAGAGTTTTTACGAGAAGGGAAAGCACTATATGACAACTTACATCCCTCTCGTATTGTGGTAGGAGAAGTATCAGATAGAGCTCAAGCATTTGCAGATGCCCTATTACGTAATTCCTATGAAGAAGACGTGCCAGTGTTATTGACACACTCGACAGAAGCAGAAGCGATTAAATTATTTGCCAATACCTATTTGGCATTGAGAGTGTCTTACTTTAATGAGTTAGATACATATGCTGAGTCTCGTGGTCTTGATTCTAGACAAATTATTGAAGGGGTAGGACTAGATCCTCGTATTGGCTCACACTACAATAATCCGTCATTTGGATATGGTGGTTACTGCTTACCTAAAGACACAAAACAACTTTTAGCCAATTATGACCAAGTACCCAATAATATTGTTGGGGCAATTGTAGACTCAAATAGAACGAGAAAAGATTTTATTGCTGAGCAAATTCTAGCAAGAAAACCTAAAAAAGTAGGTATCTATCGATTAACGATGAAAGCAAATTCGGATAATTTTAGATATTCATCTATTCAAGGCATTATGAAACGTATTAAAGCTAAAGGAATAGAAGTCGTTGTATATGAGCCAACACTTGAAGCGGATGATTTTTATCATTCAAAAGTGATTAGAGAGCTATCTGAGTTTAAAGAGATGTCAGATGTCATCGTAACCAATCGTTTTGAAGACGAATTGTCCGATGTTGTGGATAAAGTCTATACACGGGATATTTTTAAAAGAGATTAATTCCAGTTCCATTTTTTATCCACATATGATACCTTATTACTATAACAACGTTGAGGTGAAGACATGAGAAAAGTAATTACATACGGTACATTTGATTTACTGCATTATGGACACATCAATCTATTACGTCGTGCCAAAGAGCAAGGCGACTATCTGATTGTGGTCTTATCCACAGATGAGTTTAACTGGAACGAAAAGCAAAAGAAATGTTACTTCTCGTATGAGAAACGTAAAATGTTACTTGAAGCCATTCGTTATGTGGATTTAGTTATCCCAGAGGAAAAATGGGATCAAAAAGTAACAGACATTGAAGAATTTAAAGTAGATGTGTTTGTGATGGGTGACGACTGGAAAGGCAAATTTGATTTTGTCAAAGAGACAGGGGCAGAGGTAGTCTATCTTGAACGAACGCCTGAAATTTCTACGAGTCAAATCAAAAAAGATTTACATGAAAAGAAAAAGGAAACCAAGTAAGACTGGTTTCCTTTTTTTTTTGACTTGGTCCGTATTAAAGCTCAAGGTCATTGCATTATTTTTGCGTATTTGGTTATTTCTGTGCCTATTTGGTTATTTTTTTACTTATTTGGTCATTTTTCTGCAAATTTGGTCACGTAATCTTTATGAAGGGTGATATAAAGGGGTTGTCCGTTGTAACGAATCAATCCGTGTGTTGTTCGTCCGGTATTTATGATATGGGCGACATCAAAAATGGTGTGTTGGGCGAATTGTATGCCAGAGTCACGAGTCCATGTCTCATCGGTTTTCAGTGGGAGCGAGGTCATGGCTTTAAAGCGTGTCCCTGATTGATGATACTGAGTGAGTGTGGCTGTTTGGACTGGTTTGGCATAGGCAGACCAAGCAGCTTTGTCTCCGTAGAAGTAGCTTTTATCTAAAGGTGTACTGGTGTATTGCCACATCACGTATCCAGGCCATTTAGGTAGGACAGGGATTTGTGTGGCATATTTGGTTACCCATAGTCCGTAATCGCTACCTGAGACAGTGGACCAGTCTTCTCCGTTGGCGTCACTTTCATTCATGTAGATGAGTGGTTTGATCTGAGTCTGGTGATAGACGTGATCTAAAAAGCGTTTTGCTTGTGTAGCACCTTGTCTGCCATATGCTTCGTAATCAAGGACCAAGACGGCTTCTCCTAGATAGCCTTTAATGTGTTGCAAGAAAAAGGTGGCTTGTTTGATGACGTCTGAGCTGTCTAAAAAATGATACACGCCATATGGTTTATTGAGTGCTTTGGCTTGTTTGACAAAGGTGTCGCAGTCTCCATCAATGAAATGACAGCCTTCTGTGGCTTTAAAGATAAAAGCATCTGCTTGTAGGGTGGCTAGTTTTAGTCCTTTTTGGTGATTGGATAAATCTGTAACATGTAGCATGTATGTGTCCTCCTTAGATTTTGGGTAAAAAAATGAGACCACTTCATTCAAGAGGGTCTCATTTTTAGTGGTGTCAGTTAGAACAATTCAGTGACAGTCGTTTCTGTGTACTTGGCTGATTTTGTCTCGACATAAAGGGCGTCGCCTTCTTTTTCAAATACGTCGAGCTCGATGATGCCATCCATCACGTCTTTGACTTGTTTGGCTGTAAGCTCGTTATGTGTGACAGTCGGTCTAAGGTATGTTTTGTTTCCTTCTTCGTTTAAAAATGTCATGATTAGTTTTTTCATAGTGTTTTCCTCCTAGTTAGATGTTAAAGCGATTTTTTTCCACAATGACAATGCTTTCTAATGCTTCGTTTTCTGGTGCCAGTTTGCCCATTAATGTGGCAAATGAGACGATGCTTTCATCTGTTGCGTCTTCTCGTACGTTATTTAGCGTTTGCTTGCGAGCTTTGTTGTCTCCTACGTTGTCATAATACAATTCGGCTTTTCTTTCTTCAAAAATGGCTTCCATGTGTTACACGTCCTTTGTCTGTTTTTTGTAAGTCACGCGCCTTACACTACTAGTAACGAAATGAACTGCCAAAGTGTGAACCTCTATTTTAAATAAATCAGCATTTTCAATGCGACTTTGTCTCGCCAGTTATAAACGGTGCGTCTAGACACGTTGTATTTTTTGGCGATGGCACTAACGGAGAGATCATTAAGATAGGCTTCTTCTAAAAAGGTTGCCTCTTGTGGTGAGAGTTGTGGCGCAAGTGTATCTAATAAGACTTTGACTTCTATGTCCTCGTCAAAGGTGGTGCAGGCAGAGAGGGTGTCAAAGTCGTTGTCTGATTGGTCTTGTAGGTGTCTATCTTGTCGTTTTTTCTCTTTTCTTAGTTCATCTGTGATGACCCAGTAGATACGTTGGTAGACGTAGTTATGAAAGCTATCCATCTCTTTGTCCTCTCGTATGAACCGACGATGCGTCTCAATCAATGTCCATCTGGCTATTTGTAAGTAGTCCTCAAAATTGGGATGTTGCGGGTGAATGTGGCATTTTTTTAGTGCCCCTAATAGTAAAACATGATACGTGTCGAGTAAGTCATTTTCCATGTTGGATCGCTCCCTTATGTGTTTGGACTGGCCAGTCACCTAGAGAATAATGGAAAGTCTCGAAATAGTTAAATCCCAAAAATGCATCATTATGTACAAATTTGATAAAAACTTAATAAGATATCGCTTTCAAACTGGTGAGAGGTGTGCTAAACTTTTTTCATAAAACGTTATATTATTGAAGGAGATGGACAGATGACAGTATTACAGGACAGAGAAAACGCGTATCAGACGATGTTATATGGTGATCCCATGGCATTGGGTGATTTTTGTAGGAGGTGTGAGGGTCTTGCCATTGTCAATAACGCGATGCGAGTGACATCTGATACTATTTTAGTGGCAGATTTGAGCCACACGGCGTCACGTTATGCCTCATTAATTGTGTCATGCGATTCGGTCCCATATGTATCAGAGAAGACAACCTTAGAGTTGATGAAAGAGTTTGATCAAGCCTCTCTCGTAGCGAATGCGGTTATTCAACAAATTGTCCAACGTCTCCAATCAACCAAGCATCATATGAGTGCCATGGTGCGTGAAGATACGCTGCTGATTCCCTTGACAGGATGTGTCCGTAAAAATACTACGTTTATTAATTACACGATGATAGATGGCATCTCTAAAAATAAATCTCAGCAACCTGTTGTGACTTTTTTCAATCATCTTGAGCTACTGATTCAATGTGAGTACCGCACCTTAAAAAAACGGTTGGAAACAGCCTTTGTCGACTATCTGAATTACTATATCCCCACCTATTCGGGACAGTCTAGTCTAAACGATATCTCTTTCACTGATGGATGGCGAGGTCGGTTTATAGGAGAGCAAGTGGAGTTGATACGAGAGGTGATTCGTTGTGTCAATTTGAGTGAATTTAAACGGGAAAGTGTGATTGCTATAGGATACGCGATTGCGAAGCTAGAGAGTCCTGATTTACTGCTCGAGGAGTTTCTCGAAAATTGTCAGTGTTACTAGGTATTTGGTTTAGATATGTCCTTGTTATATGCTATAGTAAGTGATAGCGAATGTAGAGGGTGACAAAGAATGGAAAAAATAAAATCAATACGCAAATTAAAAAACAATCACTATACGTTAACCACAGAGTCAGGGCAAAAGATTAAAATATCAGAGGATTCTTTGGTGAAGCACCGATTACTAAAGGGCGAGGAGATAACAGAGGCGCTTCTTAGACAAATCGAAAAGGAAGCGGAGTTAAATATCGGGTATCAGTTTGCCCTTCATTATCTTAACTTTCAGTTACGTTCTGAAAAGGAGTTACGGGACTATCTGAAAAAAAAGGAGATTTCTGCAGAGGGCATTGAGTATGTCATGGCACGTTTGCGTGATTTAAACCTAGTTGATGATTTGGTCTACGCAGAGAGCTACGTGAGGACAATGATTCGGACATCTGACAAAGGACCATCTACTATTAAGCAGCAATTATTTAAGCGAGGGATTCGAGAAGATCATGTGGATCACGCGTTATCTTTATACAGCTTTGATACCCAAGAAGAGCTTGCGACACGTGTGGCAGAGAAGGCACTTAGAAAGTATAAAAGCAAGAGCCATCAGGAACAACTAAATAAAACCCGTCAGCATCTCTTTACAAAAGGATTTGAGAAGGACGTGATAGATTTGGTCATGTCTCAATTGGATGTAGAGAAAGATGAGGACGACGAGTGGGATTTACTTGTTGTGCAGGCAGATAAACTCTGGCAACGTCACAGAAAGTTAGAGCCTTTTAAGAAAAAGCAAAAAATAAAGCAAAGTCTATACCAAAAGGGATTTGATTTTGACTTGATTAACCGATATATCACGGAGAAAGAGATGGAAGATGAGTAGTCGTAAAGAGGAGATACCTGTTTGGAAAGAGGAAACCGTAGCACTATGTCAAGATAGGTTATTGTCATGGTATGACCGTGAAAAAAGGCTATTGCCTTGGCGTGAAAACACTGATCCTTACCGCGTGTGGGTGTCAGAGATTATGCTACAGCAAACGCAAGTGGTGACGGTCATTCCGTATTTTCACCGATTTATGGAGTGGTTTCCGACCATTACTGATTTAGCAGAAGCAGATGAAGACCGTTTATTAAAGGCATGGGAAGGCCTTGGCTATTACTCCCGTGTGAGAAACATGCAAGTGGCTGCCAAAGAGATGGTAGCAAACTATGATGGACAGATGCCTGACACGATCGACGCAATTTTGTCCTTAAAAGGGATAGGACCGTATACGGGAGGCGCGATATCGAGTATTGCGTTTGAGCGACCAGAACCTGCAGTAGATGGAAATGTGATGCGGGTTTATAGTCGTCTTTTTTGCATCAGCGATGATATTGCTGTCCCTAAAACACGAAAGGTGTTTGAGAAAAAAGTGAGAGAAACCATCTCCCATGAACGACCTGGTGATTTTAATCAAGCGTTAATGGATTTAGGGTCAGGTATATGTACGCCTACGTCACCTAAATGCGACGAGTGTCCCTTGATGGAAATATGTGGAGCCTATCAGGCGCAGACGATGACGGAGTATCCAGTTAAAACCAAAAAAGTCAAAGCGGTGCCGTTGTATTATGTGGGATTAGCTATCCAAAATCAGTCAGGGGCCTATCTATTGGAGCAACGACCAAAAGATGGTTTGCTTGCTAATTTGTGGACCTTCCCACTACTAGAGGTGGGCAAAGCCACTCACGATGCAGTGATGACAGAATTTAAGTTGTACCAAGCAGAGACCGATACCCCGACATTATTTGATTTTGTAGCAGAGGAAAACCAAACCTTTGAGACAGGCACACTGGTCCAAACACTAAATGAGGCAGCACCATATGCAGTCTGGCAAACACAGCCAGTAGGAGACGTGACTCATTTATTTAGCCATAGAAAATGGCACATGGTGTTAGGCTATGGAAGGCTGAGAGAGGGATACAACGAAAATATCTCAGAAAATCAATCCTGGGTTATGCCGGAAGACTTTGATAGCTATGCCTTTCCTAAACCCCAACAAAAAATGGTGGATTTATTAAAGAAAAGAATGAATAAATAGTGCTCATTAAAGTTTATTTATGATATAATAATTCTGATATCGGTGTAATGAAACACCCTAGTGTAAAATTTGGTTAGAAAACCAAGGAAAGTAGGGTAAGTATGCGTGTACCTAAAGAAGGAGAGTTTATAACGATCCAGAGTTACAAGCATGACGGCAGTTTACATCGAACTTGGCGTGACACCATGGTGTTAAAAACCAGTGAATGCTCTATTATCGGGATGAATGATCACACACTTGTGACAGAATCAGATGGTAGACGTTGGGTGACACGAGAGCCAGCTATCGTGTATTTTCATACGAAGTTTTGGTTCAATATAATTGCAATGATACGTGAGAAGGGAGTTTCTTATTACTGTAATCTAGCATCTCCTTATGTTTTGGATGATGAGGATTTAAAATATATTGATTATGATTTGGATATAAAAGTCTTTCCTGATGGGGAAAAACGATTACTTGATGTGGACGAGTACGAGGACCACAGCAAGCAAATGGCTTATCCAGAAGAAATCGATATTGTTTTAAAAGAAAACGTTAAAACATTAGTAGACTGGATCAACAATGAAAAGGGACCTTTTTCAAAAGAATATGTGGATATTTGGTATGAGCGTTATCAGCAGTTATCAAGAAGATAGTTTATTGTCTATCGTGTGCGTATCGTAAATACAAAAAAGAACTTCCTAATTAGGAAGTTCTTTTTTATAGTGTTTTTGACATATCAAAGTGTTTGATACCAGCATCTAGGTACTCATCACCAAATGCTTTATAGCCCATGGTTTCATAAAAACCTATAGCAGTTGTTTGAGCGCCTAGTAGGACGTCTTTGATACCATTGTTTTTGGCATACTCCTCTGCAGCAAGCATAATTTGTCTACCAAGCCCTTTGTTACGGCCCTGTTTTTCTACAGCCATACGTTGTACTTTTGAAACAGTCTCAGATACTGGAAACAAACGGACAGTTGCTAAAGGCATGTCGTCTTCGTATAGGACAAAGTGAACGCATACGTCTTCGTCTTCAATCTCCATATCCATAGGCACATCTTGCTCCCCCACAAATACTGTTTTACGAATGGCTAAGGCATCCTCGTAAATGTCAGAATGACTGGTTGTTGTGTGTTTAATTACTATCATATAGTTGCCTCCTGTGTCATATTAACCCCCAATAATAGGGAAAATTTAAAGCATTTTTTGTCTTTATATATTATACTATAAATTACTAAGGGATTATTTGTAAAGAAATTGACTTAATATATTATTAATTAAAAGGGAGTGTTAAGATGTTCCAACGTGTAAGGGAATCCAAGTTGATGTTTTGGTCACTAGAGTTGTTGATTATTGCGACATTGATTTTTGTTGGCACAAAAATTAATTTTTTGTTTCAACCAATAGGCACGATGTTCACCACGATGTTTGCACCAATCTTGATTTCAGGCTTTTTATATTATTGTGTGAATCCAATTGTTAAATTTTTAGAGAAAAAGGGCGTAGGTAAGACGCTGGCGGTTAGTTTGGTTATGCTGTTATTGGTTGGGGTGATTGTCTTACTAGTTCTAGCGATTATTCCAAACTTGGTGAGTCAAGTGAGCATGTTGATGAAAAAAATGCCAACACTCATCACGACGTTTGAAGAATGGGCAGATACGTTGTCCAAACACCCAGCCTTGCAAAATTTAGACGTGCAGTCTTATTTGGATAAATGGAATGTTTCTCTAGGAAGTATTGCTCAATCTACATTATCCAATGTGGGAACAGGAATAGGCTCTATCGTCTCTTCTGTTGCAGGTGTTGTGATGATTATGGTAACTGTGCCATTTATGTTGTTTTACATGCTAAAAGATGGGCATAAGTTTATTCCGGGGATTGAGCGTTATTTCCCGCAAAATCATAAGGATGAGATTATAACGTTGCTAAGTAAAATGAGCGAGACTATCTCTAAATACATTAGTGGACAAATGATTGAGTGTTTATTTGTCGGTGTATTTACGAGTTTAGGGTATATGCTGATAGGCGTTGATTATGCGTTTCTATTTGGTGTAATCGCAGGTATTGCTAATATGATTCCTTACATTGGTCCTTATATTGGTTTGGCACCTGCTGTGATGATAACTGTTTTTTCTGATCCGTGGAAAGCGGCGTTAGCGTGTGTGGTTGTATTGGTGGTACAACAAATTGATGGCAATATTGTGTACCCAAATGTTATCGGAAAAAGTCTAGACATTCACCCACTGACGATTATCATCATCTTACTTGTAGCTGGCAACATTGCGGGATTGTTAGGAATGATTTTAGGTGTTCCATTTTATGCTGTGTGTAAAACTATTTTTGTCTATGTATTTGATATTATTCAGTTGAATAAGAAAGAAAAAGAAACCGAACATTAAAATCTAAGTCATTGAAAAACGTCACTGTTTATGATACGATTTTAGCGTGATTGTTTTATAAAAAGAACCATATTATGATAGGAGAGAATAGCTTATGAATGCTGACCCCGAGAGTCAGTCTATACTTATTAATATTATTATTTTGATTGTTTTGACTTTATTAAATGCTTTTTTTGCAGCTGCAGAAATATCTGTGGTTTCCGTGAATAAAAATAGAATCGAGACAAAAGCAGAAGAGGGAGATCGTTCGTCGATTAAACTGATGCGACTGATAGCAGATTCTAGTAATTTTTTATCCACCATTCAAGTTGGTATTACCTTAGTTAATATTTTAGCAGGTGCGTCATTGGCCAATTCTTTTGCTAGAAAATTAGCGCCATTATTTGGAGATGTTGCTTGGGCAAAACAAGTGTCTCAACTAATCGTTTTAATGTTATTAACGTATATTTCAATTGTTTTTGGTGAGCTATATCCGAAGCGAATTGCATTAAACAAATCAGAAGAAGTGGCGAAGTTTGTCATGGGGCCTGTGAAAGTATTGGGGATGTTGATGAAGCCGTTTGTGTGGTTATTATCCAGCTCAACGAATCTACTCAGTCGCTTAACGCCAATGACATTTGATGATGAAAATGAAAAAATGACACGTGAAGAAATGGCCTACATGTTAACCAATGAAGGCGTGCTTGATTCGGAAGAATTGGAAATGGTTCAAGGTATTTTTGATTTAGACACGACATTAGCACGTGAGGTGATGGTACCTCGTACAGAAGCCTTTATGATTGATATACATGATCCGGCTATTGAAAATATTGATAAAGTATTAGCCAATAATTTTTCACGTATTCCTGTATATGACGATGATAAAGATAAAGTCATTGGTATCTTGCATTTGAAAAACTTATTAAAAGCAGCTCGTAAAGAAGGGTTTGAACACGTTGATTTACTTCAAGTAATTCATGAACCTTTGTATGTTCCTGAAACCATCTTTATCGATGACTTGTTACTAGAGCTTAAAAAAACACAAAACCATATGGCCATTCTTTTGGATGAGTACGGGGGTGTTGTAGGTCTGGTAACGTTTGAAGATTTATTAGAGGAAATTGTAGGTGAGATTGATGATGAGTCAGATGAGTTATCCTTGGATCAATTTTACAGCCAAGTATTAGATAATGAGTACATCATTCAGGGACGTATGTCGATTGATGATTTTAACGAAACCTTTGATACGTCACTAGAGATGAATGATGTGGACACAATGGCTGGGTACTTAATCACAGCACTTGGTGTCATCCCTGAAGCGAACGAGGAATTATCCGTTGATGTGGATCATTTAACACTGACGACGTATAAGGCTGAGGGCACACGTTTGTTAGAGATTAAAGTGGTCATTCACGAGCAAGAAGAAGAGGTTGCCGAAGAGGACAAGTATCGCCGAATTAGGCATAGTGGAGACAAAGAGGAAAAGTAAGAGAGCGTTGCTCTCTTACTTTTTATTTATTTTCGGAATAAAAAAATCAGTGCGCTTCATTCACATTGACGGGCTATCATGATATACTGAATCATGTTTTGAAGCATATACTCGTATTAGAATATAAATAAAATGAATCAAGGAGATAATTATGGGATTTAACCAACAACAAGAAGTAGATAGACGTCGTACCTTTGCCATTATTTCGCATCCGGATGCTGGTAAGACAACGATTACTGAGCAATTGCTGTTATTTGGTGGTGCAATTCGTAGTGCTGGTACAGTAAAAGGGAAAAAAACAGGGAACTTTGCGAAATCTGACTGGATGGATATTGAAAAACAAAGAGGGATTTCTGTTACAAGTTCTGTGATGCAGTTTGATTTTGATGACAAACGAGTTAATATTTTAGATACACCAGGACATGAGGACTTCTCAGAGGATACTTACCGTACGCTGATGGCTGTGGATAGTGCGGTCATGGTAATTGACAGCGCAAAAGGGATTGAAGCTCAAACCAAAAAATTATTCCAAGTATGTCGTATGCGTGGGATTCCAATTTTTACGTTTATTAATAAATTGGATAGAGATGGCCGTGAGCCGTTAGATTTACTTGAAGAATTGGAAGAAGTGCTAGAAATAGAATCTTACCCGATGAACTGGCCGATTGGTATGGGAAAAGGGTTTGAAGGGTTATACGATATTTACCATAACCGTGTAGAGGTGCATCGTCCTGAACGATTTGACGGAGAGCGTTTGCTTCCATTAAATGATAAGCATGAGCTTGAGATTGATCATCCGCTAAAAAATGAGTCTATTTTTGCACAAGTTCAAGAGGATGTTGAGTTATTGATTGAAGCTGGAAATGAATTTTCAGAGGAAAAGATCGCACAAGGTAAGTTGACACCTGTCTTTTTTGGTTCTGCGTTAACTAATTTTGGTGTGCAGACATTCTTAGAAACATTCTTACAGTTTGCGCCAAAACCATCGTCTCATATTACCAAAGAGGAAACAGAAGTGAGTCCATATTCTGAGGATTTTTCTGGGTTTATCTTTAAAATTCAAGCGAATATGAATCCAGCTCACCGTGATAGAATTGCGTTTGTGCGTATTTGTTCTGGAACGTTTGAACGTGGGATGGATGTGAAGCTAGGTCGCGATAACAAAAAAATCAAGCTAAATAATTCGACTCAGTTTATGGCGGACTCTCGTGAAACCGTACAGGAAGCTGTGGCGGGAGACATCATTGGGCTATACGACACTGGAACGTATCAAATAGGTGATACGATTTATACAGGGAAAGATGTGGTTAATTTTGAAGACTTGCCACACTTTACGCCAGAGTTATTTATGAAAGTAACAGCGAAGAACGTGATGAAGCAAAAATCATTTTATAAGGGCTTGAATCAGCTTGTACAAGAGGGAGCGATTCAGTTATATAAAACGTATTTAACGGATGATTTTATTATTGGTGCGGTAGGTCAGTTGCAGTTTGAAGTGTTCAAACACCGTATGCAAGGTGAGTACAATACAGAAGTGATTATGGAACCAATGGGGACTAAAATCGCTAGATGGATTGATCCTGAGCAGTTAGATGAAAAAATGAGTTCAAGTCGAAATATTTTGGCGAAAGACCGTTTTGACCAACCTTTATTCTTATTTGAAAATCAATTTGCGATGCGCTGGTTTGCAGATAAATACCCAGAGGTTGAATTGAAAAGTTTACTATAATCCATATAAAAAATCCTTATCGTCAGAGTTCGCTCTCACGGTAAGGATTTTTTCATGTTGTCTTAATTATTTACTTTTGATTTGGTAGGATTAACTTTAAGTGAGGCTTCAACAACACCTTTAGTTCTAATGATTTCTAAATCTGGATTTGTAATGTCTGTGTCTAGTAGTTCTTTCAAAATATTTGTTACTTCAAATTCTTTGATTTCACGTGCTTTGTTGACAATGACAACCTCGATATGTGTAGTGGCCTCGCTGTGGACAACGAGAGTTTTCCCTAATGAGTACACACGAACCAATATCGCATCAGTATTTTCTAATTGTTTAGAAACCAAAGTAGCGTAGCTGTTTGTTACATCGACTAGTTTCATTCTCCTCACCTCATTTAATTGTTTAAGAAAAAGTATTTCTTCATATATAGTATAACATAAAACGACATTAAAAAAGCTAAAAGCCATCTTTTGTTTAAAAGATGTTTTTTAGCTTTAGTTACTTGGAGATTTATTCGTTTTTACTCGAAATAACGATATCATTGTCTATTAAATTTGCAATGAAGTGTGTTGTGTTTGGATAATCTAAATAGTAATCAGCGATGCCATCTTCGATATTTTCTTGAATGACACGTCTTAAAGGTCTTGCCCCCATTTTAGGATCATAGCCAAGGTCCACCAGCTTTTCTTTGACTTCATCGGTTGACTCGATAGATAGATGTTGGTCTTTTAATAACTGATTCACATCGTCTAACATTAGTGACACAATGGAAAGAAGTGATTCTTTTGATAAAGGGCTAAACTCGATAATGCCATCGAAACGATTTAAAAACTCCGGTTTGAAGAAGTTTGTTAATTGGTTTAACACAGAGTGGGTGGTCCCATCTTTGATGGCACCAAATCCAACGCTTGCTTCAACGGTACCAGTACCAGCATTACTTGTCATAATAATAATGGTGTCTTTGAAACTAACGGTCCGCCCCTTTGCGTCTGTCAATCGACCGTCGTCTAAAATTTGTAGAAACATATGTAAGACATCAGGATGAGCTTTTTCAATTTCATCTAATAAAATTAGATTATATGGATTTCGTCTGACTTGCTCAGTGAGTTGGCCGGCTTCTTCATAGCCGACATAACCAGGAGGAGACCCGATTAGTTTTGCCACACTGTGCTTTTCCATATACTCACTCATATCAAATCGAATCATATTTTCTTTGTTGCCGAATAGTTCAAAGGCAAGTTGTTTTGCTAACTCTGTTTTACCAACACCAGTAGGGCCAACAAATAAGAAAGAGCCAATTGGACGATTTTTCTTGTTTAGGCCAATCCGATTTCTCCGAATGGCTTTTGATACTTTATCAACAGCCTCATCTTGACCAATAACATGTTGTTTTAAATCACGGTCTAAGTGTTTCATTTGTGCTTGTTCTTTTTCTTTTAAGTCGCCAACTGGAATACCGGTTATCCTTTCGACGACCGCTTCCATGTCTTGGCTAGTAATTGTTGGTATGTCCTCTTTAGAAACTTGTGTCGTTTGTAAGTCGGTTAGTTTTTTTATTTGGTCTCTATAGTAAGCGGCTTTTTCAAAGTCTTCTTCTTTTGATGCCTGTGCTTTTTGTGTCTCTGCTTCTTTAAGTCGTTCTTCGATGACAGAAGGGTCAACTAATTGAATGGTTAGATTTTTCTTTGATCCTGTTTCATCTAATAAATCAATGGCTTTATCTGGCAATTGACGGTCTTGGATAAAACGACTTGATAGAGAGACTGCTGCTTCAATGGCTTCATCTGTATAGCTCACATGATGAAATTCTTCATATCTCTTTTGAATGCCTTTTAAAATTGTGATGGTTTCTTCTTCGGAAGGTTCATCTACTCGGACAGGTTGTAATCGTCGCTCTAAAGCCGCATCTTTTTCAATGATTCGGTATTCGTTAAACGTTGTAGCGCCAACCATTTGAAGTTCTCCACGGGCTAAAGCTGGTTTTAAAATGTTTCCAGCGTCCATATTGCCTTCGCCAGTTGCACCTGCACCAACGAGTTCATGAACTTCATCCACAAATAGGATGATAGATGGATTGTTTCGCAACTCATCGATTAGCTGAGTCATCCGTTCTTCAAATTGTCCTCTGATGCCTGTTCCTTGGACGAGAGAGGCAACATCCAGTCGAATGACCTCTTTTTCCATTAGTTTTTGAGGGACACTACCTTCAACTATTTTTAAGGCTAATCCTTCGACGACAGCTGTTTTACCAACACCAGGTTCACCGATTAGGACTGGATTATTTTTATTACGTCTGTTTAAAATCTCAATCACACGAGTAATTTCTTTATCTCGTCCCACAACTGGATCAATCTGCCCGTTTCTGGCTTCATCCGTTACATTGACACCATATTCTTTAAGCAAAGAAGCTTCTGTCTGTTGGGGTGGGCGAGGCGGTCCATTGTGACCTGATTCAGTAGGAGGCACGTCTCGACCAGGTGTTTGACGTAATCCATTTTGTTCGGCTAACTGTCTAAATAAGTCATTTAAAGAACCGAAACCGTAAGGATCTGTCATCATTTTTTGTTTATTATAGGTATCTTCTTGTCGTTTTATTTCACGATAGCAATTTTGACATAAATCAACTTGTTTACGTTGTCCTTGAACGTTTGTATAAAGATGAATGGTTGCTTCATGATGTTGACAATTTTGGCATAACATTCTACCACGCTCCTTAAAAAAATATAAAGGTCTTCTGACCTAATTTGACCTTTATAGTAATTATACCATGAGTCGAAAGAGAAGCAAGAAATTAGCTTGACATTTTTTATAAAAAACTCTCTTATTTTGTGTGAAAGAATGGTAAAATAGAAAGTATGATAGACTCTGTGTTAAAAGGTAGGTGATAATGTGGATAGCCAAGAATTTGTTCAACGAATTGATTCGTTAGTAATTGGGGAGATAGCTGAATTGGTTGTTGAAAAGGATCAGTTCTTCTCATTTAGAGAAGCGTGGTTAACACATCCTGATAAAGAATCGATTGAGGGAGAAGCAGGATTAGGCGGACGAGTGGTTTACAGAAAAGTTTAATGAAACAAACTGTTAGTCTTTCTTTAATGACTTAAAGTTAAAGGAAAAATCTTGTAAGAACCGATAAAACATGGTATTCTTTATCATTGAAAGGGTTATATAAAAATGGCATTCGTTGACGCTACTTTTATGCAATCTATCATATCAAATACATATGACAAAGGAGAACGATAATTATGGAAACAAAAGACTTTCATGTAGTAGCAGACACAGGTATCCACGCACGTCCAGCAACACTTTTGGTACAAACTGCTAGCAAATTTAGTTCAGACATTAACTTAGAATATAAAGGTAAATCAGTAAACTTAAAATCTATTATGGGTGTTATGTCATTAGGTGTTGGCCAAGGTGCTGATGTGACTATTTCTGCTGAAGGTGCTGACGAAGCTGATGCAATCGCTGCAATCGCTGAAACTATGCAAAAAGAAGGTTTATCAGAATAATGACAAAACAATTAAAAGGTATAGCCGTAAGTGATGGTATCGCAGTAGCAAAAGCATATCTTTTAGTTGAGCCGGATTTATCATTTGAAAAACGTTCAGTTGACAATGTTGATCAAGAAATTGCTCGCCTTGCTGATGCTCTTAAGCAATCGACTACTGAGTTACAAGCTATTCGTGACAAAGCAGTGAACAGCTTAGGCGAAGAAGAAGCACAAGTCTTTGATGCCCATCTAATGGTTCTTTCAGATCCAGAACTGATTAGTTCAATCGAAGGAAATATCAAAGATAACCAAACCAATGCAGAGTCTGCGTTAAAAGAGGTAACAGACATGTTTATCGGTATGTTTGAGTCTATGGAAGACAATCCATATATGCAAGAACGTGCTGCTGATATTCGCGATGTGACCAAACGTGTGATGAGTCATTTGTTAGGCGTGAAACTTCCAGATTTATCAATGATTGACGAAGAAGTGATTATTGTTGCTGAAGACTTAACTCCAAGTGATACAGCTCAATTAGATCGTAACTTTGTACGTGCTTTTATAACAAATATTGGTGGACGTACGTCTCATTCAGCTATTATGGCTCGTTCGTTAGAAATTCCAGCTGTTGTTGGAACAAAAGATATCACTGGATTTGTTGTTGAAGGTGATATGTTAGCCGTTGATGGTAGTGAAGGTGATGTCATTGTTAACCCAACAGATGCTCAAATTGCTGATTTTGAAGGAAAAGCGAAGGCATTTTCTGAATTAAAAGCAGAGTGGGACAAGTTAAAAAATGCTAAGACTGAGACAGCTGATGGCAAACATTTTGAATTAGCTGGTAATATCGGGACACCAAAAGATTTAGATGGTGTATTAGGTCATGGTGGAGAAGCTGTAGGGTTATACCGTACAGAGTTCTTATACATGGATTCACCTGATTTCCCAAGTGAAGATGAACAATATGACGCTTATAAAGCCGTTTTAGAAGGTATGGAAGGCAAACCAGTTGTGGTTCGTACGATGGATATTGGTGGGGATAAAGAATTACCTTACCTTAAATTCCCAGAAGAAATGAACCCATTCTTAGGTTACCGTGCGATTCGTATCTGTTTAGCAGAGGATCAAATGTTCCGTACGCAGTTGCGCGCATTATTACGTGCATCTGTTCATGGAAATTTACGTATTATGTTCCCTATGATTGCTACTTTACAAGAATTCCGAGATGCAAAAGCGTTGCTTGATGAAGAAAAAGCAGCCCTTATTGCAGAAGGTGTGACTGTTTCTGAGGACATTCAAGTGGGTATCATGATTGAAATTCCAGCTGCAGCAGTTATTGCCGATCGTTTTGCAAAAGAAGTAGACTTCTTTAGTATTGGAACAAATGATTTGATTCAGTATACAATGGCAGCAGACCGTATGAATGAACGCGTCTCTTATCTGTACCAACCATATAACCCTGCTATTTTACGTTTAATTAAAAACGTTGTAGACGCAGCACATGCTGAAGGAAAATGGGCTGGTATGTGTGGTGAGATGGCTGGAGACCAAACCGCAGTTCCGTTATTAGTTGGATTAGGCTTAGACGAATTCTCGATGAGTGCGACAAGTATTTTAAGAACACGTAGCTTAATGAAACGTTTAGATTCAACGAAAATGGCTGAGCTTTCTACAAAAGCAATCACAGAATGTGACACAGCTGAAGAAGTTGTGGCGTTAGTAGAAGCATACACTGCTCAATAAGTGAACCATTAATACTATGACATTCTTCGTACAGAAGAGTGTCATAGTTTTTTTATATTAAAATTGTGATAGAATGGATAATGGCTTGTTTTTTTCCAGTAAAAAAGCATGATATGATATACTTAGTAAAAATTATCGACTGTCGCTAGATGTTTTGACATCTTTTTCAGTGTAGTAAAAACAAGGAGTGGGAAATTTGCTGAAAATTAATATGTTCTCTTCTGCTGATAAGGTAAAGGGTCAGGGAGTCGGAAGTGCTTATATTGAGCTAATCAAGATGTTAAAAAAACATTTTCCAACTGAATTTGACGTGACGATCAATTCGTATACAAAAGCAGATGTGTCTCATTATCATACAGTGGATCCTCTTTTTTTCTTGTCTACGTTTAGGAAGAAAAAAAGAGGCAAGACAATAGGATATGTACATTTTTTACCCGAAACATTAAAAGGAAGTTTGGATTTGTTTTGGCCGTTTCAACAGATATTTAATTGGTATTTAATTAGGTTTTATCAAAGAATGGACGAACTAGTCGTTGTGAATCCCTCTTTTATTCCTGAACTGGAAAAAGCAGGGATTAATAAGGACAAGGTGACCTATATTCCTAATTTTGTGTCGAAAGAAATCTTTTATGAGGCAGATCCCTCTGTTTGCAAGCAGTGGCGTCAAGAGTTGGGCTTTAATGAGTCTCAGATGATTGTTTTAGGAGCGGGGCAAATTCAGAAACGTAAAGGCGTGGATGATTTTTTTGCCCTTGCTGAGCAAAATCCGGATATCACGTTTATTTGGGCAGGGGGATTTTCATTTGGTAAGATGACAGATGGATACGACACCTATAAAGTTATTTATGATAATCCACCACATAATTTGATCTTTACAGGTATTATAGATAGACAACTTTTAGCGAAATATTATAATATAGCAGATGTGTTTTTATTACCATCTTATAATGAATTGTTTCCAATGAGCATTTTAGAAGGATTCAATTGCGGGACACCTATCATGTTACGTGATTTGGAGTTGTACCACTCGATTATTAAAGATGACTACATCAAAACACATGATAGAGATGAGATGCAAGATTGGTTGACGAAATTAAAACAACAACCATCTTTATTGTTAGAGTATAAAGAGAAATCAAGACAGGCAGCCGCATTTTATAGTGAAGAACATGTAGCAAGCTTGTGGTTTGATTATTATACAACAGGGGTTTGTGAGACAAGCCTAAAAAAAGAGTGAAGGAAAAGGGGTGAGTGAGAGTGAAGATAGGTTTTTTTACTGATACTTATTTTCCACAAGTCAGTGGTGTATCCACATCCATTCGCACACTGAAAAAAGAGCTGGAATCAAAAGGTCATGAGGTGTATATCTTTACGACAACTGATCCAAATGTGAAAGAGTTAGAGTCGCGGATTATCCGGATGCCCAGTGTGCCATTTATCTCGTTTAAAGAAAGACGTGTGGTGGTACGTGGGGCTCTGTATGCCTATTATATAGCGAAAGAGCTAGAGCTTGATATTATTCATACCCATACTGAGTTTGGACTTGGACTGTTAGGAAAATATACAGCTAAATCATTGGATATACCGTGTGTCCATACATATCATACGATGTACGAAGATTATCTGCATTATATTGCGAATGGTAAAATCATTCGGCCAAGCCATGTTCGACAATTTTCTAAATTGTTCACCAGTCATTTGTCGGGGATTATTTGTCCGAGTCAGCGTGTAGTAGATAAATTACGTGAGTATGGGATAGACGTTCCTATGACTATTATACCAACAGGGATTAACGTTTCTCAGTTTACACCAGTGACAGAAGAGGTGAAAACATCTGTGAGAGAGGCATATGGCATTCGTGAAGATGAGTTGTTCTTACTATCTGTCAGTCGAATTTCATACGAAAAAAATATCCAGACTGTTTTGAATGGTATGCCAGAAGTAATTCAAGCACTGCCGCATGCGAAGCTGTTAATTGTGGGGGATGGACCTTATAAAAAAGAGTTGGAAAAACAGGTAGAGGCATTGTCTCTATCTGAGCATGTAGTGTTTGCAGGTGAGATTAAAAATGAGGAAATTTCTCCCTTTTATCAAGCAGCAGATGTGTTTGTTAGTGCCTCTGATTCGGAAACTCAAGGGTTAACGTATATCGAATCAATGGCAGCCCAGACAAAAGTTGTGGCGAAGGGGAATGCGTATCTGAATGATTTATTTGACGATATTAGTCTAGGAACTACTTATGAGCAGAATGACTCATTTGGACGTGCTTTAGTTGAGTATGTGTCGGGTAATCATCCAAGTCATCCTGAATTGATAGAGAAGAAACTATATGAAATATCAAGTGAGGCATTTGGTGAGAAGGTAGAGCGTTTTTATTGTCACTCTGCGGATTACTATTCACTGTTTCAAAAGGGGAAAGACGTCATGGATGATGATAAATTATTGCCCTTTAAATTTTTAAAAAAGTGAAGAACTGAGTGAGGTGACCGATGAATAAAAAAAATCTGCTTTATTTGTTTGTGGCGTTTTTGTTAGGGTTTATTGTCATTTGGAATGAGCTTAGAAAAGTCAGTTTCAATGAGATGTATACTGAATTTAATCGCATTCATTGGGGATGGATTTTAGTTGCCTTTTTGTGTATGCTTCTACATTGGGGGATTGAATCTAAAATCATTCAATTATTTTTAAAGCGGACGAATCCTACATATTCCTTTTGGACGTCTTATAGAATTCCATTGATTGAGCATTTATTTAATGCTATTACGCCTTTTTCTACAGGAGGACAACCTGCTCAGATTGTGACCATGGCAAAAACAGGTATTGATTCGGGTGTCGCAACGTCGGTGTCTTTAATGAAGTTTGTCATTTATCAGATATGGATTGTCATCAATTTTATTGTGTGCATCGTATTGGGATTTGATTTGATTTCTGGTAAGCTAAGAAGTCTGACCTATTTGATTTTATTTAGTTTCAGTATTCATTTTGTGATTGTGCTAGCGTTGTTACTCATCATGTATTGGTATCCTATTACAGCTAAAGTGATTGACCTGATTTTTAATTGGCTCAAAAGAGTGAAACCGGGTGCCAAAACGGAAGCAATGAGACAAAGAGTATTTCAGAAAATGGATAATTTTTACGCTGAAAGTCGGTACATGAAACGACATCCTAAACTGATGATTAAGGCAAGTTTACTGACAATTGGTCAGTTGTTGGCCTACTACATTGTGCCCTATTTTATTTTACTTGGCATAGGCGTTCACGATGTGCATGTGTTTCAAGTCATTGTGTTTCATGCTTTTATCATCCTATTGATTTCTTTGTTTCCAGTACCTGGTGGCACAGGGGGAGCGGAATATAGTTTTACCTTACTATTCGGTGCTTTTATTGTGGTGAAAAGTAAATTGATATTAGCTATTTTATTATGGCGCATGGTGACGTATTATTCGGGTATTTTCTTAGGATTACTTGATTTAATGACAAAACCTAAATCGCTGAACTCTTAACAAGAGAGATGTTGCAAAGACATCTCTCTTTATTATTTTTAAAAGATTCTTTATACTAAAGGTAGGATAAGGAGAGTGAAGGCAATGGAAAAATTAGGATTTATCGGTACAGGCGTTATGGGTGCTTCTGTTGTAAAACATTTGATTGCTAAAGGGTATCATGTGAACGTATACAACCGCACGAAAAGTAAGACGGATGAGTTGGTGTCACTAGGTGCTGTTTGGTGTGATACACCTAAAGATGTGGTAACGGCTAGTGATATCATTTTTAGCATGGTCGGCTATCCAAAAGATGTTGAGGCGATTTATTACGGAGAAGAAGGTATTTTTAATGGAGAGGTATCTGGAAAAATTGTCATTGA
Organism: Vagococcus sp.; assembly: GCA_052104115.1. Taxonomy (GTDB): domain Bacteria; phylum Bacillota; class Bacilli; order Lactobacillales; family Vagococcaceae; genus Vagococcus. The sequence goes on along the minus strand of JBQELZ010000006.1, from coordinate 55,197 downwards.
TATGACAACTAGTACACCATCTTTGGCACAAAAAATAGCACTATCTGCGAAAGAAAAAGGAGCCTCTAGTTTAGATGCCCCTGTATCTGGTGGCGATTTGGGTGCAAAAAACGGGACGTTGACGACAATGGTAGGTGGCGAGCAAGCCACATACGATAAAGTAGAACCATTACTACATGTATTCAGTGGTAAGGTAAACCGTCAAGGAGATGCTGGAAGTGGTCAACATACCAAAATGGCTAATCAAATCATGATTGCCGGAACCATGACAGGCATGACTGAGTTATTGGTGTATGCCAAAGCTGCGAATCTAGATTTAGAAAAAGTGATTGATACTGTAGGTGGTGGAAGTGCAGCCAATTGGTCACTGACAAATTATTCCCCTCGTATTTTAAAAGAAGATTTTACCCCAGGATTTTTTGTGAAGCACTTTGTTAAAGATTTGACAATCGCGCTAGATGAAGCGGAGAAAATGAATCTATCTTTACCAGCAACAGAAAAAGCTAAAGAATTATATGAACAGTTGGTAGACAAAGGTTTTGAAAACGATGGGACACAAGCTTTGATTAAACTTTGGTGGGATTAACTCAAAAAAGTGATTATTTTCTAAAAAAAATGATATTTTCAATGCATGTTGGCCCTCTTTCTGTTACAATAAAACAGAAGAAATTTGAAGGAGGCTAGCTCTATGAAAAATTCTCAACTAGTAGCAATCCTTAAAAGATTGAGTGCAATGGTAGAGTCTAATGATAGCGAGGTTCAAGTACGTCGTTTTGAACGTGAAGGTGAAGAGAAATGTATCGTTACGTTTGATAGCAGTAATGAGATGTTTGAACTAACGGAAACTGGCTCACAACAAGTGTACCAATTTGACGACATTGACTTAGTAGCATTAGAAATTTTTGAGTTACTACAAGATTAAGCAAACATGAAAGTGAGAAAATTATTTTTCTCACTTTTTTTGTATAGAAAAGAAGGTGACAGAATTGAGCGATGAGCTGCTTGAATTACCAAATATGTATGAACGTCATATTAGACTAGGAAAAGAAGCCTATGCTAAAGGCTATATAAGCGTAGCGAGTGAGCACTTTGCAGAGGCTTATCAGTTAGAGGATACTCTTGAAGCGAATGGTTGGTTGGTCAAGAGTTTAGTCAAAGACTCAAAGGCTAAGCAAGCGTACAACCTGTTAAAGGAGTATGAATATGCTTATTTAGACGATCAATATAGTGACTTGTATGTGAGTGTGTTGTTACAATTGGCTTATTTTTATGAACTAGAGTTGCTTCTTAGCAAACTCTCTACAGAACGAGCCAACGCGTATCGTCCAATGTATGAAGCGAGTCAGTCCTACTGGATGGCTGTAGACAATCAACGTCTCATAAATGTTCAGAGAGAGTTGATGCTGCTTGGCGAGAAGAATGTGGCCCATCAAATTAAGGGAGTCAAACAACTTCGCTATTTGCCCAAAGAGTCAATGATAAAGGTGGGCGATGTGTTGTTGCAGGATAAACGGGTCATTCCTTTTGTTAGGGCTCACTTTTTAGATGCCTTGGTCCAATTAAAAATCAACCACTCCTTTCAGTGTTTGACTATAGAGTCTCAGTGTGTGACTGTCAATCCCAGTCAGCTACTAACATTAAGAGAAACCTATAAAGATAGTCCCGTATTGAGTCGTCTGAAAGAATCTCTTGAGCAACAGAATCCAAGTTCTCTTGAAACGGTGACAGAAGTTCTGACACTTCATATTGGGTGTTTGTATCCTTTTTCAAAAGAAGTGATGGAACCTGCCTCATTATGGGTAGATAGTTATAACATGTCATACGGAATGAGCATACAACACACTGTAGACGTTCATTCGGATGAATTCAAACAGGTGTTGAACATTCAACGCAAATTAGACGAAGAAGTCATGAGACTCATGAGTATTAGTTAAAACATCAATTGAAAAATGTTTACAATTTCAAGGCTTTAGTGTAAGATTGTATGGTATGCAATGAAGTAAAAATTGTGAATAATAGATAATTCGGAGGTACAGTATTATGTCTACTAAATGGGAAAAAAAAGGAACAAACGATGGCGTTTTAAAATTTGAAGTTTCTGAAGATAAAATCGAAGAAGGTTTAAAAGCAGCTTACAACCGTGTGAAAAAAGATTTAAGCGTTCCAGGATTCCGTAAAGGAAAAGTTCCACGTCAAATCTTTAACAAAATGTATGGTGAAGAAGCGTTATATGAAGATGCTTTAAATCACGTATTACCAGAAATTTATGATGCAGCTGTAGCTGAAGCGGGAATCTTCCCTGTGTCTCAACCAACAATTGATGTTGAGAGCATGGAAAAAGGCCAAGCTTGGGTAATCGTTGCAAATGTAACAGTAAAACCTGAAGTTAAATTAGGCGAATACAAAAACCTAACAGTGGCTAAACAAGACCGCGACGTAACAGACGAAGAAGTTGAAGCTAACTTAAACACTAAATTAGAAGGACAAGCTGAATTAGTGATTAAAGAAGACGCTGCTGCTAATGGCGATACAGTTGTCATTGATTTTGAAGGATTCAAAGGCGACGAAGCATTTGAAGGTGGAAAAGGTGAAAACTATTCATTAGAATTAGGTTCTAACTCTTTCATCCCAGGCTTTGAAGAACAATTAGTTGGCACAAAAGCTGGAGATAGCTTAGACGTTACAGTGACTTTCCCAGAAGAATACCAAGCAGAAGATTTAGCTGGTCAAGAAGCAGTATTTAAAGTAACTGTTCATGAAGTGAAAGTGAAAGAATTACCAGAATTAGATGATGAATTCGCTAAAGATGTTGATGATGAAGTAGAAACATTAGCTGAATTAAAAGAAAAAATCAAAGCTGAATTAGTTGCTTCTAAAGAAGAAGCAGCAGAAGCAGCAATCGAAGAAGCAGCTATTGCTCAAGCAGTAGAAAATGCTGAAATCGTTGAATTACCAGAAGTTATGGTACATGACGAAGTACACCGTGGCATGAACGAATTCCTAGGAAACATGCAACGTCAAGGTATTTCACCAGAGTTATACTACCAAATGACTGGAACAACAGAACAAGACTTACACAAACAATTTGAAGGCGAAGCTGAAGCACGTGTTAAAACGAACTTAGTGATTGAAGCAATCGTTGAAGCAGAAAACTATGACGTAACAGATGCTGACTTAGATGCAGAAATCAAAGATTTAGCAGAACAATACGGTATGGACGAAAAAGTTGTACGTGAAGCATTAACTAGTGACATGTTAGCTCATGACATTAAAATGAAACGTGGAGTAGAAGCAATTACATCTACTGTTAAAGAAGAAGCTTAATGTTAACATTGAGTCTGAAAGCAGATTGTCTTTTTTTTGAAAGATAATCTGCTTTTTTCTTTTGTTCTCATTATAGGATGTAAAGAATTCGCTAATATTCAATTAAAGGGATGTTTAGGCCGGCATTTTTAATGCAATGTCAGAACAACTATGTTAATATAAATAAGATAAAGTAATGAACACTTGGTTTGTGAAGGCCTGTAAGGGTCTTTTTTCAATAGGAGGGAAGTACATGTACGACAACACAGAAGAAGGCAATGAAGTGCGTTGTTCTTTTTGCGGGAAATCACAAGATGAAGTAAAAAAATTAGTGGCAGGTCCCGGTGTCTATATTTGTAACGAATGTATTGATTTATGTAAAGAAATTATCGATGAAGAAATTCAAGATGACATGGCCTCAGAGTTAATCAATGTTTTAAAACCACAGGAAATTTTAGAAGTTTTAAATGACTATGTGATCGGTCAAGACCGAGCAAAACGTGTATTAGCAGTGGCGGTATACAATCACTATAAACGCGTTCAACAAATGGCACTTGAAACAGAAGAGGACGAACTAGACGATGTAGAGCTTCAAAAAAGTAATATTTGTTTAATCGGGCCAACTGGTTCAGGTAAAACATTCTTAGCTCAAACTTTGGCTCGTACACTGAATGTACCATTTGCAATCGCAGATGCGACAAGTCTAACTGAGGCAGGATATGTTGGGGAAGATGTTGAAAATATCTTACTTAAACTATTGCAATCAGCTGATTTCAATGTAGAAAAGGCCGAACGAGGTATCATATACATTGATGAAATTGATAAAATTGCTCGTAAAAGTGAAAATGTTTCGATCACACGAGATGTATCAGGTGAAGGGGTACAGCAAGCATTGCTTAAAATTTTAGAAGGAACAGTAGCAAGCGTTCCTCCTCAAGGTGGTAGAAAACATCCACAACAAGAGCTTATCCAAATTGATACGACAAATATCTTATTTATTGTTGGTGGAGCATTTGATGGAATTGAAACGATTGTCAAAGAGCGACTAGGGGAAAAAGTGATTGGATTTGGTTCGAATAATCAAAAACGGGATGAGAGTCTAAGTATTATGTCTCAAATTATTCCAGAAGATTTGCTTAAATTTGGATTGATTCCAGAGTTTATCGGCCGATTACCGGTTATGGCTTCCTTAGAAAAATTAACAGAGGCAGACTTAATTAGAATCTTAACAGAGCCTAAAAATGCATTAGTTAAACAATACCAAAAATTAATGTTGATTGATGATGTCACATTGGATTTTACACCAGGTGCATTAAGTGCTATTGCGTCTCAAGCTATCGAAAGAGATACAGGAGCTCGTGGTTTACGTTCGATTATTGAGCATGTGATGATGAATATTATGTATGAGGTGCCAACACGAGATGATGTAGACAAAGTGGTTATCACGAAAGAAGCAGTTGATGGTGAAGGTGAACCTGAATTACAAACAAAAGCTTAGAGATAAAATCTCTAAGCTTTTTATTTGTTTTGGAGGAGAGTTTTTATTTGTTGCTCTATCTCATCTGGTGTGACTTTTGGATGATAACGTGCGACAATATCTCCTTGCTGATTGATTAAAAATTTTGCAAAATTCCATTCGACTTTCTTTCCGCCTGTCTGCTCGACTAGGTAGTGGTAAAGAGGAGCTTGTTCTTTGCCTTTTACGTTTATTTTTTCAAACATAGGAAATGTGACACCATAATTCAACTGACAAAACTCTAAAATAGCGTCATTTGATTTTGGGTCTTGTCTTAAAAATTGATTGCATGGGAACCCTAGTACAACGAAGCCTTGATCTTTGTAAGTCTGATACAGCGTTTCTAAGCCTTCAAGTTGAGGGGTGAACCCGCATTTACTTGCTGTGTTGACAATCAGAATGACCTTATCTTTATATGTTGATAGAGATATCGGGTCATGTTGTATGGTCCGAACTGTAAAATCATAAAGTGACATCGTGTATCCCTCCTTCTTCTTTTATTGTACATCAGAATGTGTGACTGCGCTAAAATAGAGCTTTACGTAAGTTTTACAAAAAAATGAGCTAGAATTTTACAATGACTTGTTACACTTTACTTGTAATCAAACAACTAAAGGAGCTAAAACAAACATGAAAAAAATTATGTTATCATTAACAACTATTGGTATTTTATTTAGTCTAGCGGCTTGTGGAAGTGGTAGCCAAACAGAGGAGAAAAAAGGAACCTCAAAACAAGTGGATATCACAGCAGTTGGATCCACAGCTTTACAACCACTTGTGGAAAAAGTTGCAGAAATATATAAAACAGATAACCCCAATTATGACATTACTGTCCAAGGTGGGGGAAGTGGTACTGGGTTAACGCAAGTAGCTTCTGGTGCGGTAGATATTGGAAATTCAGATGTGTTTGCAGAGGAAAAAGAGGGTATAGATGCCTCAGCAATAACGGATCACCAAGTAGCCGTTGTAGGAGTAGCCCCTATTGTGAACAAAGATGCGGGTGTGACAGATATTACCAGTACGCAATTAAAAGATATTTTTACAGGAAAAATTACGAACTGGAAAGAAGTGGGTGGCAAGGATCAAAAAATCGAATTAGTCAATCGTGCATCAGGAAGCGGAACACGTGCGACGTTTGAACAGTTTGGTTTAGAAGGAGAAGAACCTGCAACTGGACAAGAGCAAGATTCATCTGGTACGGTGAGAAAAATTATTGCCGAGACACCAGGTGCTATTAGCTACCTCGCTTTTTCTTATATTGATGACACGGTGCAAGAGTTATCATTAGACGGAATAATTCCAACAGATGAGCATGTGACAGATAACTCATGGAAGATTTGGGCATATGAACACATGTATACTAAAAAAGATGTGTCAGATGACGTGCTTGCCTTTCTTGATTATGTAAAAAGTGATGATGTTCAAAAAAATGTGGTGGAAGAGTTAGGCTATATTGCTATATCTGACATGACAGTTGAACGCACAGTTAGTGGAGACATCAAGTAGCTCAAACGAGTGCTCTCATTTGTGGATATGTTATAATGAAGCAAATGAAAATGAAAGGGGCGGAAGTCTTTCATGAAACGCATTCTAGTAGTAGATGATGAACCATCTATCACCACACTTTTAAAATATAATTTAGAAAAAGAGCAATTTGATGTGACCATTGCATACGATGGTCAGACAGCTGTGGATACAGCTTTAGCCACAGCTTTTGATTTTATTATTTTGGATTTAATGCTACCTAAAATGAATGGATTTGATGTGACAAAGACATTAAGAAAAGAGAATGTGCAGACACCGATTATTATATTAACAGCTAAAGATGATACTGTGGATAAAATTATCGGTTTGGAAATAGGAGCAGATGATTATTTAACAAAGCCGTTTAGCCCACGAGAACTTGTTGCTCGTATACGTGCGGTAGAAAGACGAATGCCAGTGGCTAGTTCCGATAAACCATCAGAACTAGATGACTCAGAGGGGATCCGGATTGGTGATATTGTAGCTTATCCAAAGGACTACCGAGTTTCAAAACATGGTGAAGATGTCTTATTGACCAAAAAAGAGTTCGAACTACTCATTTACTTTATGGAGCGAGAAAATCGTATTATTGCTCGAGATGAGTTGATGGAGTCTATTTGGCAAGATGATATGTATCATTTATCTCGTACTGTGGATATCCATGTGAGCCATTTGCGTGAAAAAATAGAAGAAGACCCCAAAAAACCTAAATACATTAAAACTGTTCGGGGATTTGGGTATAAGTTTCAGGAGCCAGAGTAAGATGAAGCAACCAACAAAGGAATTTACCCCAAGATTAATTGTATTAAGTGTTATTGTATTGCTGTTAAGTGGTGGCTTGTACACCACTTATTTTTTTAAAGAAGAGGTATTGAACCAGCAGAAAGAAAAGTTATTAACAGAGCTTCATTTAATTAAGCCTTATGTGTTAGCCGATGGACAAGTGAATTTTGATGTGTCTAGGTTAGATAAGGGGATTAGTGAGAATGAGCGGTTATCGATACTGGATGCTCAAGGGAATATTTTGTATGATTCGTCTCACAAAAACTTAGCCAAAGGAACGAGAGAAAAGCGACCAGAAATACGTATGATATTAGAAGAGCATAAGGAAGTTGGCTATGCTGTCAGAGACAGTCAAACCATTGGTGAAAAGTCTATTTATGTCGCAATAGCTATGTATGTGGATAGCGAGCTAGTTGGCATACTTCGTTTATCAGAAACGTACACAGGCATATCTGCCCACCTCAAAGAGTTTCAGCGCAACTTGTTCGGTGTCTTTTTTATTTTCCTAGTGGCTATCTTATTGATGTATGTTTATATCATCAGACAAAGTAGAAAGCCGATTCAGTTTATTTTACCTATCTTGAGGAATGCGATTAAATCACCTGATAAAAAGCAACAGGTCGTGGATGCTCCACAAGAGTGGCAAGAATTGTATCAAACCGTGTATGAGTTAATGGATGAGACCAATCAGTTGTATGACAAACAATCTAAAAATGAAGCCACCCTTCAGTTTTTATTCGATAATCTAAATATCGGTATTTTTATATTGAATAAAGAATTAGAAGTAGTTTTGGCCAATAATATGACAGAAAGACTCTTCAAACCTCACACGACACCAGAACATTATGAGTCTTGGTTTAGGAGCCATAAAATGAGTCGTTTCATCAATCAAGCGGTGGAGGACCAAGCGGATGTTCAAGGAGAGATGACGTTAAAAGAACCTAAAAATCGGTATCTGAATGTCGTGATTCGATTGTTAGAGTCTGATGATGTGGAGTACGTTGGGATTATTTATGATATTACAGAGATACGTGCGATTGAGACGGTACATGAAGATTTTATTAGTAATATTTCTCATGAACTAAAGACCCCAACCACGTCCATCATTGGCTTTGCTGAAACCTTATTATCTGGTGCCAAAGATGATCCAGAAGCATCGACGGAATTTTTATCTATTATAGAAAGCGAAGGTCAGAGACTACTCAGCTTGATACAAAATATTATGATGCTGTTAAAAACAGAAAAAGATATTTATTTATTGGATACAGTTTCGGTCAATCCTGTACAGGTGATTGAAGATGAGTTGCATCACTACCGGTATAAGATGGAGAAAAAGAAATTACAGATGACCTTTGATGTCTCAGTGAGTCATAAAATTAACTTGCCGGGAAATTCATTTCAATTGATTGCAAAAAATTTAATTGAAAATGCAGTAGAATATACGGAAGAATGTGATAGTTTGTTTATTTATTTAACTGAGCAAGACAATCACCTTGTTTTAACAGTAGAAGACACGGGTGTCGGGATAGCAGAAGAGGATAAACAACGTATTTTTGAGCGGTTTTATCGAGTGAGTCAGTCAAGACAACGCAATACTGGAGGATCTGGATTAGGTCTTTCTATTGTCGAGCATTATACACACATTTTAGGTGGAACAATTAAGCTCATCAGTGATTTAGATGAAGGGACAACGGTTATTGTGAAACTACCATTTGAAAATAAGGAATGAAACAAGTGTTCATTTCTTATTTTTTTTGTTATGATAAGAGAGAATCTGAAAAGAAAGTGGAGATAACATGAAAGTACATAATGCAGAAATCGTAATTAGTGCGGTTAGTCCAGAACAATATCCGAAAACCCCATTACCAGAAATTGCGCTTGCAGGACGATCAAATGTTGGTAAATCATCGTTTATTAACACCCTGGTTAACAGAAAAGGTCTGGCTAGAACATCTGGGAAGCCTGGTAAAACGCAAACACTCAACTTCTATCTTATTGAAGAGGCTCTTCATTTTGTGGATGTGCCTGGCTATGGCTATGCGAAAGTATCAAAAACTGAGCGTGCTAAGTGGGGAAAAATGATTGAGACATACATTACAGAGAGAGAACAAATGAGAGCTGTGGTGTCATTAGTCGATATGCGCCATGATCCAACAGTGGATGATATTCAAATGTACAATTTTTTGAAGTATTATAATATACCTGTGATTGTCGTTGCTACAAAGTGTGACAAGATTCCCCGTGGCAAGTGGAACAAACATGAGTCTCAAATTAAGAAAAAGCTAGAGTTTGACCCAAGTGATGACTTTATTGTGTTTTCTTCTGAAACCAAAGAAGGCAAAGACAAAGCGTGGGCTGCGATTGAACAGTATCTATAAACGTAAAAGCATCTAGGGATGCTTTTTTTGTGAGGAAATAGTTCCTTTTTGAAAAATAGTTCTTTTTTTGTTATTCTATGAGTAGACAGAAGGCTAGGGGGATTTCATTATTTTTATTGTTAAAACATTGATTGTTTTTTTAGTATCCATTAAAGTAGCAGAATTTGCGTCGGCAGTAGGATTGTTTTGGGCGTTCAAGAGAACCCATACGATGGAAGATATGACAGAGAGTAAGTGGGACCTGTATTTTAAAAAGATGGGCTGGCGTCATTTTATTAAACAAAGTTACGCCTATTTTTTAGGGTGTCTTGCTGTATTGAGCTTACTGAATAGCTGGTTATTTTGGGATGGGATGTACATGTATGGTCTGGCCTTAATGGTATGTGGTCTGTTTCATTTGGCGTATAAGTACCCTTCAAAAAAACAGAAATATGTCACAAAATTTAACCTAAAAGAACAACAAACTAATGAAAGACCTTAGTCTTTCTTAGTTTGTTCTTCTTTTTTCATCGTAATCGATGACTCTTCAATATTCACAGAAAAGTGATTGCTTTTATTAATGGCTTTTTCATTGTCTTTTTTATCTGGATCGATGGCAAATTCTTCAAATAGTTTTTCTAAGCTATCTTTCTTTTTATATGTAAGTCCCATATCTTTACCCATCCTTTCGTGTATGGTCATAATATACCATGTTTTTAATTAATCGTCACGTCTGTCACCCAAAGGAGAGGGGGTGATGTAGCGATTAGGTAAGTCTAAATAATGGTCGAAGTTAGTGTGTGTCTCACACAGCCAATCTGCAATCGTTTTTCCAATGACAGGTCCTGTTGTTAAACCAGATGAGCCTAATCCACTTGCTACGTAAAGGTGAGGCAAGGTATCAATTGTACCAAAAAAGGGAAGGAAATCAGAGGTGTAGGCTCTTGTTCCAACTCTAACGCTTTCGATAGAAGTGTTAGAAAGTGTTGGCATGTGTTCGACTGCGAGATGCTTCAAATGATTTAATATGTCTGTATCTGGTGTTAAGTCGTAGCCCATATTATTTTCATGAGTGGCTCCTACCAGTATGGTTCCGTCATTAAAAGGGATAATATCCACTTCACCTACAGGCATAATGACTGGAGAGTGTGACGTATCATGCTCTGTTTGTAAGGCAATCAACTGCCCTTTTTGAGGTCTGATATCCACATCGTAATGGAGTGGTTCGAGCAGTTTAGGCAACCACGCGCCACAAGCTAACACAAGTTCGTCAAATGTGTCCATATGCTTCGTTGTCTGGACCGTCCAAAGAGAATCAGTGTAAGCAATGGAAGTCACCGTTTCTTGGATGACATTCTGGCCAGCTGTAAAGGTTTGTTGGTGTAAAGCCTGAATTAATTTTCGCCCATCTACTTTTGCTCCACCTGAAATAAACAAGGCGTTGTCAGAGTCATCCATCATTGGGACAAGATGTTTGACCTCTTCTTTAGAGACATAGTAAATCTCACCAATTTCTGGTGCTTCTTCTCGTCTAGTATGGGCTAAGTCATATAGTTTTTCTAATAGTTTTTGATTTTTTTTGTATAATATGGTGCCAGTTTGTTGATAAATGTCAGAGTGTTGTGGATCAATATCTAAATCTTTGATAAGTTGCTGATAAAATTTAGCCCCTTCTCTAGCAAGGTAATACCATTCTTTGTTTCGACGTTGAGAAAGCCAGGGTGAGATGATACCAGCTGCAGCAGAGGTAGCTTGTCCTGTTGGTTCATCAAAAAGGGTGACTGTGTGTCCACTTTTTTTCAGATAAAAGGCAGCTGTTGACCCAACGATTCCGCCACCGATAATGCCGATTTTTTTTGTCATAAGTAGGTCCTTTCTTAAAAGAGCTAAGCGACTGATGTTAGTCGCTTAGCTCTATTGTAAAACGATTATTCAAATGGTTCAACATGGACATCAATATCAAAAATATTAAATTTTCGCTGTAACTCTTTTTCCATCGTGTCCACAATATCATGGCTTTCTTTTACGGTTAGATTTGGATCCATTTTGACAGTAACATCTAAAAAGACATTTGCTCCAAGTGTTCTGGCTCTTAAAATCGACACGTCTTTGATACCTTGAACTTTAAGTATTTCAATTTTGTAGACTTTTAATTTGTCTCGGTCAAAACCATCTGAGAGATAAAAAGTACTCTCTCTAAAGATATCGATGGCTGTTTTGATAATAACACATGCGATGATGATAGAAGTCAGAGTATCAATCCATGCAAGATGGTAAGTTGCTGCAAATACAGCAATGGCAGTACCGATACTGGTGAGCATATCACTAAAATTATCTTTTGACACAGCGATGAGAGAGGAACTGTTGTAAGTTTCACCTAATTTTTTATTATAAAGATAAACACCGTACATAACGACAGCAGATATAATGCCAACAAAGGACGCAATAGGGTCCGGTTTTTCAATAGATTGTGACAGAATACTTTTCATTCCATCAATGAATACTTGTATGCCCACTGCAAACATAATGAGAGAGGTTAGAAGGCTTGCTACGTTTTCAGCTTTCCAATGGCCATATCGATGCTCATTATCTGCTGGTTTTCTGGATAATCTGAGCCCAACAAAAATGGCTACAGAGGCGATGGTATCTGTAAAATTATTTAAGCCATCTGCTGTTAGTGCTTTAGAATTGGCATAGGATCCAATCCCTAGCTTGAAAGCAGCCAATAAAATATAGGCCACTATACTAATAAGTGCCCCTTTTTCTGCATGCTTTAGCTCTTCGCTTCGGTTTGACATGTACATAACTCCCCCTAATAAGTAACTGAATGAAAGTATAACAGATAAGAGATGGTTTAGAAAAGATGGAAAAAAAAATTAAGCAGTCCTAAAAATAGATTTTGATTAGAGTCAAATCAGGGAAACTGTTATAATGGTGATATGATTGAGTATTGTATAGGGAGGAATATCCGTTGTTTCATACTTATTATTATCTGTTAGAAAACAGTTTCAAGCAATTAATGAGAACTAAAGGAATGGTACCAACGTTTATTTTGGCAACATTGGTTTCAATTATGTCTTTTTTTAGTTTTAATGTCTTCTTTTTTTTCCAGTATTTACATACTCAAATGGTTGAAGCACTTGAAGAGGAAACAGACTTTATTGTGGCACAGATGAGCATGGCACCTGTTATGGGGATGTTTTTATTTAAAATAGCTACATGTCTCATATCTATCCTGCTACTTTTTTTAACACTAGGGTATATCAAGAGAAGTTTTACTCAATTTTTGGTTAGTCATAAGGAAGAATTGCGTATTATGAGTTTGTTAGGTGAGACAACGCAATCAATTGCTTTATTTAATACGATGCAAGTCATGGTGTTTTCTTTCGGATCAATTCTGTTAGGAAGTCTTGTTGGTCAACAGATTTTTTTTGCCTCTGTTATTAAAACAATTCAATTAGGGGTAGATTCTGAAAATGTTAATCGTTTTAATGGAAATGTGGGACTAACCGTGATAATGATTTGTTTGTCTTTGCTCTACGTCTGTTTGACTTCTTTTTTATCGTTTCATAAAAAAGTTGAATCGTTTGTTTTATAAATTGAGTTTCTTATTTTAGATGATAAAAAAACTCCACATGTGTGGAGTTTTTTTAAATAGCTGGATTGATTTCAATGCCGTTAATATTGTTGACGGTTGTTAAATTAATGTGCTCGTCATATGAACGATCTGTTCCAATGATAGAGAGATTTAAATATAAATCATCTCCACTATAGACTAATTCAAAAAAATCCACATCAGGATGGGCCACTCGTTGTGTTTTATTGTAAATAACGATTAATGTTCCTTCTTCTACATATAAACGAGATGCTAGTAATTGATTTGTTATATCAATTATAGATAATTTTTTTCTTACCATAATCATCACTCCTCTCAAACAGTTTATCATAGGAGCGTTAAAAACAAAAACAACTTGTACAGAATGTACAAGTTGTTTTTGTGTTATTTAGTTTACTTTGTTTGCACTTGTACCAGTCTTTAAGACATCTAGACAAGCATTTAAACCACCTTCGACTAAGTTAGCAACAGCTGTTTCAGTGTAAAAGGCAATGTGTGGAGAATAATAGACATCATCACGTTCTAATAATTGAGTTAATACAGGGTCGTTTAAGTCTTTATTTGACCAATCTTTTGTCACATAAGGCATTTCATTTTCATACGTATCCAGGGCACAGGCTGTTAATTTACCTGATTCTAGTGCTCTTAATAGAGCTTGTGTATCAACAATCGCTCCGCGAGCGGCATTGACTAAAAACGAGCCATCTTTCATTTGATTAAATAAAGCATCATTAAATAGGTGATGATTTTCTTTGGTTGCAGGAGAATGAATCGAAATCAAATCTGCTTGTTGTACCAAATCTTCAACAGAATCAACATATGTTAAAAGAGATTCTGCTTGTTTTGATGGATAAGGGTCGTAACCAATAATGGTAGCACCAAATCCCTTGAATAATTCAGCGGTTACTTGACCGATACGCCCAGTACCGATAATACCTACTGTTAAACTACGAAGTTCTTTACTTAAAATACTTGCATCCCATGAAAAATTTTGTAACGCCATACGTTGAGCAATTTGATTGTGATGACGGATACAGTTTAAAGCACTAGAAACAGCAAATTCTGCAATAGCATTTGGTGAGTAAGCGGGTACATTTGTAATGATGATACCAGCATCTTTAGCTGCTTCTAAGTCATACATATCAAAACCTGTTGAACGTTGAGCGATTTGGTTAATTCCAGCCTCTTTCAATCGTTTGTACATATCTGCTGGAATCCCCATTGTTTGTTGCAAGCTAAGGCCATCAAATCCTTTTAATTGATTGAATGTTTCTTCACATAAAATATCAGATGTAATCTCTATATCAACCTGATTCTTTTCAGCCCATTTTTTTGCGAATGGCACTTCATCTTTTCGTGAACCCATCATTAATACTCTCATATTTCGCACTCTCCTTATAGAATTGTTATCTCCATAAGTATAGGGTGAGACATTCTTGAATACGAATTAGTAATTTCTATCAGGCTATAGAATCTATTCTTTATCGACTAATTTATGGTTTGTAATGAATTCAAGACAAAGAGCTGCAGCTGGACTTAATGGCTTGTCTTTTTTATGAACAATGACGATATCAAAGGGTTTTATCTTGTCTTTGATAGGGACCCAAACCAGTCGTTTATCTTTATAAATATCTTTTAACTGAATAGGGAGTAGGGCGATATTTCCATCTTTTAATACGTTGTTCATCAGGATCTCATGGTTGTTACTCATGAAATTTATATTTGGATTAAAGCCGTTTTCTTTCGCTTTGTTTTTCAGAACATGCCACAGGACATAATCTTTAGACATTGAAGAGAAAGGCTGATCTTTCAAGTCTTTGAAGGATAAACTTTTTGATTTAGCTAGAGGATTATCCGACCTCATTAATACGTGAGCATCATATTGAAACGTATGAATGACATTTTTTTCAATTTCCAATTGTTCTTCAATGATAGGGAAAGAGACAATACCGATTTCAAGCTCTTCATTGGCTACTTTTCGTTGTGTTTTCACAGAACCATCTTCTTCTATTGTAATAGCAAAATTTGGATAGACTTCCATAAATTGTTGAATCAATGGCATAAAAAAAGGAGAGATAACCGCATTTGAACCTATCGTTAACTCTTTCTTCTCATAAATATGATCTGTTTCAATAGAATCAGATATGTCATCTAATTGCTCGAGGACAGCTTGACCTTTTTCAAATAAAATACTACCAGCAGTGGTAGGCATGACCTTATTTCCGACTTGATACATTAGCTTTGTACCAAGTTCTTCTTGTAATTTGTTCATGTTCCAAGAGAGTGTAGGCTGCGTTACAAATAGATTTTTGGTAGCGTTTGAATAATTTTGAGATTTAATAATTTCAATGAAATATCGTAATTGTCTAAACTCCATTCAGGGAGACCTCACTTCTTTGTATTTAATTTATTTACCTATAGATTTAATCAATTTCAAATTTGTGAAATTACATCATATACTAAAGGGGCAAAGTTGTTTAAGCGCTTACTACTTGCAGATGCTATTTTACAAACATTATACATCATTAATTATTAATCATCAAAGATAAAAGAGGGAAAGGTGTGTAACACAATGGTTGTTGGAGATTTTGAATCAAGTTTAGGAACAGTTGTCATTGGGGCAGGCCCCGGTGGATACGTTGCCGCAATTAGAGCAGCTCAACTAGGTCAAACTGTTACCTTAATAGAAAAAGGAGAAGTAGGAGGGACATGTTTAAATGTTGGGTGTATACCTTCTAAGGCGTTAATCGAGGCGAGTCATCATTACCGCGAAGTCAAAGAAAATGTTTACCCAGGATTAAACACGAAAGATGTGTCACTTGATTTCACCGAAGTTCAAGAATGGAAAAACACACAAGTTGTTACCAAATTAACTGATGGCATTCGTTACCTTTTAAAAAAGAACAATGTAAACGTTATCGAGGGTACTGGTTATTTCATGGATGAAAATCGTGTGCGAGTAATGCACGAATTTGGTGGAGAAACGTACACATTTGAAAATGTGATTATCGCAACAGGAAGCAGTCCAATTGAAATTCCAGGATTTAAATTTTCTGAAAGAGTATTAGACTCAACTGGATTACTGAACATTAAAGAAATACCTAAGAGATTAGTTGTAATCGGTGGAGGCTACATTGGTAGCGAGTTAGCTGGAGTATTCGCTAACTTAGGAACAGAAGTAACAATCTTAGAAGGTCAAAAGAGTATTTTACCTAACTTTGACAAAAAATTAGTGAAATACGTTGAGAAAAACTTTAAGAGTAAAAACGTTGCAATTGAAACAAACGCCTTGGCGAAAAAAGCAATTGTAGAAAATGATAGCGTGAAGGTTCAATACGAAGTAGACGGTCAAGCTAAAGAAATCGAATGTGATTATGTTTTAGTATCTGTAGGTCGTAAGCCAAACACATCTGAACTAGGATTAGAAAGAATTGGCGTAAACGTCGATAAACGTGGTTTTATTGACGTGAACAAACAATGTCAAACATCAGTACCACATATCTATGCTATTGGAGATATCATTGCAGGTTTAGCACTTGCTCATAAAGCAAGTTATGAAGGAAAAGTTGTCGCAGAAGCAATTAGTGGAATGGACGTCGACGTTGACTACCGTGCTATTCCAGCTGTCTGTTTCACAGAACCAGAATTAGCGTCAACAGGTTATACAAAAGATGAAGCTGTGTCTCATGGCTACGAAGTAACGGTAGCAGAGTTCCCTTACTCAGGTAATGGTCGTGCTTTAACGTTAGGCAAAACAGAAGGTATCGTGCAACTAATCAGTGAAAAAGAAACTGGCTTAGTTTTAGGAGCACAAATTGCTGGAGCAAACGCAAGTGATTTGATTACTGAGATTACCTTAGCGATTGAAACAGACGCAACGTTAGAAGATATTGCGTTAACAATTCATCCACATCCAACTATTAGCGAAACAATTATGGAAGCAGCAGAAGTGGGTATGGGGAATCCAATTCATATTTAATAGAAGAAAGTATAAGGAGATGAGTAAAATGTCTATCAAATCAGTAAAACCAAAAGATTTTACGATGAATATTTTGAACGGTGTGGCTTTAGGAGTTGTTGTATCACTAATCCCTGGTGCCTTACTAAGTGAGCTATCAAAAGCATTAGACTGGTCATTCGGTTTACAAGCAACAGGAATTGCTCAATCATTAATGCCAATCGTTGTTGGTGTGGCTGTAGCAATTAACTTCAAATTTACACCGATTCAAATTGGCTCATTGGGCATGGCAAGTGTGGTTGGTTCTGGTGTGGCATCAGTCAACCCTGACGGAGGATTTATTTTCCAAGGTACGGGTGACGTGATTAATACTGGTTTAACAGCAGCAATTGCAGCATTAATTATTATTCTGTTAGGCGAACGATTAAAAGCCTTTACTATTTTAGTCATACCAACGATTGTAACCGTCGTCGGCGGTGGGCTAGGATTACTTCTTCTACCATATGTCAAATTTATTACCACTGCTTTAGGTCAATTTATTGCAACGCTAACTGAGTTACAACCAATACCTATGGCAATCGCGATTGCGTTGATGTTCTCAATGATGATTGTATCTCCAATCGCAACAGTAGGGATTGCAACAGCGATTACCCTATCAGGTGTAGCATCTGCTGCAGCTAACTTAGGAATTTGTGCCGCTGGATTTGGACTATGTATCGCTGGATGGAAAACAAACTCTATCCCAACATCATTAGCTCATTTCATCGGTTCGCCAAAAATGCAAATGGCCAACGTACTTAAAAAGCCGAAAATTATGTTACCTGTACTATGCAACGCAGCAATCACAGGATCATTAGCCGCATTTTTAAACTTGGAAGGTACACCATTTAGTGCCGGATTTGGATTCAGTGGATTAATTGGACCAATCAATGCCTTGGCATTAGCACCAGGTGGCTGGAATGTTGCGAACATCTTAAAAGTCATTATAGCGTTCGCAGTTGTACCAATTGTTTTAGGTTTTGCGTTTAACTATTTATTTAACAAAAAACAACATATTGCTAGTCCAGAAGACTACAAATTAGATTTTAACTAAGAAAAGGAGCGAGAAAACAATGAGTAAACAAGACTTTAAATTATTTAATGATATGGTTAAAAAAAGTGAAGCAGCAGTGCCATTAGTACAAATTTTGGATGAGAACGGAAAATTAGTAAACAAAGGAATGAAGAGTAGTCTAACTGATGAGCAATTAGTAGACCTAATGAAAACACTTGTATGGGGTAGAACAGTGAACGAACGTTTAATCCTTGCAGGTCGTCAAGGTCGTATTGGTAACTTACCTCCATCAGAAGGACAAGAAGCGTCTCAATTAGCAACATTATTTGCAATGAAAGATACTGACTTCTTATTCCCAACTTATCGTGACGTTATTCCATTGGTTAACCATGGTATGCCAATGAAAAATGCGATTCTTTGGTATCGTGGTCACGTGGCTGCAAACATGTTATCTGAAGATGTACATGGTTTACCAGCCCAAGTTATTATTGGTTCTCAATATGTACAAGCAGCTGGATTAGGTATGGCATACAAACGTGATGAAAAAGATCAAGTAGCGATGACTTACATTGGAGACGGCGGTTCATCTCAAGGGGACTTCTACGAAGGAATCAACTTTGCAGGTGTGTTTAAAGCACAAGCAGTCTTCATCGTACAAAACAATAAATATGGTATTTCTGTACCAAGAGAAAAACAAACCCAAGCTGGAACATTGGCTCAAAAAGCAGCAGCAGCTGGAATCCCAGGAATCCAAGTTGATGGAATGGATCCATTAGCATTATACGAAGCAACTAAAATGGCAAGAGAGTACACAATGGCAGGAAATGGTCCTGTATTAATTGAAACATTAACTTACCGTTTCGGCCCTCATACATTATCTGATGATCCAACTAGATACCGTAGCCAAGAGGAATTAGACGAATGGTTAGCAAAAGATTACATGATTCGTATGACAACATATCTAACTGAAAAAGGTATTTGGAACGAAGAAATGGAACAAGAAGTAGTAGAAGCAACAACGAAAGAAGTAAACGATGCATTGGACGCAGCAGATGCTGAACCAAAACAAAAAGTATCAACATTGTTAGCAAACGTTTATGAAAAACCAACAGCACGTATTCAAAAAGAAATTGAGATGTATCTAGCTAAGGAGGAAAACTAAAGATGGCAGTTAAAAATATGGTACAGGCTATTAATGAAGCCTTAACACAAGAGATGGAACGCGATGAAAGAATCTTAGTTTTTGGTGAAGATGTGGGAACAAACGGTGGAGTATTCCGTGTAACAGATGGAATGGCTGCTAAATTAGGCGAAGACCGCGTTTTTGATACTCCACTTGCAGAATCAGGTATTATGGGAATGGCTATGGGACTTGCTTTAGGCGGATTCCGTCCAGTACCAGAAATCCAATTCTCAGGATTTACGATGGAAGCAATTGATGGTCTTTTAGGACAATTATCTCGTCATCGTTACCGTACTGGTGGGACTCAAGGAGCTCCAGTAACAGTACGTTCAACATTTGGTGGGGGAGTTGGAACACCAGAACTTCATTCAGATAACTTAGAAGGACTATTTGCTCAATCACCAGGTTTACGTGTGGTTATTCCAAGTGGCCCATATGATGCAAAAGGCTTATTAACAGCGTCAATCAGAAACAATGACCCAGTGTACTTCTTAGAGCATTTAAAATTATACCGTTCAATCAAAGAAGAAGTGCCAGAAGAGTCATATGAAATTGAATTAGACAAAGCAAACATCGTTCAAGAAGGTAAAGATATTACGATTGTTACTTACGGAGCAATGGTTCACGAGTCTAAAAAAGCTATTGAAAAACTTGAAAAAGATGGTATCTCTGTTGAGTTAATCGACTTAAGAACAGTAGCACCATTTGATATTGATACAATTTTAGCATCAGTTAAGAAAACAGGTCGTGTAGTAATGGTTCAAGAAGCTCAACGTCTAACAGGTGTTGGCAACCAAATCATGGCTGAAATCGCTGAAGGTGCAATGTATGATTTAGAAGCGTCTATTGGACGTGTTGCTGCTCCAGATAGCCACTTCCCATTTGGACAAGCTGAATCAGCATGGTTACCAAATGCTAAATTAATTGAAGAACAAATTAGAAAGACAATGGCTGAATAAAAATTAGGAGGAGTACTCATGGCTTATATATTTAAATTACCTGATGTGGGTGAAGGATTAACAGAAGCAGATATTTTACAATGGTTCGTTAAAGAAGGAGACGTTGTGAAACCTGACGATGCATTAGTTGAAATCCAAAATGATAAATCATCAATGGAAATCCCTTCTCCTGTTGCTGGTACAGTTGTAAAAATTTTAGTTCCAGACGGTGTAGCGAAAGTAGACGAAGGCATTATCGAAATTGATACAGGTGATGGCAGTTCAGCGTCTGTAGAAGCACCAAAAGAAGACGTTAAAGTAGAAGAAGTTGTTGTAGAAGCTGCACAAAGTGGCAACTATGTCTTTGAATTACCTGATGTGGGTGAAGGCCTAACAGAAGCAGAAATTTTACAATGGTTTGTTAAAGAAGGCGACGTTGTAAAACCTGATGATGCATTAGTTGAAATTCAAAATGACAAATCAACAATGGAAATTCCATCACCAGTAGCTGGAACAGTTGTAAAAATCTTAGTTCCAGATGGTATGGCACAAGTAGATGAAGGTATTATCGAAATCAATACAGGTAACGGTGGACCATCAACGACAACAACAGTAAAAGAAACAATGGCCCCTGTTGCAACTGACGTACAACCAGCAGCACAAGGATCAGCAGTTAAATCATCTGGCCGTGTTAGAGCGTTACCATCAGTACGTCGCTATGCTAGACAACATAACGTTGATTTAGCATTAGTCTCAGCAACTGGACCAAACAACAAAGTATTAAAATCAGATGTTGATGCATACTTAAACGGTGGAGCAGCAGTTTCTGCAACACCAGTTGTTGAAGAAACAGTCGCAACTGTTTCAACAGAAAAAGTGGCTGTTAAAGAAGTAACACCAGCTAAACCAGCAGCACCAGTTGTAGCAGCTAATGAAGATTGGGTAGAAAAAATGCCACCATTGCGCCGTGCCATTGCTAAAGCTATGGTAACAAGTCGTACTGAAATTCCTCATGTGACAGTATTTGATAAATTACGTACTGAAAACTTAGTGGAACACCGCAATACATATAAAGAAATTGCGAAAGAAGAAGATGTGAAATTAACTTACTTACCATATGTTGTTAAAGCAATGGTAGCAATGCTTAAAGCATATCCTTCACTAAATGCTTCAGTAAACATGGAGAAAAATGAAATTATTCACCGTGGAAATATCAACATTGGTATTGCAACAAACACTGAGCATGGTCTGTTTGTACCAGTTGTTAAAAACGCTGATACTAAGAGCGTCTTTGAAATTGCTGAAGACATCGCAGCTCTATCTAAAAAAGCATTGGCAAATGAATTAACTCGTGATGACATGAGTGGCAGTTCAGCAACTATCACTAATATTGGTGGTATGCCTGATGCAGGAGGTATTTGGTCAACGCCAATTATCAACTATCCTGAATCAATGATTATGGGAATTTCTCGTATCTCTGATGAAGTGGTTGTTAACAAAGACCGTGAAATGGAAATCGCATCAATCATGCGTCTATCATTCGCTTTTGACCACCGTCTAGTAGACGGCGTTGAAGCTCAAAATGCTTTAGCAGTATTCAAGAAAGCGTTAGGTGATCCAAACTTAATGTTACTTAAAAACTAATAAATGATATAACGGAGGTGTTTAAATGGTTTTACAATCATTTGACGCATTAAAAAAACACCTTTCAACAACTGATGGAAGTCCTAAACGAGTTGTTGTGGCAAATCCAACAGATGAGCACACTGTATCTGCAGTGATGTCATTATATGATGTAAACATCCTTGTTCCATCATTAGTTGGAGAGAAGCAAAGCATTGTTTCGTTATTAGAAACACTGAATGTTTCGCCAGATACCATCTCAAAATTGGATATTGTAGACGTTACTGGAGATGAGGAAATTGCTTCTAAAGCAGTTTCCTTAATCCGTGATGGACTAGGTGACGTGTTAATGAAAGGTCACATCCAAACAAGAGATTTATTAAAGGCTGTCGTAAATAAAGAAACAGGGATCCGTAAACAAGGTGTGTTATCACATGTTGCGATTAACGAAATTCCTTATTATCACAAATTATTATTCTTAACAGATGGTGGTATGTTATTAACACCAGATGTGGATAAAAAACAAGCTATTTTAGAAAATGCCTTGTCTTTAACAAAACAATTAGGCTATGACACAACGCATGTGGCAATTTTAGATGCTAGTGAAAATGTAAATCCTAAATTACAAGCATCACTTGATGCGAAAGAACTAAAAGAGCGCGCTGAATCAGGTGCGTTTGAAGGAGCTGTTCTTGAAGGTCCTATTTCTCTTGATTTATCTTTAAGCAAAGAAATCGCAAAAGAAAAAGACTACACAAGTCCAGTTGCTGGTGAAGCAGATATTTTATTAGTACCAGATATTGTTGCTGGTAACTTATTAGGTAAGAGTATGATGACGTTTGGTAATGGTAAAATGGCAGGCCTAGTATTAGGTGCCACTGTGCCAATTATTATCACGTCTCGTGGATCTACAACAGAAGAAAAAATGAATTCATTAATGATTGCTTGTGCAATGTAATGTGAGAGGTGCTATGAATGAAAAAAGTATTAGTCATTAATCCAGGTTCTACTTCAACTAAGATAGCTTATTATGAAGACAAAGAAGAACGTCTAAAAGAAAATGTTCATCATGAAACATCAGATTTATCAAACTATGATACCATCGCAGATCAATACGATTATCGTTTGTCATTGATTCAATCTTTCTTGGAAAAAGAAGGCATTGCAATTGATGAGTTAGATGCTGTTGTCGGCCGTGGTGGCTCATTGCCACCAGTTGAAGCAGGAGCTTATTTAGTCAATGATTCTATGATTGATTGGTTAGTGAATAAGACGGATGTTCATCATGCATCAAACTTAGGCGCTATGCTTGCTAGAGGATTCAAGGAAAAAGGAAATGACGACTGTATCGCTATGATCTATGATCCCATTACTGTGGATCAATTCCATGAATTATCTCGTATTTCAGGATTAAAAGGTGTGAACCGTCGTAGTATCGGTCACATGTTAAATATGCGTGCGATTGCAATGAAGACAGCTGAAGATATGGACAAACCATATGAAGAAGCCAATTTAATTGTGGCACATTTAGGTAGTGGATCATCAATCAGTGCCCACCAAAAAGGACGCATGATTGATTTATCTATTGATGACGAAGGACCATTTTCAGTAGAGAGAACAGGTAGTTTGTGTTTGAAAGAGTTTATTCCGTTTTGTTATCAAATGACACAAGAAGAAGTCACAGCTTGGACTCGTAAAAAAGGTGGAATGATTTCATACTTAGGCACAAATAGTGGGATCGAAGTAGAAGAACGCATTTTAGCTGGGGATGATGAAGCACGCTTAGTACTAGAAGCAATGGCTTATCAAGTTGCCAAGGGCATTGGTGAGTTAGCGACAGTACTAAAAGGCGATGTGGATAAAATCGTTATCACTGGTGGGTTAGCTTACTCTGATAGATTAATTGATTGGATTACAGAGCGCGTATCATTTATCGCTGAAACATCTGCTTATCCAGGTGAATTTGAAATGGAAGCACTAAGAAATGGTGCTCTACGTATTTTATCAGGCGAAGAAGAAGCACAAGTGTTTGACGTTAAATAAAAAATAAGACTTAGATTTTAGCTTAGCCACTAAAATCTAGGTCTTTTTTTGGTTAAA
The DNA here is from genome assembly GCA_052104115.1 of Vagococcus sp. Lineage (GTDB taxonomy): Bacteria > Bacillota > Bacilli > Lactobacillales > Vagococcaceae > Vagococcus. The sequence continues at coordinate 31,242 of JBQELZ010000006.1, read as the reverse complement.
ATGATAATTCAGAGATACGGTCAAAAGCTTCTTTTAGTACCGTTAAATCTTGTGTTGCAGCAAGACGTACATAATCGTCTCCGCTATCACCGAAAGCTTTACCAGGAATCACTAAGACGTTCTTTTCTTGAAGTAAGGTCATAGAAAAGTCGACTGAAGAGAGACCTGTTTTAGAAATGTTGATAAACGCATAAATACTTCCCTTTACAGGGTGTAAGCTTAAGAAAGGAATCTCATTCACTCGCTTTTCAACATACTCCAAACGTTCTTGGTAAATAGACGTGACTTTAGGAGCTAGCTCTTCTGCATGGTTTAAGGCATAGATACCTGCTCTTTGAGATGGGGCAGGGGCAGAAAAGGTCACATCTTCATTTAGTCTCCGACACGCGTCGTTGATTTCCTTTGGAGCAATCATGTAGCCGATACGCCATCCTGTCATGGCAAATGCTTTAGAAAAACTACCGTATGTAATGGTATGATCTGGGGCAAACGTAGCCATAGGTGTAAACTCATCATAAAAACTGAATGCTTCATATACCTCGTCCGATAAAATGAGGAAATCATGCTCAATAGCCAACTCGGCAATCTGTTTAAATGTTTCTTTTGAGAAAACTGCTCCAGTAGGATTGTTTGGTGAGTTAATGATAATAGCTTTTGTTTTCGGTGTGATGGCTTTTTTCAACACGTCCACATGAATTTGAAATTCATCTTTTTCGTATGTTGGGATAATAATAGGTGTCCCACCAGCTTCTAGTACTTGATTTTTATAAGGTGAAAAGAAAGGCTCATGAATAATGACTTCATCTCCTTCATCTAATAAGACTTGTAAGGTCAAGTACATGCCTTGTAAAGCACCAACTGTTGCCCGAACTTGATTTGCTTCAAACTCTAAGCCGTAGTGACGTTTATAAAAATGTAAGATACTTTCTATAAAGTCTTTGCTACCATCCGATGCGGTGTAGTGCGTGTGTCCATTTTTGGCGTCTTCAAATGCCGCATTGATAATACTCACGTCTGTTGTAACATCTGGATCACCAATAGATAGATTTAATAAGTCGTCCATTTGACTTGCGATTGCGACGAAATCCATCAAAATATTGTCTTGAGGTTGTGTGTAGAATTGCGATAAATACGATTGAGTCATAATGCCCCTCCTTTAAATTGTTTTAAAAAGAACAAAGATAAGTGATCTTTGTTCTACATTCTATAACACTTTTCGTAAAAAGTCTTGTGTTCTGTCATTTTTAGGATGATCAAAAATTTCTTCTGGTGAGCCATCTTCTTGAATCACTCCAGCATCCATAAAAATGACTCGGTCAGCCACTTCACGGGCAAAGCCCATCTCATGAGTAACCACCACCATTGTCATACCATCTTTAGCCAAATCATTCATGACTTGTAGAACTTCACCAACCATTTCAGTATCAAGGGCTGAGGTAGGTTCGTCAAACAACATTACATCTGGGTTCATTGCCAGTGCACGTGCGATGGCCACACGTTGTTTTTGTCCACCAGACAATTTAGACGGATAACTCTCTGCTTTGTCTTGTAAGCCAACTCTTTCTAACAGTTCTAAAGCATGCTTGTTTGCTTGTTCAGGTTTTTCACCTTTTACTTTTATTGGGCTAATCGTTAAGTTATCTAGGACGGATTTATGTGGAAACAAGTTAAACCCTTGAAATACCATACCCATTTTTTGACGTAGCTCATTGATATTGGTTGAAGCGTCTAATATATTTTTCCCCTCAAATTCTATTGTGCCAGTTGAAGGTTCTTCTAGTAAGTTTAAGCAACGAAGAAACGTACTTTTACCACTACCAGAAGGGCCTATGATAACGACAACCTCACCTTGATTGATCGTTAAATCAATTCCTTTTAGTACCTCATTTTTCTTGAATGATTTTTTCAATCCACTTATATTAATCACTTGTTCCCATTCTCCTTTCAGCGACGCCTAAAATTCTAGATAGTGTAAATGTTAAAGCAAAGTAAATCAATGATACGATGACAATCGGTAAGAATGGTTTAAAGCTAGCCCCTTGAACAACACCTGCTTGAAACATCAATTCAGATACACCAATAACTGAAACCACAGAGGATTCCTTGATAACTGTGACAAATTCATTTCCTAGAGCTGGTAAAATATTTTTAATGGCTTGTGGCATGATAATGTGTGTCATCGCTTGTCCTTGATTCATACCAAGGGAGCGAGCTGCTTCAAGCTGACCTTTGTCAACAGCGTTAATACCAGCACGTACAATCTCAGCGACATATGCACCGCTATTTAGAGATAAGGCGAGACAACTGGCAGCAAGTGCACTTAAATCTAGACCGATTACGTTGGAGCCAAAAAAGACTAAGAATATTTGAACGAGTAAAGGTGTCCCTCTGACATATTCAATGTAGACAATCGCTATCCATTTAAATAATTTGTGAGTGGATAATTTCATTAGGGCAAGTAAGCCACCTAAAATGGTCCCAAAAAATACGCCAATCAGTGCTAAAAAGACAGTAAATCCAGCTCCTTTAACATAAAATGATCCATATTTAGAAAAGAATGATTCGTCGTCAAACATGTAATCAGAAGCATGCTGTTTGTACTCATCTAATAATGCCTCGTCATGTATTTCTTTGATGGATTGATTGATACTATCAGCGAAATCTGGTGTGTCCTTAGGGATAGCAATTGCATTTTCTTTGTCTTCTTCGTTAAATACAATGCCATCTGCAAAAGCCAATTTGTCATCTTGTAAGATATAAGCTTCTGCTACAGGTCCTTCTACTACAGCACCGTCTATCTTTTTATTTTGTAATTGTAAAATGATATCTGGTAAGCGTTGCAATGATACTGTATTGGCATGTAATTCATTGTTTGCCAATTCTTCTTGAATCGATTGTTTTTGTGCTCCAACCTTGACGTTTTTGAAGGCTTTCATATTGTTGAACGTTTCTTTGTCTTTTTTCCTGATTAATACTTTTTGTTGAACAGACATGTAAGGATCAGAAAAATCAACTTCTTTCAGTCGTTCTGGTGTAGGAGTCATACCAGAAATGATCATATCAATTTTTCCAGTTTTTAAAGCCCCCATTAAAGCATCGAAACCGTACTCTTCTATTTTAAGAGTGACGTCCATGTCATCTGCAATTTTTTGCGCGATATCAATATCCATTCCAACAATTTTATCTTTGCCATCCACTGTTGCATGAAACTCATACGGCGCATAGTCAGCAGATAGACCGACTGTTAACACGCCCTTATCTTGAACTTTTTGAAATACTGGATCTGCCTCGGTTGCAAAAGCTGTAGACGTGACAGAAATAATAAATAAACATAATGCCATTAGGACCAGTGTCCCTTTTTGATACATATTTTTCATAATTAGAACTCCTTTATAATCGATGAATTGAATTATACGTGTTTATGGAAAAATATGCAATGTTTTTTGGATAATTTGAATAAAATTAGCGAAAATGAGAAAATGACACTGTATATATATCGATAATATTCAATGTAGTTAGATGTATTTAGGTTCTATTGACTAAAAAAAAGTCATACTCTCTTTGAAAATGATAGAATTATGAGAAAAAGGTTATTTTTAGATTGCTATTCTCTCATAATTGAGGTAAGATATGACAAATAGCAAAAAGGAGTGCAGAAAATGACATATAAAAAAATATTAGGCTCAGTGGTATTAATGAGTTCTCTGGTGTTGTTAGGGGCTTGTTCTGGAAGTAATGACAAAGCAGGTTCTTCAGGGAAAAAAGAGGGAGAAAAAACAGAACAAGTAGCAAAATTTGGTGTTCCACAAGAAGTCGCATCGATTGATACGGCAATTGCAACAGATAAAGTAAGTTTTGGTGTGCTAAACCAAATTTACGAAGGGTTCTATAGAATGGATGAAAATAACTTACCAATTCCATCGGGTGCCACAGATATGGCAAAAGTAAGTGATGATGGACTTGAGTATACATTGACGTTGAGAGATGACGCTAAATGGAGTAATGGGGATCCAGTTGTTGCTGCTGATTATGTGTATGCATGGCAACGTGTCGTTAACCCTGATACTGGGGCTGAGTATGCCTACTTATTTGAATCAGTAAAAAATGGTGCAGATATTATTGCAGGGAAAAAGGATCCTAAAGAATTAGGCATTGAAGCAGTAAGTGACACAGAAGTAAAAATCACATTGGATATTGCGACACCTTATTTTGAGGCGTTATTAGCTTTTCCAACATTCTTCCCAGTGAATCAAAAAGTTATTGAAGAAAATGGCGATAAGTATGCCAATTCCAGTGAGACAGCAGTGTATAATGGAGCGTTTGTCTTATCTGAATTTGATGGACCAGGTTCTGACATTGAATGGAAATTTTTAAAGAACAAAGATTATTGGGATGCAAAAAATGTAAAAATTGACGAAGTTCAAGCAACCGTTGTAAAAGAAGCGTCAACAGCACTTAACTTATACGAAGATGGCCAATTAGATGATGTTATCATTACAGGAGAGTTGGCTCAACAATATAAGGAAGATCCTAATTTTGTAGGGGAACAAGATGGTCGTGTGGTTTACTTGGATATGAATCAAGAAGATCCTAAATCTCCATTTGCTAACTTAAACTTTAGAAAAGCTTTATCATATGCAGTGGATAGTGAAGCAATTGTGAATAATGTTTTGGGTGATGGTTCTCAAATTTCAACAGGAATTGTTCCTAAAAAACTAGCTGCAAATCCAGTGACTAAAAAAGATTTTGCTGAAGACTCTGGTGATTTTAAAGAATACGATGAGAAAAAAGCAAAAGAATTTTTAGCGAAAGCAAAAGAAGAGTTGAAAGTAGATTCGATTAGTTTTGATATTTTAACAGATGATAATGATTCGACCAAAAAAATTGCTGAGTACTTACAAGGCGCTTATAGAGATGTATTAGACATTAAAACAACAGTAACGCCTGTGACAAAACCAATTCGATTAGATAGAACAACGAAAGGTGAATTTGAATTAGTGGTAACAGCGTGGGGTGCTGATTATAATGATCCAAGTTCATTCATGGATTTATTTGTGACAGGCAATGCTTATAATAAAGGCAGATACTCAAGTGAAAAATATGATGAATTGGTAAAAGATGCAAAAATAAAATATGCTACAGATCCTGAAAAGAGATGGGATAGCTATATTGAAGCGGAAAAAGTTCTGTTAGGAGAAGATTACGGCATTATTCCAATCTATCAAGTGGTAGAAAGGCATATGCGTAACCCTAAAATGAAAGGCTATATTGCTCATACAGCTGGTGCATCTTATGATTATAAATTCTTAACAATGGAAGACTAATCTAAAACCTATCTTCATTCTAGAACGATTAGAATGAAGATAGGTTTTTTGTTGTCGCTGAGTTGCAACAGACTAATACTAACACAATATGTTATAGCAAGATAAACGATTATTGAGATGAGACAAGACTATGAAAAGGATATTTTTTTGTATAATGTTTTTTATTTATGTTTAATAGCATGTAAAAAGACATAAAAATTTTGACTAGGACTGGAAATTGGTTTACACTTTTAAGTAGGGGTGGGGAATAGTTAACAAATTGATAGGACTAAGGAGGAACGAGTATGGTAAAAGTTTTAGAAGGAAAAAAAGCAGTTATTACAGGTGCAGGTTCTGGTATTGGACGTGCAACAGCGATAAAATTTGCTAAAGAAGGTGCCATTGTTTCTTTAATTGATATCAATCCACAAAGTTTGGAAGATCTATCGAGTGAGTTAAACCAGCTAGGTGCTAAAAATTACTACCAAGTAGCAGATGTTTCTAAAGAATTAGAACTACTTAATACGATTCAAACCTTAGTAGAAAGAATGTCAGGGATTGATATATTAGTCTGTAATGCAGGAATTAATGGAACATGGGCTCCAATTGAAAAGTTGACTATTTCTGAATGGGATCGTACGATTCAGACAAATTTAACGAGTACTTTTATTTCAGTTAAGACGGTTGTTCCTTATATGAAAGAGACAGGTGGTAAGATTATTATCACAAGTTCTATTAATGGAAATCGAATTTATAATAATTTTGGTGCAACGGCCTACAGCACATCGAAAGCAGGGCAAGTTGCATTTATGAAAATGGCTGCTTTAGAATTAGCTAGATATGGCATTCGAGTTAATGCAGTATGCCCAGGTGCGATTGATACAGCAATCAATCAAAGTACTATAGTGTCAGAAGAAACCAAAGAAGTATCGATACCTGTTGATTTTCCAGAAGGGTCACGCCCGTTAATTGATGAAACTGGTAAGCCAGAACAAGTCGCTACGACTATCTGTTTCTTAGGATCTGATGATTCAGCAAATGTTACAGGAACAGAATTGTATGTGGATGGAGCAGAATCATTATTGTAATATGATAGTAGAAAGAGTAATAGTAAAGGTTACTCTTTTTTTTATAATTGAATTGTGAAATAAAACACAAAATTTCTTGCGGTTTTTAATTATATAAGGTAGAATTAAAAAAATATTAAAATATGCATAAAGGAGAGTGAAGAATGAAAAAAGCATGGGTGAAATCAGTTGTTACTTGTTCTGTAGTTTTATTTTTATTAGCAGGTTGTGGAATAGGTGGGACGAAAAAGACTGAAACAAGTGAGACTAAATCAAAGTCAGCTAGTTCAGATGTGACAACAGGGGCTTCTGTTAAGGAATATACAGATCCTAGTGAGTTAAACGATCATTACGATACTATCATTGTCGGAGCAGGTGGGGCTGGTATGTCAGCTGCTATTCAAGCGAAAGATGATGGGAAAAATCCAGTTATTTTTGAAAAGATGCCTGTTGCAGGTGGTAACACGTTAAAAGCATCTAGTGGAATGAATGCATCTGAAACCAAATTTCAAAAGGAAAAAGGGATAGAAGATAATAATGACGCTTTTTATGAAGAAACATAAAAAGGAGGTCATGATACAAATAATAAGGAATTATTACGTTATTATGTCGATCATTCTGCTTCTGCTATTGATTGGTTAGATTCAATGGGGATTCGATTAAATAATTTAACCATCACAGGAGGTATGAGTGAAAAACGAACACATAGACCAGAAGATGGTTCCGCTGTTGGAGGCTATTTGGTTGATGGATTATTAAGAAATGTTCATGATAGAGATATTCCGATTTTTGTTCAAGCAAATGTAACGGATATTGTAGAAGAAAATGGTCAAGTCAAAGGAGTGACAGTTTTTATTAACGGAAAAAATCATAAAGTTAGTAGTGAAACAGTCGTAGTAACAACGGGAGGTTATGGTGCCAATCCTGAACTTTTAGAAAAAGAAAAACCGGAGCTAAAAGGATATGTTACAACAAATCAAGAAGGTAGTACAGGCGATGGTATTAAAATGATTGAAGCAGTAGGTGGCCAAACTGTTGATATGAATCAGATTCAAATACATCCAACTGTTCAACAAGATAAAGGAATTTTAATTGGTGAAGCAGTTCGTGGTGAAGGTGGGATTTTAGTCTCACAAGAAGGAGAACGATTTGTAAATGAGATGGGGACTAGAGATAAAGTGTCAGCTGCTATCACAGATTTAAAAGAAAAATCAGCTTATCTACTTATAGATGAGGGAGTTAAAGAACGAGTAAAGGCGCTAGAATTTTATGAAAAGCAAGGATTTGTTAAGTCTTCCGATTCTGTGGAGGGACTAGCAAAAGAATTAGGAATGGCTAGCAACACTCTTAATAATACAGTAAAAAAATGGAATCAAGCTATTTCTGATAAAAAAGATGTCGAATTTGGACGTGAAACAGGTATGGAGCACGATTTATCTCAATCTAAGTTTTATGCTATTAAAATTTCACCAGGAATTCACTACACAATGGGTGGCGTGAAGATTAATGATAAAACAGAAGTGTTGGATAAAGAGGGGCAAGCTATCCCTGGATTGTATGCAGCAGGAGAAGTAACGGGTGGGCTACATGGTAATAATCGTATTGGTGGAAATTCAGTAGGTGATATTATTGTATTCGGTCGTCAAGCTGGAGAACAATCTGCAACTTTTATAAAATAATAAAAAATAAAGCTCATTTTAATGAGCTTTATTTTTTTCTCACCGTAGTTGTAAAGACTTTATATAGGAAACTTTAGTCATTTTTTGATACACTATATTAAACGAAGGGTTAGTGTATCAAAAAAAGGAGGAAGCAAATGAAACGGATAGACAGAATATATGACTATGTTCAACGTGAAACTGAGAATTTAAGCGAAGATGCCCTTACAGAAGAATCAGGAGTTACAACTAAAGATGTTTCGGACGCCTTAAATATTCAGCGTAGCAATGCGAGTAAAGATTTGAATGCATTGGTAAGAGAAGGAGTATTAGATAAATTAGATGGTCGACCAGTCAGATATGTCAGTAAAGCCGTATTTCGTCATAAACCATTCTCAAAATATGTTGAAAGCTATAGAGAAGGTGCTTCTTCTTCTGAACCTTCTACCACCATGATTAAAAAAGATACCATACCTTATACAGATGATATTTTTAAGCGTATTATTGGGACAAATGGTAGCATGAAAAATTCAATGGAACAAGCTAAAGCCGCTATTTTATATCCACCAAGAGGGTTAAACTGTTTGATCATTGGCCCGACAGGCTCTGGAAAAACCTATTTTGCTCATACGATGTATCAATTTGCTCGACAAAATAATATTGTTGAAGAAAGCAAAGACATGATTGTATTTAACTGTGCTGATTATGCGAGTAATCCAGAGTTATTGATGAGTCATCTCTTCGGGCATGTAAAAGGAGCCTTTACAGGGGCCGATGAAGAAAAGGATGGTCTGATTAGTTTAGCAGATGGAAGTTTTCTCTTTTTAGATGAAATTCACCGTTTACCTCCAGAAGGACAAGAAATGATTTTTTATTTTATGGATAATGGAACTTATGCGAAGTTAGGGGAGACAACGAAGAACCATCAAGCCAACGTACGAATTATTTGTGCGACAACTGAGGATCCAACGTCTTCCTTATTAAATACCTTTGTTAGACGAATCCCTATCACGATTCAACTGCCTAATTTTAAAGATAGACCGTCCAAGGAGAAAATTGATTTGGTTCGCATGATGATGGCGATGGAGGCTAAACGAATTCAACGAAAAATCACATTGACCGAAGATGTCGTCAAGGCTCTTATTGGGAGTGTGTCATATGGAAATGTGGGGCAATTAAAATCAAATGTTCAGCTTGTGACGGCTAGAGCCTTTTTAAATCATATGGATAGAGATGAACTTGTGATAACGATAGATGAGCTAAATGATTCCATTAAAGATGGCTTGATTAGTTTAGCTCATAATCGTCAAATGACCTCTGACTTGTCACAACATCTAACACCTAAAATGGTGATTTCACCGAATGAGCCCCTTTCTATTTTTGAGGAGGATTCGTATGAGTTGCCATACAATTTATATGATATTATTGGCGACAAGGCTGCTGTATTAAAGGCTGATGGGTTTAATCAGGATGCGATTAATCATTTCATTTCCACCGATATTAATGTCCATTTGAAATCTTTTTATAGAAATCATGGGTTTACATTTGATTCTGAAACCAAATTAGCGGAGATAGTAGACGCGTCTATTATCGACACGACTAGAGCTATTTTTGAGTACGTGAAAGAAGCTCTTGACTACAAATTTCAGTCTAATTTTTTATATGCTATGGGATTACATATAAGTTCTTTTCTGATTCGACTTCAATCAGGGGAGCTAGCAGGTAGTGGAGATAATGAAAACATTAAAAACATGGTTATGCATTATGAAAAGGAATTAGAGGTTGCCAAAGAAGTCAAAAAAATGATTGAGCGGGATCATCGTGTTGAGGTGCCAGAATCAGAGGTTCATTATTTAACGATTTTATTGGTATCCTTGAAAGAAACAAATTCAGAAGGTCGAATAGGAATTGTCGTAGCAGCTCACGGAAATAGCACTGCATCTAGTATGGTACAAGTGGTATCCCAGCTACTAAAAGTTGATAATCTGAGATCAGTTGATATGCCTTTAGAGATGAAACCAAAAGAGGCGTATTATGTTTTAGTGCAAGAAGTAAAAGAAGTAGATGAAGGAAGCGGTGTCTTACTTCTTGTGGATATGGGATCACTGGTAACGTTTGCTCCAGATATCCAAAAAGAAACGGGAATTGAAGTACGAACGGTTGATATGGTGACCACATCTATTGTATTGGAGGCTGCAAGAAAAGCGACATTACTAGAAACCAGATTAGACACACTACACGATGCTCTAACCAATTTTCATGGATATTCTGCGATATCACAAGAAGAACCGGATAAGAATCAGCAAAAACAAGCCATCATTGCGATATGTGCATCAGGACAAGGAACAGCTCAGAGAATGAAGGAACTGATAGATAATTACTTAACGCAACACTTGAAAACTGAGATAAAAGTGTTTCCTATTTCTATTGTTGATTTAGAGCAACGCATTAGGACTATAGAAAAAGAGTATCATATTATCGCAACAACAGGCATCACCAATCCAGAAGTAGAAGCACCATTTATTCCAATGGATGTACTGTTTTCAACAGATGGGTATAAAGTGATTGACCAAGTGCTGACACACCAACAGCCAGAACCCCCTACTACTTTTACGAAAGAACAGGCGCAGGCTACGTGTTATGAGTATCTGAAAAAAAGTTTTACTTTTATTAATCCAGATAAATTAATGGAGCCACTTTGGGAACTTATGTCACTCATTGTAGAAGATGTCCAATTGAAACCTCCGTTAACCTTTTATGTAAATTTATGTATGCATACAGCAGGAGCAATTGAAAGAGAATTACGAGATGATACACTAACAGTAGATGAGGATGAGTTAGAAAGAATGACGTCAGATATCGTGTACCAACAACTATTACCGAGCTTTGATTGGTTAAAGCAAACGTTACAGGTAACTTTTTCGCGTGGGGAACAGTATTATATGTATCAAATAGTAAAAAAAGAATACAATACACAAAAAGATACACTAAAATAGTGTATCTTTTTTATGTTATGATGAGCGGTAAAGAGTGATACAATCATGTTTATCACTGTGTTTAAAAAGTTGGCATGATAATTGCTTATAATAAAGTGTTCTTTTAAAGATAGATTATTTGTATGGCACAAGGAGGTTAGCAAGTGGATATTCGTTTAGTTCGAATTGATGATCGATTAATACATGGACAAGTCGCAACTGTTTGGACAAAGCAGTCTAAAATCAATCGTATTTTGGTTGTGAGTGATGAAGTTGCTAAAGATGAGATGCGAAAACTGTTATTGGTTCAAGCAGCCCCTTTAGATGTGAAAGTGAATGTCATTCCCATATCAAAAATGATTGAGATTACAAATGACTTACGTTTTGCAGATAATTTTAAAGTGATGCTATTATTTACAAATCCTAAAGATGTGAGACGGGTAGTTGAGGCAGGCTTGTTTATTCAGAGCATTAACGTTGGTGGCATGAGCTATGAAAATGGCAAAAAAATGATCACAAATGCTGTTGCTGTTAATCGAGATGATATCGATGATTTTATGTATTTGAGTCAAAAAGGAATTCCCATTGAAATTCGTAAGGTTGTGTCTGACACGCCTATTGATTTGATGCAATTGCTAAAAAAGGATAAGTATGTGTCATAACGTTATAAACTATGTTGGAAGAAGTAAAAATATTAGGAGGTATATATTATGGTAGGAATCGTGCTTGCCAGTCATGGTGAATTTGCTGAAGGTATTCTGCAATCAGGCTCAATGATTTTTGGTGAACAAGAAAATGTTAAAGCTGTTACATTAATGCCTAGTGAAGGTCCAGATGATGTAAAAGCTAAGTTAACGGAAGCTGTAGCGTCTTTTGATAATGCGGATGAAGTATTGTTTCTAGTTGATTTGTGGGGAGGAACACCGTTCAATCAAGCCAATACATTGTTTGAAGAGCATAAAGAGTCATGGGCAATTGTAAGTGGACTTAACTTACCAATGTTGATAGAAGCTTATGCATCTCGTCTTTCTATGACCTCAGCTCATGAGATTGCATCACATATTATTGAAACAGCTAAAGAAGGAGTTAAAGTTCGTCCAGAAGCTTTAGAGCCTAAAGTAGAAGTGCCAGTAGCTAAAAAAGCAGTAGAAGAGTTACCGATGACAGGCGATGGTAGAATTAATGTTGTCTTAACAAGAATTGATTCTCGTTTGTTACATGGACAAGTGGCAACGGCTTGGACGAAAGCGACAGGACCTAGTCGTATTATTGTGGTATCAGATCATGTGGCTAAAGATGACTTAAGAAAAACATTGATTACACAAGCGGCACCACCAGGCGTGAAAGCTAATGTTATCCCAATTAAAAAATTAATTGAGATTTGGGAAGATCCTAGATTTGGACGCACGAAAGCATTACTGTTATTTGAAAATCCAGAAGATGTTGCTGAAGCGGTAAAAGGTGGCGTTGATTTAAAAGAAATCAATGTAGGGTCTATGGCGCATTCAGAAGGAAAAATTATGGTTAATAATGTATTATCGGTCAACCAAACAGATGTAGATGCATTTGAGTATTTAAAAGATCAAGGCATAACCTTTGATGTGAGAAAAGTACCAAATGATTCATCTAAGAATTTGTGGGAGTTATTGAAAAAAACAGGTATGACAAAATAAGTAAAAATAAGGAGGAGACATTATGTCAATCTTTACCATTATATTAGTAGTTTTAGTTGCCTTTCTTGCAGGAGTAGAAGGAATCCTAGATCAATTTCAATTTCATCAACCAATTGTAGCGTGTACATTGATTGGGTTAGCAACAGGTAATTTAGAAGCGGGTATTTTTTTAGGCGGTAGTTTACAAATGATCGCACTAGGTTGGATGAACATTGGGGCAGCGGTTGCACCCGATGCGGCACTTGCATCTGTAGCAGCTGCTATTCTTGTTACGATGAAAGGCGCGAGTGTTGAAGAAGGGATTGCATTAGCTATTCCGTTAGCTGTAGCAGGACAAGTACTAACTATTTTTGTTCGTTCAATCACTGTAGGGTTAGCACATGGTGCTGATAAAAAAGCTGAAGAAGGTTCATTTAAAGGCGTTGAAATGTATCATTTAATCGCATTAGCTTTACAAGGATTACGTATTGCTATTCCAGCTGCTATTGTTGTAGCTGTGCCAGCAGAAACAGTTACCAATGCATTAGGAGCAATTCCAGATTGGATTACTGGAGGATTAGCAGTAGCCGGTGGATTTATTGTAGCAGTAGGTTATGCAATGGTTATTAACATGATGGCAACACCAAAATTATGGCCATTCTTTTTCTTAGGTTTCGCATTAGCAGCTGTATCTGAATTAAACTTAATCGCAATGGGAATCATTGGATTAGTTTTAGCATTGGTTTACTTACAAATTGCCCCAGAATTTAATGGTGGCGGTCATGGTTCAGGACCTAGTCAAGGTGGAGACCCATTAGATGATATCTTGAACGATTATTAAGAGGAGGAGAAAAGATTATGACTGAAGAATTAAATGTTGTGAAATTAACTAAAAAAGACCGTATTTCAGTATGGTGGAGAAGTCAGTTTTTACAAGCTTCATGGAACTATGAACGTATGCAAAATGTTGGTTGGGCCTATTCAATGATGCCTGCATTAAGAAAGTTATACTCAACAAAAGAAGATCGTTCAGCAGCCTTAAAACGTCATCTAGAATTTTTTAACACTCATCCATATGTTGCTGCACCTATTTTAGGGGTAACTCTTTCGTTAGAGGAAGAAAAAGCAGCAGGAGCTGATATTGACAATGCAGCGATTCAAGGGGTTAAAATTGGTATGATGGGACCTTTAGCTGGTGTAGGTGACCCTATATTCTGGGGAACATTGCGACCTGTATTAGGCGCATTTGCTGCATCGTTAGCATTACAAGGTAGTATTATTGGGCCATTATTCTTCTTTATTGTTTGGAATTTAGTTCGTATGTCATTTTTATGGTACACACAAGAATTAGGATACCGTCAAGGGTCTAACATCACGCAAGATTTGAGTGGTGGTGTGATGCAAAAAATTACTCAAGGTGCGTCAATTTTAGGGATGTTTATTATGGGAGTGTTAGTACCAAGATGGACATCGATGAATTTCCCAATGGTTATATCTAAAGTGGATGTGGATCCAAAATCAATGGTAAACTTTAGTGGTATGGTACAAGCAGCCAATGAAGGAAAACTAAATGAAAACCAAATTCGTGAATTAGTCAATCAAATCAATGGTGGTTTAAATGTCAATCCAGTTAATAGTCAAACGCTAGGAGACATGTTTGACCAATTGATTCCTGGATTAATGCCATTATTATTAACACTAGGCTGTATGTGGTTACTACGTAAAAAAGTAAACCCAATCACGATTATCTTTGGATTATTCGTTGTGGGAATTATTGGATATGTATTAAATATTTTTGGTTAATCGTTTATACTAGAGATAGTCAGCATAGGCTGTCTATCTCTTTTTATATTGACATAAGAAAGTGTGGGATGAGGATGGTAACAGATTTAAATACGCAAGTCGATTTAGCCGTGAAAGCTAATTCTTTTATTAATCCGATTGATCCAAAACAAGGTGTTATGGCGATTGGTAATAATGGTGTTGAATTTAGAGCCAGTAACGGAGTAGGATATATACAAATTCCATGGGATAACATCATCCAGGTGAGGGCAGAGGTTTACCGAAGAGGAAAGTATATTCGAAGTTTTGATATTATAACAGATAGCAATCAAACATTAAATTTTGTCGCAGCAGATGCGATAGACGCATTAAAGGCCATGAGAGTGTATTTAAACAAAGATCAGATGATTCAAGCACCCAGTCATTTTAAAAATATGTTTAAACGGAAAAAGAAAAGATGATTATGAGAAGTTTTATCATAAAATGATAACTTACTCATAGTTGTCTTTTTTGTTTTAACACCAATAAACAAGAGATAAATGGCTTTATACGTGTATTTTGTAAACGTTTTACATATAAAAAGTGTAAAAAATAGAGATGAAAAAAATATAAATTAGCATTAAAAGTTGCAATTTGATGAGAAATGTTATAATATATCTAATATAATCTAACAAGTATTTAATTGTTATTTAATCCAAGGGGGATAAAGATGATGAAACGTAAAAAATTGATTTATTTAGGGCTGTTATCAACAGTTGCACTGTCGTTAGTAGCATGTGGTGGTAAGACAACAGATACAGCAGATTCTGGGAAAAAAGAATCTGGCAAAGAGGAGTTAGCAGATGAACAAGTATTTAATGTCAATGTACTGCAAGAAATGCCATCAGCCGATTTATCACTAAACACGGATGTGATTGGTTCTGTTGCACTGAATAATGTGTATGAAGGCATTTACCGTATTGGTGAAAGTCAAGAACCAGAACCGGCTGGAGCGACTGAAAAAGCGGAAGTTAGTGAAGATGGTTTAGTGTATAAAGTTAAGTTGAGAGAAGATGCTAAATGGTCTGATGGAAAACCAGTTACTGCAAAAGATTATGTCTTCGGTTGGCAACGTACAGTAGATCCGGATACAGCATCGGAATATGCTTACTTGCATGAGCCAGTAAAAAATGCAGCAGATATTACAGCTGGGAAAAAAGACAAAGATGAGTTAGGGATCAAAGCTGTTGGAGATTATGAATTAGAAATTACCTTAGATAAGGCAACACCATACTTTGATTATTTATTAGCATTCTCTACTTATATGCCTCAACGTGAAGACATTGTTGAAAAATATGGCAAAGAATATTCTACATCAAGTGAGAAAGCTGTATACAACGGACCATTTGTTTTAGCAGATTTTGATGGACCAGGGACAGATACTGAATGGGCTTATGAAAAAAATGATGAGTATTGGGATAAAGATACGGTGAAATTAGACCGTATTAATGTAAGTGTGGTAAAAGAATCTTCAACAAGTTTAAACTTGTTTGAAAGTGGTAAAGCAGAAGATGTGGTGCTAACAGGTGAGTTGGCTCAACAAAAAGCAAATGATCCAGAATTTATTAGTGAGAAAAAAGCGTCTTCTAGATATTTAGAGTTGAATCAAGCAGAGAAAGATTCACCATTTAAAAACGAAAACTTTAGAAAAGCTATTTCTTATGCGATTGATAGAGATGCATTAGTGAATCAAATTTTAGCGGACGGATCAGTAGCGGCAACAGGCCTAGTGCCATCAGATGTGGCATTTAGTCCAAAAACAAAAGAAGATTTCACAAAAGATGCAGGATCATCTGTTTCTTATGATAGTGACAAAGCAAAAGAGCATTGGAAAAAAGCGAAAAAAGAACTTGGTAAAGACAAGTTTGAAATTGATATTTTAGCGTCTGATAATGATTCAACGAAGAAAATGATTGAATTTATTCAAGGGACACTTCAAGAAGAATTAGATGGCCTTAAAGTTGGCATCAGTCCAGTTCCTTTCTCAGTTCGTTTAGATCGTTCAAACAAAGGTGATTTCAGTACTGTATTAGGTGGTTGGAACGCAGATTATCCAGATCTAAGTAGTTTTATTGATTTGTTTGAAACGGGTGGTTCATACAATAGAGGGAAGTACTCGAATGAAGAGTATGATAAAAATGTTCAAGCAGCACGAACAACAGATGCTAACGACCCAGAAAAACGTTGGGATGATATGTTAAATGCTGAAAAAGTGATAGGTGAAGACATGGGTATCATTCCATTGATTCAAGATGCAGAAGCTCACTTACGATCTGAAAAAGTAAAAGGTGTAGTGGCACATCCATCTGGAGCGAAGTACGATTACAAATGGGCATATAAAGTAAACTAATACTTTTAATTAAGTAAAATGAAACAGATTAAAAACCTATTTCTATTAAACTAGTAACTGGTTTTTAGTCTTTTCATTTTTAATGGTATTAATAGTGAAAAATGATTGCAAATGAATGAGTAGTATTATAAGATATCGATTATAAGATTAAAATATAATGAGATGATTTAATTTTATAAAATGAATAAAATAGTCATAGAAGTATGTGTGATGGTATCAAACGTCATGAAGCTGTTTCTGGTCTCAATTATGGTGAATAGGCATAAAAAAACCTATAACTAAGGCAGTTATAGGCTTTTTTAAAATCAAGACATAATGGCTAGCACAAGCGATAGAAGTAATAATACCGTACCGGTAACTAACCAATAAATTGGTTTTTTATTAAATATGTTTGATAATGGGATATAGTCTTTTGGTTCGTTTTTTCTTCTGAGGATGATGAGGCGTTTCATGTTTTTTTGAAACAAATCAAAAAATCCAGAAGATAAGACCAGTATAGATAATCCAATGATTAAAAAGACGAGGGACAACATAAAAAAGCTATCTGATAAGGATCGTATGGTTAGTGTCTCTTGCTTCACGGTTAACCACATCGGTACAAGAAGGAATGATAATAAAAGTGTAAAGTATATTTTCTTCTGTGTTTTCATGACATACTCTTTTCTTCATAGTAATATGACATTAACTTTAATTCATTTCCAAATGGAAGTCAAAAAAATTAGTAAAGGGGGAAAGAAAAATGGGAAATTTTTTAAAGTATTTTCTTAAACGTGTTGGTTTTATGTTAATCACGTTATGGCTAATTTCCACTATTACATTTTTCTTAATGAAATCAGTTCCTGGATCACCATATGCCAATCAGGAAAAATTATCACAAGAACAGATTGAAATTTTAAATAAACAATCTGGACTAGATAAGCCAGTGATTCAACAATATGGTATCTACATGACAAACTTAGTAAAAGGAGATTTTGGGACATCATTCCAATTTAAAAACCAGCCAGTTTCTAAGTTACTAAAAGAACGTATCGGACCATCTGTTCAGTTAGGAGCGCAAGCCATTATTTTTGGTACGTTGGTCGGGATTGTTCTTGGAGCAATTGCAGCCATGAAACAAAACACATGGGTTGATACGGTAGCCACGTTGGTTGCTATTTTAGGTAGGTCAATACCAAACTTTGTATTCGCTGTGTTGTTACAATATTTATTTGCGATAAAACTAGGTATTCTACCGATTGCTAAGTGGGATCAAGGATTTGCCTCAACGGTTTTACCAACGCTTGCATTGGCGATGTCTCCATTGGCGGATTCAGCAAGGTTTATTAGAACGGAAATGGTTGAAGTATTAAGCAGTGATTACATTGAGTTAGCTAGAGCTAAGGGGTTAAGCCGTTGGCAAGTGGTATTTAGACATGGGTTACGAAATAGTTTGATACCGTTGATTACATTGTTAGGACCTTTAGCTGTTGCGTTAATGACAGGATCATTGGTAGTAGAAAATATTTTTGCGATTCCTGGTATTGGGGAACAATTTGTTAAGTCAATTATGACCAACGATTACCCAACAATTATGGCGGTGACAATTTTATTCTCTACGATGTTAGTAGTAGTTATTTTAATAGTTGACTTACTGTATGGTATCGTCGATCCAAGAATTCGTGTTTCAGGAGGTGGCAAAGACTAATGGAAAAAGTAGACATAAAGCAATTACCTAAAGATAGTTTTGAGCCAATTTCTATTGAGGACAATTTAGATAGAGAAAGAATTAGTGCCCCTTCTTTAAATTTCTTACAAGATTCATGGAGACGATTAAAGAAAAATAAGGGTGCAGTTGTGTCACTGGTATTGTTAATCATTATTACTTTGTTAGCGATTGGCTCAACATGGGTATCGCCTCATGACCCAACAAAGCAAAATCCTAAATATATTAACTTACCACCTAAAATTCCAGGAGTTAGCATTGATGGGTTTAACGGAACAGCTGTGGTCGGTGGACAACGAATAGATAAGTATGAGCAAGCTAAGGTTCCAGAGGATGTTCATTATTATTTAGGAACTGATGGACTAGGAAGAGATGAGTTGTCACGTTTGTTGATGGGAACAAGAATGTCACTGATTATTGCCTTTATTGCAGCCTTTTTAGATTTAACGTTTGGTGTGATATATGGCATGATTTCTGGTATGAAAGGCGGTCGTGTGGATAATGTCATGCAGCGGATACTGGAAATTTTATCAGGAATTCCTAATTTAGTTGTGATGATTTTGATGTTAACCATTTTTAAACCAGGTATGTTGTCCATTATTTTAGCCATGATTATCACAGGATGGATTACAATGGCACGTATTGTACGTGCTCAAACCTTAAAAATAAAAGATCAAGAATATGTCTTAGCGGCTACAACGCTAGGTGAATCTCAGTCTAAAATTGCCTTAAAGCATGTGTTACCGAATATATCAGGTGTTATTATCGTGCAAATGATGTTTAGTATTCCATCAGCGATTTTCTTTGAAGCCTTTTTAAGTTTTATTGGATTAGGGTTAACGCCTCCAACGGCTTCACTTGGAACATTGTTAAATGAAGGATACAAAACATTTAGATTCTTGCCTCATTTGATGTGGGCACCAGCAATTACATTATCTGTGATAATGATTTGTTTTAACTTATTAGCAGATGGATTAAGAGATGCGTTTGATCCGAAAATGAATGACTAGGATGGTGGATAGACTATGGAAAAAGTATTAGAAGTGAAAGATTTAAATATATCGTTTGATACTTTTGCAGGAAAAGTTCACGCCATCCGTGGTGTTAATTTTGACTTGCATAAAGGTGAAACATTAGCGATAGTGGGTGAGTCTGGATCAGGTAAATCTGTGACAACTCGTACAATTATGCGATTATTGGCGAACAATGCCAACATTGACAGTGGTGAAATTTTATTTAAAGGCGAAGATTTGGTTCATAAAACAGAAAAAGAAATGCAATCCATTCGAGGGAAAGACATTGCGATGATTTTCCAAGATCCTATGACGTCACTTGATCCTACCATGAATATTGGCAATCAAGTAGCAGAGTCATTGCGTAAACATCGTAAAATTTCTAAAAAAGATGCACTGGATAGAGCATTGGATTTACTGAAGTTAGTGGGGATTCCTAACGCTGAAAAACGATTAAAAAATTACCCACATCAATTTTCTGGTGGTCAAAGACAACGTATTGTGATTGCGATTGCTTTGATTTGTTATCCAGAGGTGTTGATTGCAGATGAACCTACAACAGCATTAGATGTAACGATTCAAGCACAAATAATTGATTTGATGAAAGACATTCAGCAAAAAATACAAACCTCTATTATCTTTATCACCCATGATTTGGGAGTGGTTGCCAATGTGGCAGATAGAGTAGCAGTTATGTATGGTGGTCGTATTGTTGAGATTGGAACAGCTGATGACATTTTTTATAATCCACAACATCCATATACGTGGGGATTATTAAGTTCAATGCCAACCCTTGATACTGGAGAAGATAAATTATATGCCATTCCAGGTTCACCGCCAGACTTATTAGACCCACCAAAAGGAGATGCTTTTTATCCTCGTAATGAGTTTGCGATGAAGATTGATACTGAACTAGCACCACCATTTTTTGATGTGTCGCCAACTCACAAAGCAGCCACTTGGTTATTGGCTCCAAATGCACCAAAAGTGACACCGCCACCAGAAATCGTTAGACGACGAGAAAAATATAAAAATCGTTTTGGTGGGTAAGAAAGGAGTTGAGTCATATGAAAACTGATACAAAAGAAAAATTATTGGAAGTAAATAGTTTGAAACAACACTTTAACGTTGGTCGTACAGATGAAGTAAAAGCAGTCGATGACATCAGCTTCTATATTTACGAAGGTGAAACGTTTGGCTTAGTAGGAGAATCTGGTTGTGGAAAATCAACAACCGGAAGAAGTATTATTCGTTTATATAATCCAACAAGTGGTGAAATTAAATTTGAAGGAGAGGATATTGCCAAAATTAAAGGTCGTGCGAATCTAAATAAATTTAGACGTGATGTTCAAATGATTTATCAAGATCCTTATGCGTCACTGAATCCTCGTATGAAAGTGAAGGATATTATTGCTGAGGGAATTGATGTCCATGGCTTAGCTAAAACGGATAAAGAACGAACAGAGCGTGTGAATAGTTTGTTGAAAACAGTTGGACTAGATCCATCGCATGGGACACGTTATCCACATGAATTTTCAGGTGGTCAGCGTCAAAGAATCGGGATTGCAAGAGCTCTAGCAGTTGAGCCTAAGTTTATTATTTGTGACGAGCCCATTTCAGCTTTAGATGTGTCTATTCAAGCGCAAGTTGTTAACCTGTTACAAGAATTGCAAGAAACAGAAAATTTGACCTATCTATTCATTGCTCATGATTTATCTATGGTTAAATACATTAGTGATCGTATAGGTGTGATGTATTACGGTAAACTAGTTGAAGTGGGGTCAAGTGAAGAAATCTATAAGTATGGCTTGCATGCGTATACGGAAAGTTTACTCTCAGCCATTCCATTACCAGATCCTGATTATGAGCGTCAACGTGAACGTATCACATATACACCATCAAAAGAAGATGATGGAAAAGAACGTTATTTAAGAGATATATTAGATGGCCATTATGTTTATTGTAGTGATGATGAAGTTCAAATGTATCGTGAAAAATTATTAGCTAAGAAAGAACAGTAGAATATCCCCCTTCTACTGTTTCTTATAAATAAAAGCCTATTATTCAAATCTGAATAATAGGCTTTTTCTTGTTGTTAAATAGTATGTGACACATGAAGGGTAACAGGTAATTGTAAATTATCGATAGCTATAGATGGCGTATCAATTTTTTTTAATAACATGTCAATTAATAAACTCGCGTAATCATCAATAGGCTGAACAATTGTCGTTAAGTCTGAGAAATAGGTTTGAATCAATTCTGTGCCATCATATCCAATTACTTTTAGCCTATCAGGGACGTTGATATCATTTTCTTTGGTAAAGTCTAATACTAAAAGGGCTGTTAAATCATCTGTACAAAAGACACCGTCTAAATCAGGATTTGATTCGAAAAGACGTTTTATTTCCATTCGTTTAATTGTTGGAGATGAGTGGCTTGGTAAATGACAGACAATTGGTGCTAAATTATGGAGTGTCATGGTTTTAACATATCCATCTACACGCTGGTTTGTTGGAGACATGGAATCATTACTACCTGAAAGAATCGCAATGCGCTGACAGCCTTTTTCGATTAAAGCTGTTGTGGCTAAACGGGCTCCTAAATCATTGTCACTTCCGACAATTGGAATATTGTCTGCTAGATACCGGTCAAATGACACGATAGGCAAGGGGATGGTTTCGTATTCTTTTATCCCTAAATTATGAGAACCAGTAATAATACCATCTACTTTGTTTGCCGCTAGCATTTTAAGATACTCTTTTTCTTTCCCTTCATCATGGGCACTATCGCATAAAATGGCTTTGTAGCCTTTGTTAAAGAGTTTGGTTTCAATGCGTTCAATCAGCTCCCCGTAAAAAGGATTTGAAACGGACGGAAAGATAAGTCCGATTAAATTATTTTTTTTCCCTTGAAGGGATCTGGCAGCAGAGTTTGGGACATAGTTTAATTCATCCATGGCCTGGCGAACATTATCAATTGTTTTTTGACTTAGATAGCCATAATTATTAATCACTCTTGAAACAGTTGTAGGTGATACACCTGCTTTTTTCGCAACATCGGTTAGTTTTACTGACATATTATCTCCCTATTTCTTTGTTTCTGTAGTGCGGAGCGGGTAATAATCACCAAAATAGGTAGATTCTTCTCCTTCTATGAAAACAGTAGTGTGACATTTGTCTGGAAAAACTCGGCTGGTGAGTGTTTTTTCTCCTTTATTTATGAATAGCTCACAGACTGATGCGTCTGCAAAAATAGTCAGAGTTAGAGGAGAGTGTGGGCTCAGTTGGACATGACGAGTTGTACCAAATGCCTCAGCAAACGGTTTACCAGCCTGACATCTATCGACTATTATTGTACCAGACTTTGTGTTGTAATGAATTGTTAAACCTGTTTTTGCTACTGGGTCAGCATATAAGGTTAATGTGCCTGACGTATTTTCTTTAAAAGTCAGTTCTAATTCATAGGAATTAGAGTTTGGAACAATCACGACATCTTTTGTACCATTAACGACACCTGTCAGTGATGAGTGACTATTGCGAAGTTCTTTCGTTTCTTCAACAGGATATTGATAGAGAGTATGATTGGTTATAGTCATCTCTTTGACTAAACTCAAACAATGAGCCCAACCATCATCAAAGGTTGGATAATCTACTTCTGGTAAACCAATCCATCCTACACTTAATACACGACCATCAGGGGCATTAAAAGCTTGAGAGGCATAGACATCAAAACCTTCGTCCAATAGTTGAAGGGAGCTAGGATTTGAGAAAGCAAGGGAGTCTGTCTCAAACGTGTCTCCCATGACATAGACATTGGGATAAATGTTGTCATAAGGCATGATTGATTTGTCCAAACCTTGTGGACAGAATAATAGAATAGGCTTCTCATCAACAAATACTATATTTGGGCATTCTACCATGTACCCCATGTCATTAGAAGTGTAGTCTAGAGGACCAAGATAATCCCAGTTAGTGAGATTTTTTGATTGATAAATTAGGATATCTCCCTTCTCATCAATGGTTTGAGCGCCAATTAATAGATAAAAAGAGTCTTCATACTGAAAAACTTGTGGGTCTCTAAAATCGTGGGTATAGCCACTAGGAGGGGTGTCAATTAAAGGATATGCCTCTTTTTTTATGTCTCCTTCCTTATTTAGCCACGCGCCAATTTGATAGGCATGTCGATTCCACTCGCTATCACGTACATTTCCTGTGTACATTAAAAACAAATCGTCATTTAATGGAATGGCAGAACCAGAGTACACCCCATGACTGTCGAATTCAGTATCAGGTAAAAGAGCGATATCTTCTTTCTTCCAATCTACAAGGTTATCGGAGGTTAGATGGTACCAAGATTTGATACCATGCACAGGTCCCATTGGGTAATACTGATAAAACAAGTGCCATTTGTTATTGAAATAGGAAAATCCGTTAGGGTCATTTAATAAACCAGTATCTGGTTGGACATGAAAATTAAGCCTCCAGTTTGCGTTGTTAACAGAGTTTGATAAGAATTTGATGTAGTCATTTGGCCATTCATCATATGGTTTGTACCGTAAATTAGTCGTCCAACGTTCTATTTTTTTTGCCATCGTCCCAAACAGTCCTTTCTTGCTACGTCTTTAAAGGTATCATATTAAAAAAAACTATATCTGTCAAACGTATGACATTTAAAAGTGTTTTGTTATGGTATATATTATAATTAATTAAATAAAATATGTTAAACGTTTGACATATAGTGGGAAAAAGGTATTATATTAGGTAATAACTCTAATATAAAAAGGAGAGAACAAAGATGAATCACAAAAGGGTAGCAGAGGATATTATTAAAGCGTTAGGAAAAGACAACCTTGTCGCAGCCGCACATTGTGCCACACGATTACGTTTGGTAGTAAAAGACACAGGAAGTATCAACCAATCAAGTTTGGATGCCAATGATGGAGTTAAGGGTACATTTGAAGCGAATGGACAGTATCAGATTATCATTGGACCAGGAGATGTAGATAAAGTCTATAAAGAACTCGTCGCATTAACTGGGGTGACAAGTGCATCAACAGAAGGTCTTAAAGAGTTAGCTAATGAAAAAGGAAAAAAAGATAATCCTGTGATGAATTTGATTAAAATACTCTCTGATATTTTTGTTCCTATCGTACCAGCATTAGTAGCTGGTGGTTTGTTAATGGCTATTAATAATGTACTGACATCACAAGGCCTGTTTGGAGCTAAATCAGTGGTTGAGATGTATCCAGGAATCACAGATATAGCCTCTATTATTAATCTATTAGCAGCTGCACCATTTGCCTTTCTACCGATTCTTGTTGGTTTTTCAGCAACGAAACGATTTGGTGGTAATCCATACTTAGGAGCAGCGATGGGAATGGCAATGGTAATGCCTGATTTAGTTAATGGGTATGGTGTTGCGGACGCTATTGCAGACGGTACGATGCCTTATTGGAATGTATTTGGGATGCCTATTGCTCAAGCGGGTTACCAAGGATCTGTATTGCCAGTATTGGCAGTGGCCTGGATTTTAGCAACATTAGAAAAATACTTTCATAAGCATATAAGTAAGGCCCTAGATTTTACCTTTACTCCTATGTTAGCTATTATTATTACTGGTTTTTTAACCTTTACATTGGTGGGACCGATGATGAGAGGTATTTCGGATGGACTAACGAATAGTTTAGTCTGGTTGTATGATACAACTGGTGGGTTTGGAATGGGGCTATTTGGAACGTTTTATTCACCAATTGTAATCACAGGACTACATCAAAGTTTTCCTGCTATTGAAACTACATTATTAGCAGAGATGGCCAAGACTGGCGGTTCCTTTATTTTTCCAGTTGCTTCCATGGCAAATGTGGCGCAAGGAGGGGCAGCTTTAGCAGTCTTTTTCTTAAGTAAAAATGACAAACAAAAGAGTTTAGCGTCTTCAGCCAGT
Organism: Vagococcus sp.; assembly: GCA_052104115.1. GTDB lineage: Bacteria > Bacillota > Bacilli > Lactobacillales > Vagococcaceae > Vagococcus. Next base: position 5,761 of record JBQELZ010000006.1, on the reverse strand, counting down.
GTGTCTGCGATGTTAGGTATCACTGAACCTGCTATTTTTGGGATAAACTTAAAATTAAAATATCCATTTATTTGTGCGATGATAGCATCTGGTATTGCCTCAGCATTTATTGGTTTCTTTCATGTCTTAGCTGTCGCAATGGGACCTGCGAGTGTGATTGGTTTTATATCTATCGCTCCAAAATCAGTTCCTGTCTATATGATTGGAATAGTGATAAGTATTGTCATATCCTTTGTCTTGACCTTTGTGTACGGGAAAAAGCAAGGAACGAATGTTGAAGAAAAAAACATTGCTCCAGTGAAAGATAACCAAAATGAGGTATCTATTGGGTTGACCACACCGGTATCTGGTGAAGTAATTGCCTTAAAAGACGTTAATGATCCAGTCTTTTCATCTGAAATGATGGGAAAAGGAATAGGAATTATTCCGAGTACTGGAGATATATTTGCCCCAGCAGATGGTGTCGTAATCGTGACATATACTAGCAAACATGCGTACGGATTAAAATTGGATACAGGTGTAGAATTATTGATTCATATCGGGATAGATACAGTTAATCTAGCAGGAGATGGGTTTACATCGTTTGTTGACAAAGGACAACGTATTAAAAAAGGTGATAGATTAGCGATGTTTGATCAGAAAAAACTAAAAGAAAAAGAGTTTGATCCCACAGTTATGGTGATTGTGACGAATACCAATGACTATGTGGATATAGTAGGGACTAAAGAAAAAGAGATTAGTACAGAGATGGATGTTCTCACGATTCATTAAAGAAATAAACTGTGTCATTCACCAACATCGTGTTAAACCGAGGGAGAATGTCACAGTTTTTATTGTATAAATGTATGACAATGTATCTAGTAAAATAAATAAATCGTGTTTTTTTAAAAAAAATTCAAAAATAGCTCTATTATTGTCACTTTTTACGTAAGGTTACGAAAAGTTTGATAAGGCAGGTTTTTTAAAAAAGGGGTATAGTCTAAACATAGCCAATAATAAATAATATAAATTAAATTTAATAAGTGTTTTATTAAATGTAGGAGGAAGGCCGCATGAAACAGATAGGTTATGTTTACGCATCCAGCGAAGAAACATATATGAAAGAACAAGTTGAGGGACTTAAAGGATTTAATATAGAAGTCATTTCAGTTGAGAAAGAAAACACGAATGATATTGCTCAAAATGATACAACGTTAACTAGTGTTGTTGATACATTGGAGAGCGGAGATCAACTTGTTGTCTACGAGTTAAGATGTTTAGGGAAATCAATTATTCAATTAGCTGATTTTTTAGGTGAACTAAAAGAAAGAGGCATTCAATTGATTGTTGTAAAAAAAGGTTCTGCTTATAGTGACATCAATGATGAGGCATACGTAGAGATGATATTTAAAATAGCCGAAATGGAAAAGTTAATCATTAGAGAACGTACAACTAAAGGACTACAAGAAGCACGCCGTAACGGACGTGTTGGTGGTCGTCCTAAAATTTCAGAAGAAACGATTGAACAAATTAGATTCTTATATAATAACAATCGCTATACATTGAGACAAATTGCTGAAGAATGCAATATCTCATTAGGTACTGCTTATAAATATGTGCAAGAAAAATAAAAAATCAAGTCTAGTTGTGTTAGCTAGACTTGATTTTTTTATATTAATTGTTGTTTGTCATTAAAGTATGTTTTATAGGCTAAGTAGCTAGAAATCATTGTCGCAAATCCAGTTGTGGCGATTAACATGAACATGACAACAATTTGGTAGCGAATAGCAGTTGTTGGATCGATTCCTGCAAACATCAATCCTGACATCATCCCTGGCAAACTAACAAGACCGACTGTTTTTGTTCGGTCTACACTTGGCCCCATTGCTGACTTGATGCTGTTTTGTATAATAGGAAGGGAAGCTTGTTTTATCGTTGCGCCTAACGCAAGTTTTTCTTGAATTTGTTGGCGTTGATCGGTGTATTTTGATTCCATAGTTCGGTAACCAACACCTACAGCTGTCATAGCATTACTAGCAATCATACCGGTAATAGGGATGATTTGAGAGGGGGTCCATTTTAATGTACCAGATAAGAACAAGACCACTAGAGAGACTAACGTACCAAATCCGATAGATGCTAGAGAAATATAAAAACTATTCTTCATATTACTAGCACGTTTTCCAGCGTTATAGGCAGCATTCAAGATAATGAATAAGACCATCACCATAGTTAGGAGCATATTGTCTAATTTGAAGATAGAACTCAACACATAACCAATAATAAAGAGCTGGACAACTGAGCGAATAGCCGCTATAAAAATATCTTTTCCTAAACCTAATTTTTCCTTGTAATCAAGTAGAAGAGCAATAACGACAAGAGAACTTGCTAAAACCAATGATAAATTTGGAATGTTTAACTCACCCATGATAATCCTCCTTTAATTTACCGTCTTCAATGAATAAGCGTCTGTTTGATGACTGATACTCTTCTTCATCGTGGGTAATCCATAAAATGGTCACATCTTTATCTTTATTTAATGACTGAATAAATGATTGGATGAGTTGACTATTTGTTGTGTCTAGAGCACTTGTGATTTCATCTAGTAAGATGACTTTTGGCTCGAATAAGAGATTACGGACAAAGGCGATTCGCTGTTTTTCTCCGCCAGAAAGAGAAGAGATTGTCTTATCTAAATAGTCCTTTGATAATTGAAATGATTCAAGTAAGGTTATGGCGCGTTCTTCATCAAATCCTTTGTCTCGAATGTTAAAAGGAAACATTAAATTGTCTTTAACAGTCTCTCCGAATAAAACGGGACTTTGGAAAAAGTAAGACACGTCTTTTCGATAGTCAGTGGGTTGATAAGAATCAATATCTTTACCATTGAATGATACGCTTCCTGTTGTTTTTGGTAGCATCGTTGCGATAATTTTTAGTAAGGTACTTTTACCGCTTCCAGAAGGACCACTAATAGTTATTAACTCCCCTTCATTTACAGTGAAGGAAATATTTTTTAAAATATCTTTTCCATCAACAGAAAATCCTAATTGATCAATTTTAAATAATTGTTTTGACATGTACCATTCTCCTTTTTATCTAATAAAAATAAGTGTACCATTCTAAAATAATCAAAGACAATAAAATAACTTAATTGAAAATGAGAATCGATTTCAATGTATGAGGACAAAAGACTCTCATGAAATATCGTTTATTTAGAATAAATGACTCATTTATCTTAATATTCAGTAAAAATATGGAAACAAGTGCATCAAATTGTTGAAACTCACGTCGCAATAGAGTAGGATATCAAAGAAGGATTAAAACGAATTAAGCGAGGGATACGCAGTATGACAGAGAAAAAGGAGCGCCCCATTGTTATAGGAGTAACTGGTGGTTCTGGAAGTGGTAAAACAAGTGTAAGTCGAGCAATACTAAATGCCTTACCCAATCATTCAATCTTATTATTTGAGCAAGATTCTTTCTATAAAAATCAAAGTCATTTATCATTTGAAGAAAGATTGAATACGAATTATGATCATCCATTGGCTTTTGACACAGAATTATTAATCGAACAATTGCAAAGTTTAATCCGTTATGAAGCGATCGACAAGCCAGTATATGATTATGAAGCTCATACTAGAAGTACAGATGTCAGTCATCAAGAACCAAAAGAAGTCATTATTGTTGAGGGCATTTTAATTTTAGAAGATGAGCGGTTACGTGATTTAATGGATATTAAAGTATACGTTGATACAGAAGACGATATACGAATTATCCGACGAATCAAACGAGACATGCAAGATAGAGGACGATCATTGGATTCTGTTATCGACCAATATTTAAGTGTTGTTAAACCTATGCACCATCAGTTTATAGAGCCAACAAAAAAATATGCAGACGTCATCATACCTGAAGGTGGAGAAAATCAAGTTGCAATTGATTTGTTAACCACTAAGGTAAGAAGTATACTAGAAGACAAATAACCATTAGGAGGATTATTATGACAACTTTTCCACAATTAAATTTAGACACACAAGCTGTTACAGCTACTATTAAAACAAATCGCGGTGACATAAAAGTCGCTCTATTTCCAGAACAAGCACTAAAGACAGTAAAAAATTTCATCGAATTAAGTAAACAAGGCTACTATGATGGTATTATTTTCCATAGAGTTATAACCGACTTTATGATTCAAGGTGGCGATCCAACCGGTACAGGAATGGGCGGAGAAAGTATCTATGGTGAAAAATTTGAAGATGAATTTTCAAAAGATGTTTTTAATTTAAGAGGCGCATTATCAATGGCTAATGCTGGACCTAATACGAATGGTAGTCAATTCTTTATTGTCCAAAATCAAAACGTTCCTGGCAATATGTTAGGTCAATTAGAAGGTGCTGGATTTCCAGAAGAAATTATTGAAGCTTATAAAAACGGTGGAACACCATGGTTAGATTTCAAACATACAGTATTTGGTCATGTTGTAGAAGGTATGGATGTTGTAGATGAAATTTCTACTGTCCAAAAAGACAACCAAGATAGACCAATCCATGATGTTGTCATTGAAACAATAGAAGTAAACGACTAGTTAGTAAAAGAATTAAGAAAAGCTAAATTTTCTTAATTCTTTTTTTGTGTTAAAATACATCTATTATACAAGGGAGTTGGTAATAGTGAATTACAAAATTGGGATGACCATCCAAGGTAAAGTAACAGGCATTCAACCATATGGAGCATTTGTATCATTAGACAACAATCAACAAGGTTTGATTCACGTATCAGAAGTCAAACATGGCTTTATAAAAAATATTTCGGATGAGTTAACAGTAGGTGATACTGTGACGGTCCAAGTCATTGATATAGATGAGTATACAAAAAAAATCAGTCTATCCTTAAGAGTATTACAAGAAACACCACCAATTGTTTATAGGAAAAAGAAATATTTTACGAATAAAAATAAAAAAATTGGTTTTTCTTCTATAGAAGAAAGATTAGAGAGTTGGACAACCGACGCTTTAAAGGAAACGATGGAAAAGAACTGATTTATTTCTGAAAACATGTTATACTTTTTCTTGTTCGATATTATATATACTATAAATAGAAACTTAAGAGGTGGAACGTGTTGGGACAACCTAAAGTAGCTGGAACAGTCATTCTAAATCAAGAAGATGGACATAAAAAATTCTTGGTAAAGAAAGATGTTAATCAAGTTGAGTTTATTATGGCTTCTATAAAAGAACCATATACAAGTTTGGCAAGTATTTTGAACGAATTGAAAAAAACGGTTAATTTAAATCCTACTGACATGGAACTGGTCGAATTGACAAATGTTAGTGTAGATAATGAAAAAATACCACTGTTTGTTTTTAGCTTGGAAGAAAGTACAGATCAAAAAACAGTTGATGGCAGTCGCTTTACATGGGAAGAACCCGCTACATTAAGAGAAGTACTACAGACTTTTCAAATAAGTGGCGTTCCATATTTTAATTAAATTTTTTACGTTAAGTTTTTTTATTTTCTTATTGACTTAACGTAAAAAAATTGATATTATTATTTTTGTTGTTGATTAACAACGTTTTGAAGAAATAAAGAATGATAAGTTATAAAAAAAAGTTATTGACTTTTGATCATAATCATGTTATTCTTTTAAAGCAAGTTAGTTGAAGAAAACAGTTTTTAATTTAAAAAACATTTTAAAAACATGTTGACAAACACTTGTTAAGTTGTTATGATATAAAAGTTGCTAAAGCAACTGATTAGACCTTTGAAAACTGAACAAAGT
>JBQELZ010000005.1:74148-122111 GCA_052104115.1 Vagococcus sp. | reverse complement strand
TTAACTTAACCGACAGAATGGTTTTTTCCATTTACACATAATTCTTGACGCAACCAAAATCTGATACAGTATTAATACCATATTTAAAATATTTAGGTAAAAAAACAGCAGCTAACATAACAATTGCAATCGCAGATGTTACTTCCCAAGCCATAACTTCCATACCCGCGATATAGCTTTGTCCATTTTGTCCTACCAACTGCTCTGTTGATAAATTTGTCATAATAATCGTACCTGCTATAGGTAACGCAGTTAAACTCCTACCTCCCATAAAAAAGCCTTCAGCATCAGTTACATCTACACCTCTAGAACGTTTATAGGCAAATGTCCAAATAACAACAACTATTATGAGAAAACTTGCTAATGAAAAAGCATTCATTTTTCTACCTCATATTCTCTAAAGTTTAGTTAATTGGTAGATATACTGACGAGCCTTTTTGGCATAAATAAATGGATTGGCTTTTATAGGATCCTGCTCTGCTTCTACAACTATCCATCCATCATAACCACTCTCTTCAATTTCCGCCCAAATTGGATTGAAGTCAATCATACCATCTCCTGGAACTGTAAATACACCCTCTCTAACACCTAATAAAAAACTCATTTTCTCACTTCTTACTTTACTCATTTCATCTTTTCTAATATCTTTGAAATGAATATGCTTAATTCTATCTTTATAATCCCGATAAATTGAAACTGGGTCTTCACCAGATAATACTAAATGACCTGTATCAAACAACAGCGATACTTTCATTGGATCAGTATTGTCCATTAATCGCTTTATTTCAGCTGTAGTCTGAACACCAGTACCCATATGGTGATGATAGACAATAGCCATATTTTTTTCGTTTGCTAGTTCTCCTAATTTTTCTAGACCGTTTATCAATAACGTCCACTCACCCTCTGTAAAAATAGGCTTCTCATCTATGACTGACACATCTATTTTTCCCTGTACACTAAGTCCTTGTTCTGATACAACAATTACTTTTGCTCCCATTTCGTATAAAAAATCTCTATGCTTAATAAATTCTCGCTCAGTTTCTTCAAAAGGCCGTGTCGTTAAAAATAAGCTAAACCATGCACTTGCAACAGATAATCCTCTTGGGTTTAAATAGGTTCGTAACGTTTCAGGATTTTTGGGGTATTTGTTTCCAATTTCCGTTCCACGATATCCAGATAAAGCCATTTCGCTAATACATTGTTCAAAACTATTTTCTTTGCCTAATTCTGGCATATCATCATTTGTCCAAGCAATTGGTGCTATTGCTAATTTAATAGTCATTGTAGTCCCTCCATTCTAATAATAACGCTTTCAATTAATCGTTCACATCTAACGACAACTAACTTTAATATCAGTAAAACACATCATTACTATTGCTGCTCCTTCATTAATGATTCTATATCTTGAACTGTAGGCATTGCTTCAGATGAACTATGTTTACTTACCACAAGAGCTGCTGAAGCACTTCCATAATTCAGAGCCTTCTCGATTCCTTTTTTATTACTCAAGGCATATAAGAAAGCGGCTGCGTAGGAATCACCCGCACCAAATGTTTTTAATACATTTGATTGATAGGCATTCGCTCTATAATATTGCCCTTCTTTCGTAAAGGCACATGATCCATCAATACCATGCTTGATAACAATTAATTTTGGTTGATGATTCAATAGATGCTCAGCAGTTATGTCATCTGACTTTCCACAAACTGCTTCGAGCATATCAAACTCTTCTCTCGTACCTATAATTATGTCGGATTGCTCCGCTATTAATGTATAGTAAATTGATGTTTCTTCAACATTCTTCCACGTATAGGGTCTGTAATCCAATTCAAAAACAATGCTGATATTATTGGTATGTGCGATTGATACTACTTTAAAAATAGCTTCACGAGATGGACTTTGAGATAAGGCGGTGCCAGAAATGACTATCATTTTGGCTAATTTTATATACTCTTCATCAATATCATTTGGTCTTAAATATAAATCAGCAACGTTATCTCTGTACATTAAGATGTCACATTCAGCCGGACTTAAAATTTCTGTAAATGCTAACCCGGACTTTCTGTTTTCAGTATCCAAAATTAAGTGACTAGTGTTAACGCCAACTTCATGCATGAAGTTAGTAATAAACCTACCATGTTGATCGTCAGGTATCTTACCAACAAACCCACACGATAACCCTAATTTCGATGCACCTATTGCAATATTAGCTGGAGATCCACCAACATATTTTGCAAATGTCACTGTCTCTTCCATTGGTCTGTTGTATTCAACAGCATTTAAATCTATGCATGCTCGTCCAATTGCAATTAGATCTAATTGTTTATTTGACATAATGTCCCTCCTTTTCTATTTACGGTTTAAAATCCATTCATGAGCTGGATCATTGTGAAATTTCCATTTTTTTACTGGTCCTGCCATAATATTTAAATAATAGGAATCATAACCATCGGGTACCGATACTGGATGATATCCTTTAGGAACAATGACAACATTCTCGTTTTCTACTGCCATAATGTCATCAATGGATCTATCTTCTGTATACACTCTATGAAATACAAACCCTTGCTTCGGATTCATTTCATGATAATAAGTTTCTTCTAATAACGATTCATAAGGTAAATTATCTTGATCATGTTTATGGGGTGGGTAACTTGACCAATTTCCACTGTCTGTATAAACTTCAACAACAAGTAATTTATCTGAAATGACACTTTCATCGTCTAAAATGTTATGAACCAAACGTTTATTATTATAGTTACCCCGTTTTTCTATAACATTACTTTCTGCTTTTATCAATGTCGTTGGTAATACAACTAAAGATGGTGCATAACATAATATTAGTTTGGCATAGTGATCAACTCGAATTTGTAATAATTTTCCTGATGACATGTAAACACTATCTGTCGGATTCTTCTCAAAAATAGAGTCTCGTCCTCCAATATTCTCAAATTTCTTATCACCATCTGAAATGCTTGCCTTTCCTTCTAAAATTACCGCACAAACTTCTAGTCCTTCCAACAGTTCTTCATAGTAGCTATTGGCATAACAATCTAATAGTCTTAGTTCAATAAATTTAAGCCCATCTTTTTCACGGGTAATATGATGTTTTTGAATCACATTGTTATCTAAATTCTTATTTTCAGGAATCCTCTTTAAACTTGTCATAAGTAGTTCCCTCCAAGTTCTTTATATATCTTTTTTTGAATAGCGTGCAGTCACTACTTTATTCCGTGTATAAAATTCCAAACCACTTCTCCCATTAACTGGTAATGTACCAAAAAATGAATTTTTCCATCCCGAAAATGGGAAAATAGCCATTGGAGCCAGCACACCTAAATTGATACCTAACATTCCCGCATCTATATTTTCCCTAAAGTAACGAATTGCTGCTGCACTATTTGTAAATAAACATGCACCATTAGCATATTCAGACTGATTAGCAATATCAATACCTTCACTTATGGTCTTGATTTTCATAATTGATAGAACAGGAGCAAACAATTCATCTTTCCAGATACTCATTTCCGTTGTGACATTTTCAAAAATAGAGGGACCTATAAAATAGCCATCCTTATTGTCAATAGTTCGTCCATCACGAGTTAGTTTAGCTCCTTGTATCATTCCCTTTTCAATGTATTCTAATGTTTTATTTAAATTTTCTTCACGAATAACAGGTCCCAAAAACACTCCGTCATCTAAGCCGTTGCCTACTTTAATGTTATCTGTTGCCTTTACTAATTCTTCTAAGAATGTATCATAAATTCCCTCTTGAACAGCAACAACTGATGCAGCCATACATCGTTCTCCAGCAGAACCAAATGCAGCTCCAACTATCGCAGGCACACTATCTACTAAATTTGCATCATTTAATACAATCGTATGATTTTTAGCCCCCGTTAACGCTTGTACTCTTTTTAACTGTTTAGCCCCTTCACGATACACGTATTCACCAACTGTTTTAGAACCAACAAATGATATTGCTTTAATATTTTCATTTTTTAACATCGCATTTACTACATCATGAGCTCCATAAACAATATTAAGAACGCCATTTGGAAGTCCAGCTTCTGTTAATAATTCCACTACTTTTTCCATCAATAACGGCGCACGTTCACTTGGTTTTAAAACTACTGTATTCCCAGCAACAATAGCCATAGGAAACATCCAAAATGGAACCATCATTGGAAAATTAAATGGGGTGATACACCCTACTACTCCAATTGGATATTTATAAGTTTGAACCTCAACATCAGTCGCAATTGATGATAAACTGTCCCCCATCAGTAATGTAGGACTGCCACAAGCATATTCAACATTTTCAATTCCACGTTGTACTTCTCCATGTGCCTCAGATAGTGCTTTTCCATTTTCAATTGTGATTATTCTAGCTAGTTCCTCTTTATTTATTTCCAACAATCTATGGAATTTATATAAAATTCTTGCTCTTCTTGGAGATGGCACATCTCTCCATTCCAAAAATTTAGCCTGTGCTATGTTAATGGCATCGTCTAAATCTTCACTTGTTGAAATAGGTACTTTTCCTATTACTTCTTTTGTAGCCGGGTTAAGAACTTCTTCATACTGTTCTGTTTTACTAGGAATCCATTCGCCATTCACATAATTTTTTAATTTCTTCACAGCAATCCCCTCCAATCTTACTCATCAAACTATTGTTAACTATTGGTTAAGTTGATCAACTTGCAGCTAGAATATTACATGTTATATAATTATTAGTCAACTACTTTGGAATAAATAACCTATTTAAAGAGCAAGTTTTTGTTAAGTTAACAAAAGCCAAGTTGATTATTATATGTAAACAAAGACAGCTGTCACTGAGCCACTGCTTCAATTCTCTTATCCTTGCTTTTAATTATCCTTTCAAAATAAAAAACACTGTTGGAGAGTATTTGAAAAACATACTCTCCAACAGTGTTTTTTTAGCTATCTCTATCATCACTTGATTTATTTAAAACTACTCATAAAACAAGTTAATCAACTAGGCTCTTATAAATCTCCAGTTAAAAACTGTGCCTCTCCATATCCAAAGCTCCAGTCCTCATCGCTATTGATAACAAAATGAATCATTAAATCCCTAGGATCTAACTTGACAACTTTTTCTAACTCAACTTGGAGTCTTTTATACAATAAGATTTTTTCTGCACTTTTACGTGGTCTACTAACAATAGACATCAACACTCTATCTTTTGAACGCTCAAATCCTAAATTTGTATCAGCCATAATTAATTCATTGGAATCATATTGCCTAACGACTTGATATCGGTCCCCCTCCGGTATTTGAAGTACCTCTACAAATACATTATGACATGTGTCTAAAATTAATTGTATGTCTTTTTCGCTACGTCCTTTAACTAAACTAAAATTAACTAACGGCATATACTTCCCTCCTAATTCTTTAATCTGTTATTGTATCAAATTCAACTTTATACTTTTCAAAATAAGTTGTATATGTTTCATCAAATTCATAGTCTGTGATAATTTTATCTACGGAACTCAATGATGCGTAAGTTAATAATGTTGATTTTTCAAATTTTGAGGCATCAACTAACAAATACATACAAGACGCTTTTTCAACCACACTTTTTTTTAGTTCATACTCCATATAATCAGAATTCATACAACCATTGCTCATTGAAACAGCCGTTGCTGCCATAAAAGCCTTCGTTATGTTGTACTTCGTACTTATTTGATCCAAAGGTCCACCTACAAAAGAACGAGTTGATTTCTTGAAAATAGTCCCAATAATAAAAACGGACATATGTTCAAATTTTTCTGCACTTATGAGCACATCTAGACTATTCGTTATTACAGTAATGCTTATGTCCTTATCCAAATAGTCTAAAATATACTTTGTCGTAGTACCCGAATCTATATAAATTGAATCATTAGGTTGAATTAGGTTCGCTGCTTGTTTTGCAATACGTTTTTTTGCATCAATGTTTTCAACACTTCTATTTTCAAAGGATATTAATTGATTTTTTCTAACGCTGACACCACCATATACTTTTTTGAATCTTGGATCTTCTAAAAGGGTTGATACATCACGTCTTATTGTATTCATAGAGACATCAAAAGTCTCTTGTAATTCTTTCAAACTAACATTTTCTTTTTCTAATATGTAGTCTTTTACTAACTCATTTCTTTTCGCTTTCATCTTAATTCTCCATACTTTTTTTCTTCACTCTTTATTGATTAAATGTTATCATAAGTACTTAACTTTATCAAGATTTAATCATAATATACTTAAAACATAAAAAAAACAACTCAATTTCCTCATATGTCAATTCTATTTTTTATAAAAATAAACAATTAAACTTATTTTTCACAAAAAAATGTTATTTTTGCATTAATTGTTGACTTTCAACTTAATTCATCCTAAGATATTACCAATACATACCCAACATATCACTTTTTTTACTGTTAGTTATTTCAATTTTATATATGAAAGGACGTTTTTGTATGAGAGAAACAGTAAGATTAACAACAGCACAAGCTTTAGTAAAATTCTTAAATCAGCAATATATTTCGATAGATGGTCTTGAAAAACCTTTTGTTAAAGGTGTTTTTAATATTTTTGGACATGGAAATGTCCTAGGAATAGGACAAGCTCTTGAACAAGATCCTGGGCATCTTGATATTATTCAAGGAAAAAACGAACAAGGTATGACTCATGCCGCCATCGCATTCAGTAAACAAATGTTACGAAGTGAAGTGTTTGCAGTCACTGCTTCTGCTGGACCCGGATCTGCTAATATGGTCACAGCTGCTGGAACAGCCTATGCAAATAACATCCCCGTTTTGATTTTACCATCAGATACCTTTTCCACACGTCAACCAGATCCTGTGCTACAGCAACTTGAAATAGAAACAGATGGAACACGTTTAAAGCAGTCTCTAGATACTGGGACCGAATAGAAAGACCTGAACAATTAATGTCGAGCTTGATTCATTCTTTTGAAGTAATGACAAATCCAAGTACAGCTGGTCCTGTCACAATTTGTATCCCTCAAGATGTACAAGCAGAAGCATTCAATTATGATTTATCATTTTTCAAAAAACGTGTTCACTACGTAAATAGACAAATCCCAACTGAACGAGAATTAGCACTTGCGGTAACTCCCATAAAATCAAGAAAAAAACCAGTCATTATAGTTGGTGGGGGAGTTAAATATTCAAATGCTAGTGAAGAATTAATAGCCTTTGCCACTCAATGTCACATTCCCTTTGTTGAAACCCCTGCTGGTAAAGGTACTGTCGCATATGATTGTCCTTATAATTTAGGAGGTACTGGGATATTAGGTACAGCCGCTGCAAATCAGGCTATTTCAGAAAGTGACCTCATCATAGGGATTGGAACAAGATATACAGATTTTACCACTTCTTCTAAAACAGCATTTGATTTTGAACATACTGCATTTTTAAACGTTAACGTAACTAGAATGCAAACCTATAAATTTGATGCTAGCAAAATAAATGCTGATGCAAAAGAAACACTAGCACGTTTATTACCTTTACTTAAAGAATATTCATCTGATTTTGGATCCAGTCTTAAAGAATGGAAAGATGATTGGAATTTAGAGCGAGAGAGACTCCATCACAGAGTATTCACTTCTGACTCACTTTCCACAGAAATTGATAATCAATTCGATTCGTACATCATGGATGAGTATGTTAAAGCTTTAGGCACTAAATTTACTCAAACAAACGCATTTATTACAATTAATGATCTTGTGGCTAAAGACGCTATCCCTGTTGCTTCTGCTGGCTCTTTGCCTGGCGACATGCAACGTTTATGGATTCCTCATACAACTAATTCTTATCATTTAGAATATGGTTATTCATGTATGGGGTATGAGATTGCTGGTGCTTTTGGAGTAAAAATAGCTAAACCTAACCAAGAAGTCTATGCATTTGTTGGTGATGGCAGCTTTTTAATGCTTCACACTGAACTTGTCACATCATTGCAATACGGATACAAAATAAATATAATATTATTTGATAATTCTGGCTTTGGATGTATCAATAATCTACAAATGGCTAATGGAAGTGGTAGTTTTAATTGTGAATTTAGAACTTATGACAATCATATTATGAATATAGACTATGCAAAAGTAGCTGAGGGATATGGTGCAAAATCTTATAGAGTTCATAACCAAGAAGAACTAAAAGCAGCTATTGACGATGCAAAAAAACAAACTATTTCAACATTAATTGATATCAAGGTACTACCAAAAACGATGTCCAATGGTTATAATAGCTGGTGGCATGTTGGTATATCAGAAATATCAGAAAAAAAAGAGATTCAAAAAGCATTCTATGAAAAAGAAAAAAAACTAGAAAATGCTTGGAAGTATTAAACAACCATTTCTTATAGACTGAATGTTCAAAAAGACTATTGAGCATTCAGTCTATGTTAATTTTACACTTAACATTAACAATGATACGTGTCGTTCAAATGTCATTTTTCTATCCTATAACAAAAACAGAAAAAAACAGTAGACTAGCTACTGTTTAAATCACGTTATCCTTATTGCTAAAATAATATTTTCTAATACGCTCAGTTACTCCAGGTTCGATTCGTTCGATTGCCTCTGAGATAACATCAAGTGAATCTTGATATAGATGTTCTCTTGAGAATAAACTTAAGCTTCGATCAATTGCATTTTTAATTTCTGGATGAGAGAAACGGAAACGGTTAGCGTATTGAATCATTTGCTCAGTTAAAGCCGCGCTATCGATTAGACCATTTGTTTTTTCTTTCAATGTGATCAAATCTTCTTCGCACAAGCCAACCAATCGGTCAATATGATTCATATCTATTCTAATCTTGTCAAGCTCTCGGCTTAACTCCTCAATTCGTTCTCCTGTTACAAAGAAAAATTCTAAGTAACTACTTGGTATTCCAGGTAAGCGTTGCTTTTCAATATGTCTTTTCAACATACGCAACTCTAATTCATAGTCGTCAATTTTTTCGATTGCCTCACGTTCTCTAGGAGCAAATTCCTTAATAGAACGACCGATAGCAATCTGTTCGTTTTCGATATCTTTTAATTGATCTAGACTTTCACGGTAAAATGCAGCAATTTGCGAAAAGACTGCGTTCTTGTTCTCTAATTTTTCTTCTGTTGCATTGAATTCTTTTTGCATCTCTTCCATCTGAGCTTGGAAGCCTCTGACCATACCTAATTCATTGCTGTTAAGAATATAACTTTGAGACACATGATCCAATTCAATCATTAATAAATTATTGTTTTGGTCTGCATGATCCAAGAAACTAGTTAATTTAGCTTTGTTTTCATTCACGTAATGACGTGCACTAATTTCTTTTTCCATCACATCATATAATTGATCAATTTCTTTCGCGATTTCAGTGTTTAATTTCGCAACGTTTTCTACCTCAAGCTTTTCTAAGTTCATTAAAGTAGAACGTACCTTGCCATCTAGTTTTTCAACATTGGTTTCAACGATATCGTTTTCAAACACATAATGATCTTTTTTCAATGTGTCGTAACCGTCTTTTATTTCCTGTAATTGTTCAGGAAATACTTTATCCAATGTATCAAACAATGGAGGCACTTCATCAATTATACTTTGAATCTCATATGTTCTTTTTTCAGCTTTTTCTAATACTGTTCGAGCTTCCATAGGGTCACCCGCTGTATTTAAAGCAACAAATTGTGTAAAATCACGTTCAACATTTTGAATTTGTTTTTCAAGCTCTTTATAAGCAACACCGTATTTGTCTGAATCAGATGTTACGGATTCACTGATTGTTTCATAAGCATCTAAGGCTTTTTGAACAGCTTCAGAGTTACGCTCTTCACTTTCACGAAGATCCGTTAGTCCTTGTCGAATTTCTTCAACTTCTGATTCCATCCCTCTTAAGGTTTCCGTTGCTTCTTCAATTGCTTCTTTCACTTTCATAAAACGAAATGTTTCATTTAAATTCTCAATTTCAAAAATGAGGCTCTCTAGTTCAGCAAAAGATATGGTAGATATGTCAATCCATTTTTGGTTCCATTCTCTAAATGTATTTTGGCTTTGGCCAACTAAGTGCATCTTTTTGACATCGTCAACCTCTTCTAACACTGGCAAATCAAACAAATCGATTTTTCGATTTTCCAATTCCTCCAGGCGATCTTGGTTACTACGTCTCATAAAGAAAGCTACTAAATAAAGTGCTACTGCTAGGATAATAACTACAAGTAAAATCCATAACCAAATTTTAGTATTCATGAAATTTCCTCCATATAAATGTTAGTCACCACTACCCTTTCAACTCACCAGAAAAAAACAGTCTTCAATAGTTCCTTTATCGGATTCAATTGAAAACTTGTCCTTTCATGCAATTAATCTTATACTAGAAAATTTACATCTAAGAATGATTATATCACATTCACATCTTTGTATCACTAATAATTTATCAAAAATGCTTATTTTTTAAAAGAACTGGCCGTCTATTTTCGCAACCTTTTTAGATATTTAAATAAATATCGTCATGAACATTGCATTTGGCTCTATTTTTTTGTATCCTAATACTTAATTTATACAAGGAGGCTGTAAACATGAAGGTAATCAAATTCGGGGGAAGCTCTTTAGCAAACGCTAAACAGCTTCGAAAAGTAACAGATATTATCAAAAGCGACTCAGAACGACGGTTCGTCGTCGTATCAGCGCCTGGCAAACGATTTCCAGACGATGAAAAAGTTACTGATTTATTAATTGAGTATGCCAATACTTTCTTATCCCATCAAGACATCACAACGATTCAATCTAAAATCATTCAACGTTTTGGAGATATATGTACCGAGTTAGACTTAGATGACGCCTATTCAATTATCAAACAACACATACTGGCGTTAGCAGAAATGGATACCGCTCGTTCTGATCGTGTCATGGATGCTTTTAAAGCTAGTGGAGAGAGAAATAGTGCCGTTTTACTAGCTCATTTTTTAGACAAACAAGGAATTCCAGCTGAATTCATTAGTCCTAAAGACGCTGGCCTTTTTGTAAAAGATATACCTGGGGATGCACAAATTTTACCCTCATCTGCTGACACCATTGCCGCTCTTTCTAATCGTCATAAAATTGGGGTCATCCCTGGTTTTTATGGGTATACGTTAAATGGTGATATTTGTACGTTTTCACGTGGTGGATCTGATATCACAGGCTCTCTTATTGCTGCAGGGTTACAGGCTAATTTATATGAAAACTTTACAGATGTAGATGCCATTTACTCTGCCCATCCTGGACTTATTCCAAATTGTCATAAAATTAGCGAATTGACATTTAGTGAGATGCGAGAGCTTAGTTACTCTGGCTTTACAGTCCTCCATGATGAAGCCTTAATGCCTGCTTATAAGGCCAATGTTCCTGTTGTTATTAAAAACACAAATAATCCAAACTGTCCTGGCACACTTATTTCCTCAAACCGACAATCAAAAAATAGGCCCGTTGTTGGCATTGCTGGGGATTCCGGTTTTACTAGTATTTATATGAGTAAGTACCTCATGAATCGTCAACTTGGTTTTGGCTTCCAAGTGTTTAAAATTCTTCAAGAATTTGACTTGCAATTTGATCACATGCCTTCTGGTATCGATGATATTACACTCATTATTCGTACGAACCAATTAACACCAGACCTTGAACACCATCTCATTGAACGTTTATCTCGTGAATTGGAGCTTGATACCATTCATATCAAACACGATTTAGCCATGGTAGCAATCGTTGGGGAAGGCATGAAAAATAATATTGGGGTCGCGGCACGAGCGACAAAAGCTTTGTCTGAACACCATGTCAACTTGGAAATGATTAACCAAGGGTCTTCTGAGGTTAGTATTTTATTTGGCATTGAAGAAGTCAATAAACATACTGCGATTAAAGCACTCTACACTGAATTTTTCCCAAAAGGATAATATAAAAATAGAGCGAGATCTCACATCTGAGAACTCGCTCTATTTTTTGTTCATCTGTCTATTGATTTCTTTTCTTATCTTCTCTTCCGGTGCACAATCCGTCTCCCAATTATCAGGTTTTAGCACTTTCCCCGTCACGGGATGATAGTGTGGCGTACCATCTGGAAATAATTTCCCCATATTGGCTGCATGTACAATATCAAAAATAGGCGATGGATCTATATGCATCATCACAAATGAGCCATACGTAAAATAAAGTAAGTCAATTAATGCATCCACTTCATCTGTCAGCACATCTACTTGTTTCTTACTTGTTTTAATCTTTACTGCTTGCTGGTCGATTTGTTCCTTTAGTATCTCGACACTTCTATCAAAGCACACATCATTGCCAGCATTTGCTGCATACAAAAACTCTAATAATTCCTCCACTTTGAATCCTGCCCGGTAATCCGCTTGTTCGGAACTCAACGTGGTTACTTTTTCATGAGCGACTGGGTCAAAACACGCATGAAACTCTTTGACTTGGTTATAATATGATGTCATCTGTGTCCTCACTTTTATCTAATTATTTTTAACGTTTTTAATGCCTGATAAATTCCATCTTCATCATTTCCAGTTGTTATAAAATCAGCGACTTCTTTCACTTCTTTTTCTCCATTTCCCATAGCGACACCTATTCCCACACCTTTTAACATGTCTAAATCATTCCAGCTATCTCCAAATGCAATAACATCAGTCAAGGATAGGTTATAATGAGACAATACTTGCTCAATTCCTATTAACTTAGAGCCACCATCTGGAACAATATCAACTGAGTAAGAATTAGATCGAGTAAAAGTACAATCAGGAAATTCTTGTTCTAATCTAGCTTGTTCACGTTCTGGACTTAACAACACACACTGATACACTGGCTCAGAAAATAGTGGCAACGACATAAATGGAGATGAAGCAAGAGGAAAAGTTGCCCATTTCTTTATTAAGTGAGTCAGTTCTTTCTTTGACCATGTATCTGGCAATAAATGATAGATTTTTTTAATCATTTTACGTTGCCCAATTTTCATAGATGAACTTCCATAAAACGCGTGACGACTTCCAAAAATCATTTGACGGTCTTCTTTATCACCAAACCTAGCTAATCTTTCTAGTGTCTCTATGCTAAAATAATTCTCGTATATGCCAGTGTCATGTGAAAATGCCAGTTGTCCATTATACAACACATAGCAATCCATTGGCGTATGTCCAATTAACGACTGGATACTCTGTGGTCCTCTACCTGATGCTATCCCACAAACAATGCCAGATTGATGCAATAACTCAATGGCTCTAAGTGTTGATGGCAGTATCGTTCCCTTACTACTTAAAAATGTGCCGTCTATGTCAAAAAACGCTGCTTTTACCATATTTTCCTCCTTTAAAAAAGTGATAATTGATTAGGATTCAATCCATCATACTCAAGTCCGATTAGTTCTTTTAACAACACAGCATTCGGTGCGGCATCTCCTGCAGAATTATTATTAAAAATAATCGCAATGGTCCGAGCCTCTAATGTTTTTACAGTACTAGACAATTCAAGTAATTCTTCTTTAGAGTAACAGTAGAGGTTCCGCTTCAACCTCCAGTCCGGACTTTTATCTAACCAATTGCCTTTATGTCTACCGTGAAGTCGAATAAATACAAAATCCAGATTCGTCACAATGGGAATGAACGGGACAGAATGAATGGGAACTTGTGGTTGATCTACCAACACCAAAGAAAAGTGATGCTTTGTCATAAAGGCAATCATAGAAGAACGAAATGCCTCTGAATACCACGAACTATTTCTAAATTCAATGGCGATGATGTCATTAGGGAATCGTGCCCGTATTGCTTTTAAATAGGCTACATGTTCTCTTGTACAATCAAAATAGCTTGGAAACTGGAACAAGATTGCCCCTAACTTTCCAGCCTGTTTAAATGGCACTAGAAATGCTTCAAAAGCAGCATACATCTCATCTTCACTGTCATACCATTCCTCCCACTTGGCATGTTTGGTCATGGCTTTATAGGCCTTGACAATAAATTTAAATGAATCTGGTGTAGCATTCACCCATTTTTGACTTGTTGAAGCTGGTTTGATTCCATAAAAGGATGTATCCATCTCAATTATTGGAAAGAATGAGGCATATTCTTCTAATGTTAATGTGTCCTTATTCATTAGACTACCATGCTCATGGAACGTTGTTAAGCCAAGTTCAATCACGTTATTCACCTCTTTCCTATATTGTAGCAAAAAATAAATAAAAGAACACGCAACAGGAATCATTACGTGTTCGAACTATTTAATATATCTAAAACGGTTTGTTTCATGTCATCTGACTCTATGACACGCTCATGTAAAATAGGAGCATCATCTAAGCCTTTAATTACTTCTGGTATGTTTACATGAGATATTTTTTGAATAGCTTCTAACATCTCTTCATCAGACAGCTCTCTTTGCTCTCCTAGCTCGTTTAAAACCACTGTAGGAAACTTATATGGACTAGCTGTTGAAACGATAACAGTCTTTGTTTTATCCCCTGTAAGAGAGGCGTACTGATCGGCAACATGTTTAGCAACAGCTGTGTGCGGATCAATCACACGTTTATCTTGCTTATAAACAGAGGCTATTGTTTGTTGGATCTCTAACTCATCCGAATAACTGGCAAAAATATCGTCAACTTCTGACATCATCGCTTCTGATAATTGATATTCACCTTCTTCGCTTAACATCGTCATCCACGTTGTCACACACGTTGTTTGATTTGATTGTTTACCTGATAGTAAATAAAGCAATCGTTCCAAATTACTTGACACCAATATATCCATTGAAGGCGAATTCGTCACATAAAATGGACGGTTTTTATTGTATAATCCCGTCTTAAAAAAATCGGTTAGCACATTATTTTTATTAGAAGCACACAGCAATGTCTTTATCGGCAAACCCATTTGTTTCATATAGTAGGCAGCCAATATATTTCCAAAATTCCCTGTTGGGACTGAAACATTTAAAGGAGCACCTGCTTCAATATATCCATCTCTCACCATTTGTAAATAAGCAAAGACATAATATACCATCTGTGGGATTAATCGTCCAATGTTTATCGAATTAGCTGATGATAACTGCTGTCCTCTTGTAGCAAGTAAGTCATTTAAAGCCACATCATTAAACATATCTTTTACGTGCCTTTGAGCATCGTCAAAATTTCCGGTTATACCAACAACATATGTATTGTCTCCAGTCTGTGTCAGCATTTGTTTCTCCTGAATTGAGCTGACTCCATTTTTAGGATAGAAGACAATAATTTTTGTTCCTTCAATATCAGCAAAACCTTCCATCGCTGCTTTTCCAGTATCACCTGATGTCGCCGTCAAGATAACAATTTCTTTATCAATGTCTTGCTTCTTGGCTGCTACCGTCATTAGATGGGGTAAGATTGACAAAGCCATGTCTTTAAAGGCCAGTGTTGGACCGTGAAATAGTTCCAAATAATAATCGTCTCCAGACTTAACCACTGGAGCAATATCCGGACTTGTAAATTTAGTATCATAAGCTCGGTTGATACATTCTTTTAACTCTATTTCTGAAAAATCACTCAGCAGTGGTGCCATCAGATCATAAGCCAATTCCTGATAAGATAAGTCCGTTAAATCGTCATAAGATAATTGTATACTGGGGATGGATTCTGGTACGTATAATCCTCCATCTGGAGCCAGGCCTCTCAAAATTGCAACTGACGCTGGTACTAACTCGTCATGTCCTCTTGTACTTTTATATAGCATTTTATAATCCCTCCTAAAAAAACAGTTACTTGCTAGAATTATACCATACTCTCATTTTTTTTAATAATAATTTTTTTAAAAGAGAATATGAGTCTTGTTATCCACATATCAACAGGTTTATCCACAATATATGGTGTTCGTTCGTTTTTCGTTCCCACTACATTTAGTTTTTGTGGATAAAAAAAAAGCATGCTTTTTTGTATGCTTTTTCGTTTTTTATAGGATGCGGCCAAGAAGACTCGAACTTCCACGGGAGATACTCCCATTAGCCCCTCAAGCTAACGCGTCTGCCATTCCGCCATGACCGCAAAAACAAGTCAATAAAACTATAATCATTTATTGCTTGTTTGTCAACTGCCTGAGACTTCCTCCACATCTGCAGCCATATTTAGTGATGTTTAACCGTCGTCTACGTGATATAACCGTTCCACACTTTTGACATGTGTACTGGTGATAATTTTCTGATGACTCATCAGTTAATCGTTTCACATACCGGCTACCACCTGTCTGCTTTAACAATTCTTTAAAGTCACTATCTCTGTGCTGGTATCCTTTTCCTTCTAGGTGAAGGTGATAGTGACACAATTCGTGCTTTATCACCTTTATCAATTCTTCTAATCCATGTATCTCCAGCACCTTCGGATTAAAATCCAAATCATGTGTCGACAAATGATACCTTCCACCTGTAGTTTTGAGCCTTTTATTAAAAAAAGCATGATGAAGAAATGGCTTACCAAAATCAGAGCGAGACACTCTTTCCACTAATTGCTGAAGTGCTTTGTCATCTATTTTAATAGGTTTTGTCATCAGTCATTGGCGGGTCCTGGTATCATCGTTAATGCTATACGTTGTTTTTTAATATCTACACTTTCAACCCAAACTGTCACAACATCTCCAACAGCCACTACGTCAGTTGGATGCTTCACAAATTTGGTGCTCAAACGTGAAATATGTACCATTCCATCTTGTTTTACACCAATATCAACAAATGCGCCAAAATCGACGACATTTCTGACCGTTCCTTGTAATTCCATCCCCGCCTTCAGATCTTCCATACTCAACACATCTTGTCTCAGTAATGGAGCAGGCATTTCATCACGCATATCGCGACCTGGTTGAAGCAAGGCATCCATAACATCTTTAAGCGTCTCTTGCCCAATCGTCAAGCTTTCACTTAAGTCAATTAACGATAGCTGACTTAAACGTACTTTTGCTTCTGGCGTGCCTAATTCTTCCAAGGCTACACCAGCTTCACTAAGAAGTTTTTTCACAGTGTCATAACTTTCTGGATGAATACCTGTATTGTCCAGAATATTTGTCCCATTTGGAATTCGTAAAAAGCCGACCGCTTGTTCATAGGCTTTAGGCCCTAATCTAGGTACTTTTTTAAGTTCAGTACGTTTAGTGAAAACACCGTTTTCTTCACGATAAATCACTAAATTTTTAGCAATTGTTTTATTTAATCCTGAAATATGTTGTAACAACGGAGCACT
Organism: Vagococcus sp.; assembly: GCA_052104115.1. Taxonomy (GTDB): domain Bacteria; phylum Bacillota; class Bacilli; order Lactobacillales; family Vagococcaceae; genus Vagococcus. The sequence continues at coordinate 104,881 of JBQELZ010000005.1, read as the reverse complement.
GGCTGTGTTCACGTTGACACCAACTTGGTTTACAGCTGTTTCAACTACGAAATCCAACTGTCCGGATAATTTTTTTTGTGACACATCGTGTTGATATTGTCCAACCCCAACAGCTTTTGGATCAATCTTCACTAATTCGGCTAAAGGATCTTGCAAACGACGGGCGATACTAGCCGCACTTCGTTCTTCAACTTGTAAGTCTGGAAATTCTTCACGTGCCACTTCACTTGCGGAATACACAGAGGCTCCGGCTTCATTCACAATGACATAATACACAGTTTCTTTGACTTGTTTGAGCTGTTCAGCCACAAATAATTCAGACTCTCTACTTGCCGTTCCATTTCCAATCGCTACCATTTCTACGTGATACTCTTCAATGAACTCAATAAATTCTTGTGCTGCAGCCGCTCTTTTTACTTGAGAAGCTGGTTTATGTGGATAAATCACTTTAACTGCAAGTAGCTTACCGGTTTCATCTACAATAGCAAGCTTACAGCCTGTTCGGTAAGCAGGGTCAAATCCTAACACTACTTTCCCTTTCAAAGGTGACTGCAATAATAAATGTCTTAAGTTTTCACCAAAAATAGAAATCGCTTGTTCATCTGCTCTTTCTGTTAATTCTCCACGAATCTCTCTTTCGATTGACGGTCCGATAAATCGTTTGTAACTATCCTCATATGCTTTTTTAACATACTCAACAGCTGGACTTACGTCATTTTTTACAATATGTCTATTTAAATACAGATGAATTTTTTCCTCATCTACTGATAACTCTACTTTTATAATACCTTCTTTTTCACCACGATTGGCTGCCAATACTCGGTGAGGCACTAATTTTTTCACAGGTTCAGAAAAATCATAATACATTTCATAGACCGATTTTTCATCTAAGTCTGACTTTTTCTCTGTCGTGACAAATAACCCGTAGCTCCATGTGTAATCACGAATCCATTCTCTATATATCGGTTCGTCCCCAATCATCTCAGCCATAATCTCGTGAGCCCCATCTAATACATCTTGGATAGTCATCACTTTTTTCTCAGGATTGATAAATTCAGCTGCCTTCTCTTCTACATCAGCATCTGTTGGAAATGATAATAACCATAAAGCAAAAGGCTCCAATCCATTTTCTTTTGCAATTGTTGCTTTTGTACGACGTTTTTGTTTGTACGGTCTGTATAAATCCTCTAATTGTTGCATTTTAGAAGCCGCTTTAATCGCTGTTTCTAACTCACTGGTTAACTTTCCTTGATCACCAATTAAGCGTAAAACCTCTTCTTTACGTTTAACAAGCCCTTCAAGATACGTGTATCGTTCATCAATCTCACGAATCTCGACTTCATCAAGACTTCCTGTCATCTCTTTTCTATAGCGAGCGATAAACGGAACCGTATTCCCTTCTTCTAGTAACGTCAGAACAGTTTTAATTTGTTCTTTACGAAATTGATTTAATTCTTTTTCTAGTAATAAGAAAGCTTGTTTTTCTTGCATAATATGATTAATTCTCCTCATTTAAAAAATACTTATCAATGTATGACGATACTTTCAAGTAATAAGTATCTAGATAAACTGATAATGCACTATACGCTTCTAATAACGTTAATGTTTCGATATCCATAGTAACATATTTTTTGTTAAATAATGATTTTTTCACATCCGTTGTCAAACTATTTTTAAAATCCTCTACATCTTCTACATATGGCAAACACCAATTTAAAAAATCCATATTTTTTTCAACGTTGTTAATGCTGTAAATCTGATTCCAACGGAAATTTAAAAATTTTAATTCCAAACGGTATTTTTTATAGTCTTCATCTTCTAATTTCACTTCTTTATAATCTGTATTGTCCGCTTTTTCAAATAATTTTTTGATGTCTTTTTCATCTCTGCCTTGATCTCGTTTCATTGAGTTTTCAAGCTCTTCTACTGCCACGTCTTCAACATAAGGATCCTCTTCATAAAGGTCCTCATCGTACTCATAATAATAGTCATCCTCATCGTACTCATCGTCTTCATAATCCTGATAAGAAAAGTGTTCTGATTGTTCTGTTTCCATTTGTTGTCTCGCTTTAGACGCGTAAACATCTGGCATTTGATTCAACTGCTGAGTCCCTTCCTCTAATTGAGTTAGTTGTCCCATCAATACATCTAATTCATCTTTATATGTTGTCGATTCTAAGCTTAATTCATCATATTTTTCTTTTAACAATTGGTATCTGTCTTCCCAGACGATAGCAATATTTTGTCTTTGTTCTTCCGATTCCTCTAAATCAGATTCAAGCGCATCGTATTTTTCCATCCATTCTTGAATGTCTTCTTGCTTTTGTTCTTGTAAGGTTAGCTCATCTGTTTTAGCTTGCTCTAACTCTTCAGTGACACTAGATAAACTTTCTGTTAACGTGACAACTTCTTGTGTCAATTGTTCCGATTCTACTGTTTGTTTTTCTACAAGTTCTTGTAGTTTATTCCATTCAAGTAAATATTTTTGCTTCTCATTGGTTTCTGCCAACAGCTTTTTCTCTGTTTCCACTAAACTTTCTTCCAATGCCTCATAGTCTTCTTGTGCTTTACCGACTAATGTGGTTTGATTATTTTCCAATCTCTCTAACGATTCCGTTAAACGTTGATTGGTATGTTCAAAACGTTGACGTAGTCTATCACTTTGATGAGCCTGTTCTTTCAATTCTACCTTATCTTGTTCCAATTCTTTAACTCTCGTTTCAAGCTTATCCACATATTTCACTTTTGTTGCATCCACTTTTAACTTTTGAATCGTGTCATTTAATTTTAAATTAGCCTTATCTAACTGTCTGTTGATTTCCTCACTAGTATGTAACTTAGTAGACATTGCTTGATGCTTTCGAATCAAATCATCTAAATTAGCTTTTTGATGCATCAATTCAGCATCATTAGTTTGTCCTTTTTGTTCTAACAATTGACATCTGGTTTGCCAATCTTTTTGAATCTGAACTTTTTCAACTACTAATTTTTTATTAACTTCACCCAGATTTTTTTCTTTTTCTACCAATACTCTGACTTGATTTTCTCGTTCTTGTAGCGTTTCTTTCAATGCATCTACTTGTTCCATCAACTTTTCTTGATGTGAAATAGCCCCAAATTGATCCCGACGTTGATTTTCAGAAAATTCTGTCAACACATCATCTTGTCGTTTTATTTCATGATTGAGTCGATCAATTAATTGGTTTTGGTCACGTAATTGCAACTCATAGGTCTTCACTTTTAACATCAAGTCAGTATCCACAATATTAGTCTGAATCGTTTCTTGCATCGGGTTGACTTCTTCTACTTTAGTCAAATTATGATCAACACTCGTTACCTCTAATTCACTAATCATGTTAGTAGGTCTTACATTTACTTTTTCTGAAACTCTGACCAAACATTCTTGTAAAATTCCCATGCCTGTTGATACAACTCTCTGAATCTCTTGTTTCTCTAACTCGCCACTCACTTGAAAGGTCACATAGAATTTATACGTTTGATCACTTTTCACCGCTACAAATCCACGACAAATAGGATATTCTCCTAACACTCGTTTCCATTCTTTTAACATTACTCGACACGCGACCGCTACATATGAGGAATCTACCCCACTTGCTTGCCAACTAAATTCCAACTGATTTTTTTCTACTTTTTTAGATTGTCCTGGAATAATGATAATGTTTTCTTTAGAGGGTTTTATACGTTCTCTTTTAAAAATACGGCAATCTATTTGGTACATTTGATTTAACATTTTATTTAGCCTCTCTTTCCTTAACTTATTCACTTGATATCATGACCCACCTATCCCTAGTAAGTTGGTCATCCCCCTTAAAGTCATTCTTAATCATTAAATATACATTAGACTAGAAAACTAAAAAATCCCTTATTTATCATAAAAACAAATACATAACGTATAATTAATCGTTCTCTTTCACACTAAACAAAAAGTGTTGCAAGCTAAGCAACACTTTTAAACTACTCTTGAGAAAAGTTCAATTGAACGCCTGGTGCATCCAATGCTATTTCTGTTACTTCATAAGCCATTCTTTCAATTATCACAAACAATGGGCGTACTAATTCATTGACTTCATCTGGTGTTAAATCTTCAATTTTTTCCACTTTTTTATCCATCAATTGAACAAATTGTGCCACATCACCTGATAATAATACTTTTTCTAAAACTATTTTAAATTCAACTCTTAATCCTAAAATTGAGTTTGTTTCTGGATCAATATTCATTTCTTCCTTAATTTCTAACGGATTCATACTAACATTAATTAAGGTTTCTTCTGTATGGTCCTTAGATAGCGCATCATAATGAAACGCTTGTACAAATTCTTGTTGTCTTTCTATTTGCATGTTTTTCATTCTCCTTATTAAACGTTATTATTGACATGTCCACCTAATTATTGGGCGACTTAATTATACTATTTACATCTATACTCTTACATTCTACAATATTATGGCAATAAAATAAATCTTATTTTAAAAATAGACCATTAAGTCTCTTGATAAAAAAAGTATTAGTCTATTTACTATAACCTTGCCAAACATTTCCTAACTCTGGTAAAAATGGGACACCATTCTCAATTGACACATGAACAAATTTTTTAGCTTCTTTTACTGACTCATAAATCGTCTCTTCATTCGCAAGATTTGCTGCAATAGCTGAGGCAAAAGTGCAGCCTGCACCATTGTTAAATCCATTAAAAATCTTAGGTTGATAAAACTCATGCCACTGATTGCCATCATAGAGTACATCAATAGCTTTAGATCCGAGTATTCTCTGTCCACCTTTTATGACGACATTTTTAACACCATATTGGTGAATAATATGTGCTGCCTTTTTCATATCAGACACCGTCTGAATGCTTTCCATACCAGATAATAACTCTGCTTCTCGAACATTCGGTGTTGTAATCGTCCCTAATGGCATCAATTCTTTTAAAAAGAAATCAATAATATCTTGCTTTACAGTCATGCCAGACTCTTTTAAAGCCAAAACTGGATCTACTACAATAGGTATTGTCCTCACTTTTTTTAATTCTTTTGCCACTAATTTGGCGATTTCCAAGTTCGCAAGCATTCCTATTTTGATTACTGATACATTATTATTAGGGGCTAAACAGGTTTGTAAATCTTCTTTCACCCACTCAATTGGCAAATCAAAAATAGTGACTTCATCTGTTGTGGGCTTCACTGTTACAATACAGGTTAGCACGTTACTTCCAGATACTTGATACTCATAATATGTTCTTAAATCTGCTTGTAATCCACCACCGCTAAGTGTATCTGAACCAGCAATTGTTAGTACTTTTTTCATGTAAACAGTCCTTATTCGTTTCTTAATAAAAAAAGTTAACGCTTATTTATCAACGTTAACCCTCATTCTATCATATCTATCAATGAACAGGGCCAATTTTATTAACAGGCCAATATGTCATTAACACCACGCCCACAATATCTGCTTCATTATATAAGCCATTGTCTCTACTATCAGATGATTCTTGCCTGTTGTCACCTAGTAACAAATATTTTTTTTGTGGAATTGTCTGTGTGTCTTTGTCTGTTCCATCAATATTTCTCATATCAAAATTCTGCGTATAAAACACTTGATCTTCCTTGACTTTATACTTAAAGTTAATAAAATTTTGTTTTAAATACTCTTCATCGTATTCAGATTTATTGATGTAAAGAATGTCATCAATCATCTGAACATCATCACCAGGCATTCCTACTACTCGGAGTAATTCTTCTTGTTTGCCTTGTTTGCCTTGTTTGACAATCACCACATTGAAACGTTGGATGTAATGATTTTTTTATACAACAGTCGTTCATCTGGAACAATTGTATGAGACATACTTGTACTGACAGTTTTAAATCTGTCATATCTAAAAAAAATAGTGCCTAGAAGACCAATGATTAATACAACAATCCCTAGAACAATAAGCCAAAATAAGGACTTTTTTTTCCTCATTTTATCTCGTTTGGATTCTTTTTCTTTAACTGCTTGATTAAAAGCATTTTTTTCATCAATATTTGAAAGAAGCTCCTTAATATCCTCATCAATTAAATCTGATGGGGGCACTTGATTTTCTTTAGCTTGAAGTTTACTGATTTCCTTATCTAAAATAGACCATACTGGGTTATCATTCATATCCATTTTAGGAAGCGATTTTTTTTTCTTCTTACTCATGTTTTCTTATAACCCCTCTCTAACATTAACAACAAACTATTACCACCGGACTTACTCTGCTTCTTCATTTTCATTTTTTTCTTTTTCTCGATACACATCCATCTTTTTGCTAAATAACGTACCATTGCTTGGTGGTGTATACGTAATAGCATTCGCTCCTGCTTCAATAGTTTCTAATATAGACGACTCAGTTGGGCCACCTGTCGCCATAATCGGAAAATCAGGGTAGTCTTTTCTAATCTCACGAACAATATCGGCAGTCTCTTTTCCGCCACTCACATTTAGTATTCGTACGCCTGCTTCAATTTTTTCTGCCACATCTGTATAAGATGATGTAATGGTTCCAATAATAGGAATATCAATCATTTGATTAATATCGGTGATTGTTTCTTTTGGTGTGGGTGCATTCACAACAACACCTAATGATCCATTGGCTTCTGCAAACATACTCATATTTACAGACCGATTCCCTTGGGTTAATCCTCCTCCAACACCTGAAAATACAGGAACATCTGCGACTTCAATAATACATTTGGTAATCGACGGATGCGGTGTGAACGGATAAACAGCAATAATGGCATCCGCATCTATATTTCTAATAATCGCAATATCTGTTGAATAACAGATGGACTTAATCCTTTTTCCAAAAATTCGAATACCAGAACATTCCCTAATCACACCTGGCACATGAATAATATCTCGTCTTAAATCCGTAATAATTTCTGGTATTTGACGTCTTTCACGGTTCATTATTTTTCCTCCTAAATAAAAAGTTAACCCCATGCATTGCATGGGATTATCTATTACTTATCATACTGATATAATTTGTTTTTTTCAATCACATCTGTAATTTTTTCTGCATAATTTGGATCTGTAGCATAACCTGCCATTTGTAGGGCATTTGCTGCCGTTTGATAGTTATCAGCGAGTAGTACACCTTGATAAAGATAAGGATCCCAATCTACACCATTTATAAATAAAAAAGTATGGTCTCTCATACAATCTTCCCAACTAGCATACACTTTAAAATTAGCATTTACATCAACCCATTTACCATCTTTATACTCTTTTGTTTGCAGTTTAACAGACTCATCATTTGGGCTGAAGGATTTTATCCCAAATAAATTATTGTACTTAGCACTCAGCTCACTCTGTCCCCAATCAGACTCTAATATAGCTTGACCAATAATAATACTTGGTAATATTCCATACTCTGTATGCAACTCCTTCGCCACAGGAACAAGCCGGTCAATAAACTCATTTTTTTCTGTTGTCTTCTCTTGGGTGATACGGGAGTGTGTTGGTCTATCAGATAAACCACCTAAACTCAATACAAACACAGTGGATGCTATCACTAAAATCAACACGCTTAACAATATAGGGATAACATTCAACCTTGGTGATGCCGTATATCTTTTTGTTTTTCGTTTCGCCATCATTTACCTACTTTATTTAATTGTTCAACATACTCTTCTAACACAAGGTTATGATCGTGCATGTATTCTGCGTTTTCTTTGCCAACATATCTTATATGCCATGGTTCATAATTGATGCCTGTTATCTGCTCTTTTCCTTTTTGATAACGAATCACAAACCCATAATGGCACACATTTTTATCTAACCACTTTCCTGCTTCTGTATCCCCAAATTCTCCTTCTAACATGTTACCATCTGCATACCATTTGCTTTCCAGGACATCTAAAGCAAGTCCTGTATGATGCTCACTTAATCCTGGTTTTGTTAGATAGGCCATTGCTTTTTTTGAGGCTTCTTCAGTTGAGAATCCTTGATTAATATAATTCGTTGTATCCCGCTCAACGATAACTTCCTGCTCTGCAACAGAACGATACGCTGACACAATAACTAAATCGTGTCCTGCTTTTTTCGCCGCATCATTCAGAGCTTGATACGCCTCATAAATCCGACTATCTACTCGTTCACCTGGGCTTAATTCTTTCAAATTCGTTGGTTCTTCTTGTATTTTATGTTGTTCATTTACTAAGAGTAAGTCCCAATCCGAGCTGTTTCCTGGGTACTTATCTTGTGCTTTTTTCGATTCGCTTTTAACTGGTTTAGTTGTAGTCGTTGTCGTGTCAGTTTTGTTACCTAATGACTCTATCATGCTATTTCCTTGTTGGGTATAAAAAAGAATACTAATCACAAGAAAAAGAAATGTTAGAGATAAAAATACTTTTTTTGCCATAAAGTTGATGTCTACTCCTTACTATCTGGAGCTTGCTTTTCTGTGTATGTGTCGACGAGATTTTCATCCACCCACTCTAGTAAATCGATTTGTGCCTCTTCAATTTGTTGCTGAATCACACCGGGCATACAAAATTCTAATATGTCATCATAGCCCCATTCTTCATAATTCACAATCACACGCAAGTTCACTACATTTTTTTGTGGCAAAATTTTGGTCACATTACCAGAAACGCGTTGTTGCGTAATTAATTCTACATTAGCTAAACCAGATTTTATCCAGCTCTTTGCAATGATTGATTTTAATCGTTTGTACTCCGCTACCACATAATTACGTTTTTCTGGGAATAATCCAGTTTGCCTCGCAATTTTTTGAATTAACATCCATTCGTAATCCGAAAACAGTCCTTGCATCTTTTGCATTTTATCACTTGGCAGATTACTAAGCCCTGTTTTCCATTTTTGCCACTCTTCATACGGTACATCTAGATAGTACTCACAATAAACTTGTTCACTAATAAATTGATCTTGAATTCTATCTAACATGATATTCACTATTGCTTGATGCATAAAAAACACCCTTCCATTTAATGAATGTTTATAAAAATTTACATATACTCTCATTTTACCCCTTTAGTTGTAAAAAAGCATCTTTCTAATCCAATAGAAATAAAAACTTAATATATTTTCTTATTAGATGCATTGATATTGTGAACTAAATGTCACTTTAATCTCAATAAACGTTTCAATTTCAGTTAGTAACTGATACAATCTGGCCCTATTTTCAAACTCTTCTCTTGATTGAGGCAACTCTTTTAGTTCGTACTCTTCATATACCGCTATAACTTGCTCACTTAATAAAACACCATCATTTTCCTCCGAAAAAGACGTGTGTATCGTGCTCATTAAATCAGTGACTCCTTTTGTGACATAAGTTTCCACTTCTATTTGTTGTATCAATCGCAACATGTCTTCTAACACTGTCAATTGTAATCGACGCATTTGAAAATAAGTCAAATCGTAGACGTCTGAGTTTAATAGACTATTTTCGACATGGGATCTGGCGTATTGTTCCCCTTGACTCAAACTTGTATATATCTCGTCAAGTAACCGCTCAGATTCATACAGTGACGTCTTATCTTCTAAATGTTGAGACAACGATACCAGAAGATGCTTGATTTTACTGTCTACTTCTTCTTTATTTTTGTCTATTTTTCCTTCCAGATTCGGCATGTATAAATTAGCTATTAACGCTAGTCCAACACCTATCAGAAGCAAATAAATGGCATTTATTACAAGTTCTGCATTCATGGATTGCTCATTTAAAAAATGTGTCATCAACACAGAGTTAACAGGGATTGCCTCTGCCATCTTTGCTTTTGCAGCTACTGGGATAAAAATGAGTAAATACAAACCAAATGCCACTGGTGTATAACCTAATAATTGATAACAACAAAAAGCTATAATAATGGCTACAAGTAAAGCTATAATACGGCCTATCCCTACTTTAAACGATGATTTTTTTGTATTTGTTACGCTTAAAATGGCAATGATTCCTGCTGTTGACGGATAACTCAGTCCTAATTGTGTTGCAATAATAATACCTAATACAGCTGTAATAACTGTTTTAATTGTTCGTAATCCAATTTTCATATGTCCCCACCTTTTCTCATCCTATTAAAAAACATAAATACTTTTACGTCAAATACTAGCCGAATCCATGTGTTTCGTTTATCATATAATTATCAGGGGGGAATGTAGCATGAAACGAAAATTAAGCCTGACCGTTTTTATCTTAATATCTATCCTATTTTTACAATCATGTGGGATTACACAAGAACTAGATCAGTCTATTGAGGTTAATGATGCACTAACATCTACAATAAAAGAACAAGAACTTTTGCTTAAAGACTTAATCAAGACAGTAGAAAAAATTGAGCCAGCTTTTGAAAAAGATTTAGAAATCAAGCCAGGTACAGGGCGATTTATTGACCAAGAAGGTGACCTATACATCAATATGGAGCATCGAAAAAAATTACTAGCTAGCTTGGAAAAAGGAAAAAAACAACTCACTCGTCATAAAAAAGAATTAAACCGAATTGTGAGCAAGGAAGCTGTGGATGTGGATAACAAAAAATTACAACTCATATCAAGCAGCTTAAGTATTATTGAGAGCAATTACGATTCGTGTCAATCCTACTTAGAAACTGGCTTTGAACAAGAGGAAACTCTTTACACACAATTACCAGTAGATGACTTACCTTCCCAAGCGTCCATTCTTGAGAGAACATTTGGTTCTGTTCAAATGGTTGCTGAAGAAACGATTAGTAATATGGAGTACACGAAAAATCTTGTTCAAGAATATCAAGAATACGCAACGAGTCATAAAAAATAGAGGTGAAAAAAGGTGTATATCGGTAAATATCATATTGGTTTAAGAACCATTAAAACATCTCTAGCTGTCATGTGCTGTATTATTTTTTTCCATGTCACAGACCGTGGTACGCCAATGGTCGCTACATTATCAGCTGTATTCGCTCTTAGGGAAGACTTACCTACCACACTAAGCTTTAGCAAATCCAGAATTCTTGGCAACGTCATCGGTGGTATCAATGCTATTCTATTCTATTATTGCCAACAACTTATGCCAAATCAGTCAATAGGAGAAATCATCCTAATCCCATTATTCGTTGGGTTCACAATCACTTTAGGCATTAGAATGGATAATAAGGCTGGTATCATTGGTAGTGTTGCCACACTTTTATTTATCTCTTTTTCAATCCCAAAAAATGAGTCCTTTCTGTATGCTTTAAACCGAGTCATAGATACATTTATCGGAGCACTATTCGCTGTATTTTGGAACTACGTGATTAAGTCCCCTTTAGAGGACAAAGAAAAAACGGTGGAACAAACATTAGAGCAAATAGCCATTAAACAAAGAGAAATAGATATCTTGCAACAAGATATCTATAAAATGCAAAAAAAATCATCGCCTACGAATCCGTAGGCGATGATTTTTTTAATCTTCTTTTTGTTCTGTGACATTTAAAATATTCTTCGAGCCTTTTGTTGTAAAGTTTTCTAACAACTCTTTAACATCTAACCCCGTTGTTTCTTTTAGTGTTTCTTGTGAGGAGGCCAATAGGTTCGTCGCATAATTTGTGACACGATTAGCACCACTCGTCTCTCCACCTTGTCCTGTATCAACTACTGAAATTTTATCGATATTTCCTAACGGTTGAGCGGCTTCTCTAACAATATTAGGCATAATTTCCAATACCATGCTTAATACCGCGGCCTCACCGTAAAGTTTAAACGCTTCAGCAATTTTTTCTTTCGCCTCCGCTTCAGCATGCCCCTTAGCCAATATAGCATCTGCTTGTGCTTGTCCAGCCATTCTAACTTGTGCGGCATTGGCTTCTGCCATCGCTTCAATTCTAAATTTCTCCGCTTCAGCATCTGCCACTTCTCCAGCTTTAGAAGCCAGTGCTTCTTGCTCTCTAGCATAACGATCTGCATCTGCTTTTTTCTTCACTTCTGAATCGTATTGTTTTTCACGTCTAATGATTTCTTTTTCTTCTAGCTCAATTTGTTTCTGACGCTCAATGACTTTTACTTCCATCTCTTGTGCGATAACATATTGTTGTGCTTTAGCACTTTCTAAATTATATGCTTGGTCAGCCTTCGCTCGCGCAATATCTTGTTCTTCTTTATAAGACGCAAGTTTTAATTCTTTCCCTTTTGTTGCTTCAGCAATCTCTGATTCACGCATTAATTCAGCTTCTTGAGATTCTTTTTCAGATTGTGCTTTTTTGATACGTGTTTCTTTATCCGCTTCTGCTTCTGCAATTTCTGCATCTCGCTTCACTTGCGCAATTCTAGGTTTCCCTAATGAATCCAGGTAACCATTTTTATCTCTCACTTCTTTAATAGTAAACGACACAATAATTAATCCCATTTTAGCTAAATCGACACTCGCCACTTCCTGTACACTTTGGCTAAATTTATCCCTATTTTGATAAATTTCTTCTACAGTCATTGAGCCTAGAATCGATCTTAAGTGACCTTCAAGAACCTCACGAGCTTCGTTCTCTAAGTCAGCTCTTGTTTTACTTAGAAACTGTTCTGCTGCGGTTGCAATTTCTTCAACAGATGACCCTATTTTAATAATAGATGTCCCATCTGCCATTACTGGAACACCTTGCTCTGTGTAAACTTCTGGTGTGGATACATCGAGTTTACTTGACAACAAACTCAAGCGACTAGATCGTTGAAAAACAGGCAATACAAACGCTCCTCCCCCCCGAACAATTTTTAATTTATTTCCAGACTCGTCTTTATGCACATTCTTACTTCCTAAATAACTTCCACTAATAATCAAAGCCTCATCAGGTTTGGCTGTTTGATATTTTGAAACAAATACTACTAACAACATCAATAAAATAAATACCACTAATATGATTGGCAAAAATAATATACTCTGTATCATTCCCATTTAATCTCCTCCTAGTATTATATAAAATTTTCTTTATAAGGGACAACATAACAGACCCTGTCCTTTATCTCAATAATGAGTACATCTGAACCTGCTTTAAGCTCTATTTCTTGAGGCTCATAGTATGTAGCCGGCCTTGTCATGGTTCCTGTAACATTTGATATTTTGATTTCTCCCATTCCATGAATTGGTATTGGTGTAATCACCGTTGCCTTGCGTCCTTCCATACTTTTTTCAGACACAGAAATCGTCGATTCTGAATTTTTTAGTGGCACTAAAATATAAAAATTCATTAAAAATACTAGCACCGCAGACAAAGCTCCTCCAATTAGGACAATTACCCCGCTATTAATAGTAAAAAAGGTTTCACCCACATAACCAAATAAAGCGGTAAATGCAGCCCAGGGTACTATCAACATCGGATCAAACGGCCCATCAAAGTCAAATATATCGCCAAATACAAACAATAAAAACGATAAAATTGCACATACAATCAACACATATATATATATTGTATCAAGTGCATATCCTCCTAGCACCTCTATCACTCTCCTCTCATTCAATCATACTTTATTTTACCAATATTTTAAGTAAAGATATAGAAAAATCGTACATGAGGCTTTTAAAAAAAGCTCTCACATACGATTTATTAGTCTATTCATTTGATTTTAGTGCTTCAATCATGTCTACTTTTTTTAATCGTCTATGCATAACAACCATCACAACGAATGAAAAGAAACTCGTTAGTAGTGCCGAATATACATAGCTTATGAGGTGGATATCTGGTGGAAACATCATCATATCAATTTCAGCTGTTTTTAGAACAAATCCATGTAACCATTTTCCTAATAAACAGCCTAACCCAATTCCTAAAAGGGTCAATATATTATTTTCTCGGTAGACATACATCGTCACCTCTTTGTCATAAAACCCAAGTACTTTAATCGTTGATAACTCTCTAATTCTCTCTGATATATTGATATTGGTTAAATTATACAACACAATAAACGCGAGCATGGCAGCAGAAACAATCAATACCCATACCACAATGTTTAGACTCCCCATTGTATCATCCATTGCTTTGCCAATTTGACTGGTAAACGTCACATTTATCGCTTTTTTAGTATCCATTAACGTTTCAGCTAGTGTTTCTTCTTGTTTAGAGGATAAGGAGGTATTAACGGTTAATAATTCGACCTGGTAAGTAGGAGTCTCTGAAAAAACTTTGTCGTAATAGGCTGGTGTCATGTACATAAAATGCATCGCATAGTTTTCCGCAATGTGACGAACGGTGACTTGATAGGTTTTATCATCCCCATCAGTTATATCTAATTTATCTCCAATTGATACATCAAACAAGTTAGATAATTTTTCATTGATGATGACACCTTTATCGTCTAATGTAAAAGTGTCCTTCGTTTGCCTATCTGCAAAGGTGATAAATTGAGGCAAGGAGGTCACGTCTTTGGGTGTATCAATAATTACATCCTGTTCCGAGTAACCTTTTTTACTAACTTCTACCTTTTTTTGAGACACTAGTAACTGTTGGTCCAATGCCTTTATGTTCTCTTTTTCTGTTGCGTATTGCTTTGATTCATCCAGCGTCGCATCTGGATTGTATGTCACTGTCGCATCATAATGCCAAATTCTAGAAAACTGGATGTCTACAATATCCCCAATGGAATCTTTCAAACCAAATCCTGTAATAATCATGGCCATACAGCCAGCGATTCCTAAAACTGTCATGAGCATACGTTGCTTGTATCTAAACAGATTTCTAGCTGTTACTTTTTGATTGAAATTTAATCTCTTCCAAATATGTGGCAATCGTTCTAACCAAATCCTCTTACCTGGTTTTGGTGCCTTAGGACGCATCAAAACAGCTGGCGTACTTAATAAATCAACCCTTAAAACAATAAGGGAGGATAGTAACGTACACAGTAAAGCGACCACAACCGACTGAATAGAATAGTTTAAGTAATAGGTGATGATAACAGATGGAAGATTATACATGCTTCCATATGCGTTAAAAATCACTGTTGGAAACAGATAGAAGCCGATGACTAAGCCCATTCCACTTCCAATTAAACTTGCCAATGTCGCGTAGACAATAAATTTCTGAGAAATCTCCCAATTGCTATAACCTAACGCTTTTAACGTTCCTATTTCGCCTCTTTTTTCGTCCACCATACGCGTCATTGTCGTTAAACAAATCAAAGCGGCTATCATAAAAAAGAACACAGGAAAGACAGTTGCAATAGACGAAATTCTATCTGCATTATCCTCATATTCCGAATAGGATGGCTGGTTGTCTCGTGTCATAAACACGTATTCAGGACGCTCTAGTTCAGTTAGTTCCTGTTCCTTCGTTACTAATTGGGCCTGTTTATCCGTTAATATCTTTCGTTCTTTGTTTAATTTAGCTTCTTGTAAGTTTAATTTATTCTCTGCTTGTTGTAACTCTGACAGTTGTTCTGAGGGCATCACTTGTCCCATCTTCTCCGACAAAGATACCTGAATTTGTTGATCAGCTAGTTGGGCTTTCGCGCTCTCTAAGCGCTCTGTCCCCTCTGTTAATTGACGTGATGCAGTTGCTAATTGCTGTTTCCCATCTTCTATTTTTTTATAGCCATCTGATTTCAACTGATTCACACGTTTTTGAGGTCTATCAGCTAATGCTGTTTCTAAAGAGTGATTCCCCTGTTCGACTGCTTTTTTATAGTCAGAACTATAACTTGTTTTCCCTACAGTGCCTTTAAATATCACATAAATATCTGTGTAGACATCTAATGTCATATTTTCTTTAGGTATCAGACCAAAAAAATCAACAGAACCTTTTCCAATTGTCGTATTTCCACGAGACACACGGTCAATATACAATGGGCTATTGATAAAACCTACCACACGATAGGTTGTGGTCGTCAGATGTTCTTTATCTCGGGGCTTAAACGTAATCGTATCACCAATCTTATATTTTTCTAATTCATAACTTCTATTATCTAGTGCAATCTCATCAACTTTTTGAGGCAATCTTCCTGTTTCAATTCGTGGTTGATTCAAAGCATTCGACTTCTCCATGTCATAAGACATCAAACGGACGACTTGATTTTCATTTGCTTCACTGACATCTATTGTATATCCGCCTTCTGCTTGAGAGACTTCCTTTGTTTCTTTAATTAAATCTAGGTCTTCTTCCTCTAATCCTATAGGTGACATAATTTTAGCATCCATTAATCGATTCTCGTTATAGTAGGCATCCGCTGTGTGAATCATATCAGGACCTGTCGCCTTAATTCCTGCATAAAAACAAACACCTAACAAAATAATGAGTAAAATCGAGAAAAACCGAGCTTTAGATTGACGAATCTCTCTAAATATAGACTGTCTTAATGCTTTCTTTCTCATTGACTTCCCCTTCCTACCATACAATATCTGCCACTGGTACTGGATGACTGTTTGTCTTAATGCTTCTTACTTCAGCATCGTTAATACGAATCACTCTATCTGCCATTTTAGCAATCTCTGAATTATGAGTGATCACAATCACTGTAGTATTGTATGTTTGACATGTATCATTTAGTATCGTCAAGATTTGTTTACCTGTTTCAAAATCTAAAGCACCCGTTGGCTCATCACACAACAGTAATTTAGGATTTTTTGCCAACGCTCTGGCAATGGCCACACGCTGTTGCTCTCCACCAGATAGTTGCGCTGGAAAATTTTGTTTTCGATGATCCAATTGAACCAGAGATAATACGTCATCCACGTCCAATGCGTTAGGTGCTACTTGAGAAGCTAGCTCTACATTTTCTCGTGCCGTTAAATTCGGCACTAAATTATAAAATTGAAAGACAAATCCAACATCCAATCTCCTATAAGTAGTTAATTCTTTAGCACTGAAAGTGGCAATGTCCGTTTTATCTACAATAATTTTACCTTCATCACAGCTATCCATACCACCTAATATGTTTAGTACCGTGGATTTTCCAGCTCCACTTGGTCCCAATATCACAACAAACTCTCCTTCTTCTATCGTGAACGAAATATCATTGTTTGCAACAATCACTGTATCTCCCATTTGATAGCGTTTATATACGTTTTTTACCTCTACATAGCTCATTGCGACACCTCTTTTTTAGTTGTTTCATCTATTATAACAAATCACTCAATAAATTCTAATCTTACCCTATCGATAAGGACAAATCGAACTCTTGTTCTTTTTGCTTTTTTTTCGTATAATGAAGGCGATCATTGAGGGGGATATTATGGCAAATAAAAAAAAGACTACACACACCTTTAGTCCAACCTTTATGTTAATTGGACTAATCGTTATCTTAGCATTAGGTTTTATGGGGTTTCAGATACCATCAGACATTCAACATTTTTTTGGTATACACGACACAACACAAACATCGGCACCTACGTCAAAAACGACTAGTCAAACAGGAGATAATCCAGGTCCTATTGAACACGGAAACGCTACTTTTACAAAATCTGAACTAAAGGACTCAAAAAAAGGATGGATTACGTATGGTGATTACGATAAACAAAACAGACCAACAACAGCAGAGGCCCTGATAAAAAAAGAGATGGTGAATACCGGTACCTCTGCCAAACAAGAGATTAAACCACCAGGCTTTATTTCAGGACTCGACCCCCATAACCATTCAAGGGGGCATTTAATCGGACGTCAAATGGGTGGAAGTGGAGATGATCCTAGAAATCTAGTCACCTTGTACCAAAATCCAGTTAACACGCCGTACATGACAAAATACGAAAACATGGTACGAAAAGCAGCCGATAATGGAGAAACAATTCGTTACCGAGTAGCGCCTGTTTATGACGGCAATGAACCAATGCCTGTTGCTGTCCATATGGAGGGGCAGACTCTTGGCACGTCTACCATTAATTTTAATGTCACAATTGAAAATAAAAAATAAGGAGTGGTCAGGATGACATCTATCGATTTTGAGTTCCTAAAACAATCTGTATCAAGTGATTCACCAACCGATTTCTTACACACGCTAAAACAGGCTGGTATTTCTGATTTAAATGGGTATTTACTCTTTAATTTAGACGATCAAACAAAAACTTTTTATCAAAATTTAGATTTTTTGGCAGATGATTCCGTTTGGACAAAAGAAGAGCTTATTACTTATACCCTTGTTGCACAAACAATAGACAATGACTATCTATTGGCCACATCAGATACAGTACTTGTGATTCCTTATCATCTCTATAAAGAGGATTCTGAGATGTTTAACCAGTCTATTTGGGCATTCTTAACCGCCTATACAACTGGAGCTAATCCATCTCGTATCTTAGCCCAATAAAAAAAAGTGCTAGATGTCTTAAAAAAACATCTAGCACTTTTTTATCGTTTTCTACGACTTAATATAAATACACATCCAATAAGAGTTACTCCAACTCCTATCCCTAGTGGTGCACTTTGTTCATTCAACTTGGGCAACCACTTCCCAGTTTTTTCTTTGTTTTGTTTATCAAGCTTTATACCACCTGAATCTGTTGTTGACGATGATACTTGGCCTGTACTAGTCTCACCTATTATGGTTGAATCACTTGACGGCTTGCCTATCGGGGCAGTTGCGCTATCTGTTGAGCCTAATTCACTCGTCTCTGTTGTACCACTGATTATTGAGTCAATTGTCGAGGACTCTACTTTTTCATCACTACTAGCGCTATTTTCTGTCTGTCCTGTATCTGTTACATCTATTAATCGTTTCAACTGGTTTCCTTCTTCAAATAACTTACCAAATTCAATTAACAGATAATCATCGCCTCGTTTCGCATTTAACTGAATGCCTAAAGGAAGTCCTTCCTTTGACACATAGGTGGGTAAACTAATAGCAGGTTCTCCTGTTAAATTTGCTTGCTGAGTAAATGGAGTTAACGTTAAAGATTCCAACCATTGATCGTAAATCAATTGCTTTCTTTCTTCTGGCGTCATGTCATCCATGTGTCGCATCTTTTCCTCATACGCATCGCTCACTAATTTTTGACCAATACTAGGAGCTGTATATGCTGTTGTAGGCGTTAAATAAATTGGGTATGTCTCATGAAACTCTGCCATTGTTTGCGCAGCTTGATGATTAAATGTCCAAGCTGCCTCTACTTCTTCTTTAGTGGTGACTTTCCCAGTTTGATACAAGGTCCAGGTTAGTAAATCAACATCTCCGATTTCCATTGGCCTTTTTAGAGCTTGCTGCGCTAAAAAACCAGCTAAAGAACCAGAACCTGCTCCAATTGTATAGTACTGTTTCATTAACATCACCCCATCCACCCGGGTATCTACCTCATCTACTGTAAATCCTTTTTCTCTCAAAAAGGCCACACTGGATTCAATAGCATGAATAGCATCTTCACTCACAGGTGTGCCAACAGGAGATTTCGTGGAGTAGGCAATGCGAGTACCTTCTACTACTGGTGTATGAAATTCAGCACCGGGTTGCTTCAAAACATCTAGCAATGCTTCTGTGTCTGCCATAGACGACGTATTGGCAAAATGTACCACTTGATTTTTTTCAGAATTACCGCTGCCCTTTATCGCCCCACGTGATGGTTTCAAGCCAATCACACCGTTCCAGGATGCTGGAATCCTAATGGACCCTCCTGCATCACTACCTGAAGCGATTGGAACCATTCCTGAGGCCACGCTTGCACCAGCACCACCTGATGAGCCTCCTGCTTGATAGTTAGGATTCCACGGGCTCCCAGTTGGTCCATATAAAGTAGAATCCGTAATATTGGTCAATCCCAATTGCGGATAATTTGTTTGTCCGATTACAATAAATCCTGCTTCTTGTAACGCTTTAACAAAAGCTCCCGTAAAACTCGATGTCTTATCGCGTAAAAAATCAAGTCCATTTGTATTCGTTCCACCTTTAATAGGTTGTCCCAGCCCTTTAATTAATAGTGGAACTCCTAAAAAAGGCTGACCAGTATCTACCAATTGTCTCGCTTCTTCTAACGCCTCTTCTTCCCGCATCGTAATAACAGCGTTGAGAGATGGGTTTTCTTTATTTACATGAGCGATAGCCTCTTTTACTAACTCTTCACTAGTGACTTTCTTATCTCTCACCAATGCAGCAAGTTCTAACGCTTGCTCATGTGTGTAATCAAATGTTTCCACATCAAATACAGTGCTTGAATTCGTTTCTATAACAGTCGTCTCGTTATCTTGTGCTTCTACTCTTTGAACCGGTGTCACCAATAAAAGTAATCCTAAACAGATGACGAGATTCCTTTTCATTTTTACTAATTTCATCCTATTCCCCTTTTCCTCCTTTTCTTTGCTCCTGTTCTATCGTAAACAGTCACTGAAAAAGAGGCGATAAAAACGAATTATTTCTAATAAGATAATACTTACATTAAATGAAACACTTGATATACCACACTTTCTAACAAGTTACTAATCGGTCATTCGTGTTTAAAAATACAATATCGTTTTTAAATAAAAAAAGCCAATCACATAGTGACTGGCTTTTTGGACTTATCCTAAAATCGTTAATTCTTTTGGATAATGATTTAAATTTTCACATCCATCTTCTGTAGCTACAACCAAATCTTCTATCCTAACACCTACTTCACCAGGTATATAGATTCCAGGTTCTATTGAAAAAATCATCCCTGGTTTTACCACATTATGGTTGGCCCCAGAAACGTCTCCAGCTTCATGACACTCTATTCCGATGAAATGTCCTGTTCGATGAGTAAAGTATTCCCCGTATCCTTTTTCAGTAATATAATCTCTAGCAGCAGCATCAATCTCACTAAATGTAACACCCGGCTTAACCATTGCAATCGCTCGATTATTTGCTTCCAAAACTGTTTCGTAAACCTCTCTGCTTTTATCTGATACAGATTTATAGAAAAAGGTACGTGTCATATCAGAGCAGTAACCATCTTTCACGCCACCAATATCAATAATGATACTATCTCCCTCTTTAACAAGAGAATCGTCATTCAGATGATGTGGGTCCGCTCCATTTGCCCCGTATGCGACAATCGGATCAAAAGAAAAGCCAGAGTTACCTAATTCATCGTATATCACTGCTAGTTTTTTCGTCATCTCTAATTCAGATAATGTTTCTGGAATTAAATCTGCTAGTTTTCCTACTGCTTTATCGTTATCTTTTGACGCTAGACGCATTTTTTCAATTTCTATCTCTGATTTTATAGCTCTCACATCATCTGTAATATCTGAACTTAACCCAAAATGAGACACATCTTTTCCAACACGTGTCATTAAATCCAACACAAAATGAGCGGCCCAATTTTTGTCAACCGCAATTAACTGATCTGTCTCTAATTGGTCGACTAATTTGCCCATTCCCATACCATCATCTACATCATCCACATGGACAACCTTCATCCCAATTTGATTTTCTGTCACCGGGAACAAACGATTGATAACTGCTACATGATTGCCATCACTTTTTAAAATCATCACAAATAATCGCTCTCCAGGTTCAAATGTCTGACCTGTTAAATAAAACATAGTCGTTGGATCTGATACCAGCAATTGTGGCATATTTCGTTTGTTCATTTCAGATAATACTTGATCTAATCTCTCTTTTAACATATTACATCCTCCTTAAATACTGAAAAGAGCAACGGAACAGGTGTCCATTGCTCCAATTGTCTTCTATTGTACTTGATAACGACACACGCCGTCTAGATATGTCGCTTCTAAATCCAAGTCTTTCGATAACACGATAAAATCTGCTTCTCTGCCTTTTGTGATGATTCCACACACATCATCCATCTTACAACTTACAGCAGGCACATAGGTTGCCATCATAATCGCTTCTTCTGGTGTTGCTATTCCCCATTCAACCACATTTTTTACAGCTTCTTTTAATTTCAATATACTACCAGCAAGATTGCCTTCTTTCATACGAGCTGTCCCATCTTTTACCACAACTGGAAACTCGCCTAACATATAATCCCCATCTGGCATGCCCCCAGCCATCATACAATCTGTAATCAACGCCACATGATCATGACCTGTTTCTTCCATCAATATATTAGCTGCTGTAGGATGAACATGGTGCCCATCACAAATTAATTCTGAAAAAACATGTTTTAAGGACATCGCAGCTCCAACCATTCCCGGTTCTCGATGATTTAATCCACGCATCCCGTTAAACGCATGTACAAATACACTAGCCCCTGATTCTACAACCTCTTTAGCCTCTGCTAACGTCGCATTGCTATGACCAAGCGCTACCACCACTCCTTGGTCAGTAATATGTTTGACAAAATCTGCGGCCCCTTTTCTCTCTGGAGCCAAGGCAATTTTTTTGATTAAGTTGCCTGATGCTTCTTGCCACTCATTAAATACCTCTAAATCCGGATCAGAGAAGTAGCCTGGATTTTGAGCGCCTTTGTATTCTTCTGTAAAGAATGGTCCTTCAAAATAAATCCCCTGAATTTTTGCGCCTTCTACCTCTTGATACACCTCACCAATTGTCTTAGCTACTTTAGTCAATTGGTCGCGACTAGATGTTAATGTCGTCGGTAAAAATGACGTCACCCCACATGATAATAATCCTTCTGACATGGCTTTAATACCATTCGCATCATTATCCATGACATCATGATTCATATAGCCATGAATATGTGTGTCAACAAGGCCTGGTGCTATCCATTTTCCTGTACAATCCACAATCGTAACCTCTCCATCAGGTTTTTCAGTACTGATTGAGCCAAATATGCCGTTAGTGATATCCAAATAGCCTGGACCTTCTGCACCGCTTGTTAAAAAGAATTTGTCTGCATAAACTAATGTTTTCATTGTCATAACTTCTTTCTATTTAAGTTACTTTTAAATTAGCACTAATTTCTTTTTTAGTCAATAATTGGCCTATACAATTTCACATAATAGTTTCGCATTTTTTATGATTTATTTTATTAATTAGTATGCACTTTCATTGTATAATATGTTATACTTATTCCATTATTAATAGATATACCTTGTTATTTATCATTATTTATTAATCATTAGGAGCGTGGGACCATGAAACCAGATAGTAAAGTTCATTTTGATTGGCAAGGAAGTGAGTTTGAAGGCACTATTGAAAAAGAGTACGAAAACTCATTCTTAATCAATGTTACAAATCCTAACTTTGAATTAAAAGAAAAGTATATGGGACGTATCATTATTAGCAAAAAAGTCTGTAACCCTATAAACAATGTATAACAAAGAAATCATCTCTTTTAGAGATGATTTCTTTTATTTTTGGCGATAAGTCGATAAAAATTCTGCCATTTTATTTGTTGTCACTTTTAAGTCTTCTTTTTTAGGTAGATACACTATTCTAAAATGATCAGGTTCTGGCATATGAAAGCCACCACCATGAACGAGCAACACATGTTGCTCATGTAAGAAATCCAATACGAATTGTTCATCATTCGTAATATTGAACTTTTTCGTGTCTATTTTCGGGAAAATATAAAAGGCTGCTTTTGGTTTTTTCACCGTTATACCTGGAATTTCATTCAACGCATCAGTTATAAACTCACGTTGCTCATAGATACGTCCACCTGGAAGCAATAACTCATCTACACTCTGATGTCCTCCCAATGCTGTTTGAATGATTTGCTGTGACAATACGTTGGAACATAGCCTCATGGAAGATAGCATGTTTAGTCCTTCAATATAGCCTTTGACATATTTTTTCTCTCCGCTGATTACCATCCAACCACATCTAAACCCTGCGACACGATGAGATTTTGACAATCCGTTAAATGTCACAACACATAAGTCTGGAGCCAATGTAGCAATAGAAATATGCTCCAGTCCATCCATAACTAGTCGATCATAAATTTCATCAGAATAAATAATCAGTTGATGTTCACGAGCGACTTGAACGAGTTCCTCTAGCAATTCTTTAGAATAAAGGGCTCCAGTTGGATTATTGGGATTAATTAAAACAATCGCTTTGGTTCTACCTGTTATCTTGCTTCTAATATCATCTATATCTGGAAACCAGTCTGCTTCTTCATCACACACATAGTGAACTGCTCTACCACCTGATAATGTTACAGCTGCCGTCCAAAGGGGATAATCTGGCATAGGAATCAGCACCTCATCACCATTATCAATCAATCCTTGCATTGACATGGTAATTAACTCACTCACACCATTTCCCGTGTAGATATCATCTATCCCAACATTTGGAAATCCTTTTAACTGACAATACTGCTGAATGGCCTTTCTTGCTGAAAAAATGCCCTTAGAATCTGAATAGCCCTCTGAGTCTCTCGCGTTTGTAATTAAATCATTAATAATTTCATTTGGTGCTTTAAAGCCAAATGCTGCTGGATTTCCAGTATTTAGCTTCAAGACATCAATACCTCTAGCAGCCATTTTTTCTGCTTCTTCTAAAACGGGGCCCCTCACGTCGTAACTAACATAATCTAACTTAGTTGATTTATTATAATATTTCATCCCTTAACCTCCCAATTACTCACTATAAAAACCTTGCATTCGTTTTTTTAAAGTTACACCGACTTTAAAAAAAATGCAAGGTCTTTTATGAGTTATATATAAAAATTAAGCTTTAGCTGATTTTGATTTCTGTCCTTTTGCAATCTTGGCGCTTGGATCAAATTGTTTTTCGACTAATCCTAGTAACCAATCCGTCACTATCGCCATTAGAGCAGTTGGTAATGCCCCTACAAGAATTATCGCTGTCCCGTCTGTTGCGTTGGTTCCTCTAATAATAATATCACCTAAACCACCAGCTCCAACAAACGAACCAATTGCTGTAATACCAATTGCCACAACGAGAGCATTTCTAATCCCCGCCATCACTACAGATATAGACAACGGAAGTTCAATCATATACAAACGTTGAATTTTGGTCATGCCCATTCCTTTGCCAGCATCGAGTATATCTGCATCTACTTGAATCATCCCTGTATAAGTATTTGAAATAATTGGCAACAAAGAGTAGAGAAAAACGGTTACTATAACGGTATTGACACCTAATCCAAATGCTAACATTAACATGGATACCATGGCCAATGATGGAACTGTTTGGATAACGTTCGCCATACCAATCACCCAATCTGCCATCTTTTTACGCCTAGAAATCATAATACCAATAGGAATCCCCACAATTGCTGCAAACAATACTCCATAAAGAGAGATTAAAAAATGACGAATAAACTGTGTTAACACGTATCCACTATTTTGTTGTAAATAGTAGAAAAATTGTTCGATCACATTCATATTTTCCATTAGTTAGCCTCCTCTTCAAAAAAGTCGTGTTCTCTTAAAAATTGCTTAGCCACATTTTCTGGTTCAAGTAAGTCATTATCAGCTTTATAATTTAATTGTTGCATGGTTTCGGTATCGATTTGACCTGTTAGCTTCATTAATATACTTTCTAATTCTGGGTATTTTTTTAACAACTCATCGCTCACCACAATACTGCAATCATACGGTGGGAAAAAGTGTAAATCGTCTTCTAATACGACCAAATCATAGCTTGCTATACGACCATCTGTAGAGTACCCCAAGACCACATCCATCTTGCCAGCAGATACTGCATCATAGACTAAGCCTATTTGCATGGGATACACTTTTTTAAAGTCAACATCGTACGCATCAGAGAACGCTTTATACCCATCGCCATCTCGTTTCATCCATGATGTATCCACACCTGCTGTTAAGTCACCTGCAACGTCTTTTAAATCACTAATTTTTTTCAAATTGTACGTTTCAGCGGTTTGCTTAGATACCATAAAAGCGTACGTATTGGCAAAGCCATAAGAAGGAAACCATGTCTGTTGATAACGTGTGGCAAACTCTTTCGTCACAATATCGAATGCCTTTTTAGGATCTTTTTCTGGTGGTAATTCTAATGTGCCACTTAAATCAGTTCCTGTATATCTCCCAGCAGAAATATTAATGTCCTCATTCATCATAGCGTTATGAACCACCGTACTTGTTCCAAGATTGTTAATCAACGTTACTTTATTATCTGTATAGTGTTCAATCATCCCTTTGACCATATTAGCTAAAATCTGATTTTCACTTGTTGCAACAGAGCCAATCGCTATTGTATCTCCACGTTTACTAGACGCACCCAGTCCTGGAAAACTACAAGCACTAAGCAAGGTCAGGAGACTCATAGACACTAGCAGCAATAGACGTTTTTTCTTTCTCATTTTTTAAGCCTCCCCTTCGTGTACAGGTGACAATTTTTTCTCTAATAATCCCAATAAAAAGTCACTCAACAAGGCTAAGATAATAACAGGAACGGTTCCCCCTATGATTAACTCTGGCTTGTACAAGTTTAAACCACCAAATATTAAATCACCTAGACCGCCACCACCTATGTATGAAGCAAGTGTCGCCCATGCAATAACATAAACAGCTGCTAACCGAATTCCTCGCATGATTGTTGGTATCGATAAAGGTATTTCTACCTGAATAATTTGTTCCATATTTGTCATGCCCATTCCTTTTGCGGCATCCACTAAATTTTTATCTACACCATTTACACCCAAATAAGTATTTCTCAAAATTGGCAATAAGGAATAAATAAACAATGCCACAATCGCAGTTTTTTTCCCAACACCCATTAGCGGGATAAACATAGTCAACAAGGCAAGAGATGGAATCGTTTGTAGTAAACTTGCCAAACCTATCACAATATTAGCTGTTTTTTTCGTCCGGGTTAAAGCTATACCTAGAGGGACTGCTACAATAATACCTAGTACAAGAGCGATAGCTGAAATATACAAATGTTCAATAGTTTTTACAACCACTTCATTTCCATTTTCTAACAAGAATGTGTTCATTAGTGACCCTCCTGTTCTGTCATTGGACGAGTTGTTGCTGATGTATCATCGCTAGATATCGCAGATATAGCGTCCTCTTCTCCCCAAATTGTTTCATAGACCATATCTACTAAAGAAGATCGTGTAATAATCCCAATTAACTTACGATGCTCGTCAACTACTGGAACGTACTTAAGTCCTCGTTTTAAAATGCGTTGTACTGCATCACGAAGTAATGCTGAGCTCTTAATGAAAAAGACATTTGAATTCATGATATCACCAACACTTGTTGCGATTCCACGCTTATCATTGATCATTTCCACATCGATAAATCCTTTCAATATGCCTCGTCCATCAACTACCAATAAGGTATCCACTCGCTTTTCTCTCATTAGACGAATCGATTCTGATAAGGATTTCTCAGGTGTTATAGAAACAGCGTGTTGTGTGACTACTTCTCCTACAGTGATATAATCCTGTTGACTGTGAATTAATCGTTCTTCTCCAATCAATTCTTTAACAAAATCATCGGCTGGATTTCGCAATATATTTTCTGGTGTGTCACATTGAACCACTTTTCCATAACTCATGATGACAATTTTAGTCGCTAATTT
This sequence comes from Vagococcus sp., assembly GCA_052104115.1. GTDB lineage: Bacteria > Bacillota > Bacilli > Lactobacillales > Vagococcaceae > Vagococcus. Next base: position 77,559 of record JBQELZ010000005.1, on the reverse strand, counting down.
CAACGCTTCATCCATATCATGTGTCACAAAAATGATGGTCTTGCCCATCTCTTCTTGCAATTCCTTCACAAAATCCTGTAGCGAATCACGTGTAATTGGGTCCAATGCACCAAAAGGCTCATCCATCAAAACAATACTTTGGTCTGCTGCAAGAGCTCTCACTACTCCAATTCGTTGTTGTTGCCCTCCAGATAATTCATTAGGGTATCTATCCAACATGTCTTCTGGCAGTTCAACCAATCGAATCATTCGTTCGGCTATTTCATCGCGTTCTTCCTCAGGCCATTTCAGTAATTTGGGCACGAGTGCAATATTTTCTCGAATCGTCATATGTGGTAATAACCCTATATTTTGAATCACATAACCTATTTGACGCCTGAGCTCAACAGGATTTTGCTCCATAATATCTTTGCCATCAATTAATATTTTCCCGCTTGTTGGCTCAATCATTCGATTAATCATTCTCATAGCCGTGGTTTTTCCACTTCCACTCGTTCCGATAAAACAAATAAACTCACCATCATCAAACGTTAAGGATACATCTGACACAGCTTTTTTGTTTCCTTTATAAATTTTAGATACGTTTTGAAATTCTATCATGCCGTCATCTCCTTTTAAAAATCATATATCTTTATATAATTGTGCATGACTTTGGCATTTATTGCAAATATCATCCCATAAAAAAAGAATAAAAGGACATTTCCTTTTATTCTTCCCATAATATATTCGCTTCTGCACAATTATCACCATTTGATTGAATCGTATGTTTTGAAAGACCACTCATGTCATCATCAAATTGCCATATACTAGACACATCATTCCCATATCTTACCTCTTTATTAAACTTTATGCTGATTTTTTTTGGGGTATGAGAAACTAAATAATCATATCCTAAAACATCCATCATCCATTCTAAATACACTGAATTATTAACATGTTTATTGCGGTCAATATCCAAAAACCGCACAGCATACTGAGTATGTAATCGATTGTCTGTCACTGGCATAATTTTTTCATTTCGTTTAATTTTTTTTATTTTTTCTGATTCAAAGGGAGCAATGACATCCTCTTTTACACTTCCCATTTTTCTTTCTTTCATATCCATTAATGAAAATGTAGACTCAATAGAGGCACACTCATTCCCAGCTTCATCATGAACCCAAAAACGACGATAACAAAAATATTTATTGTAACTTTCCGCCTCTGTTGTCACACTTACTCGTTCCCCAATTTTGGGCAATCGCGTAATAACCATATCATGCTGAATAATAATCCATGTTAACCCAAATGTTGCCACGAATTCATTACTAACTCCTAAAGAATCACTCTGACTAGCAGATGTTTTTATCACCATTTTTAGTAACGTAGGAATCCTTAATGTACCAGTTGTATCACATTTGTAATATGGAATGTCATGAATCTCAGTAAATTTTTTTGCCATAATTGTCACCTCAATTTTTTTTAAGTATATCATAAGACTAACAAGGCATAAAAGAAAACTAAATTTAAGCATTTTATCTTAAATAATTGCTTTGTCCTTTTTTTACAAGTAAAATATAAAGAAATAGGTTTAGACCTGATTTATTATTGTGAAGAAAGTAGGCTGTATTATGACAGAAGAAAATAAAGCCCTGTTCATTATTTTTGGAGGTACAGGAGATTTAGCAAAACGTAAACTTTACCCATCATTATTCCGCTTATTCCGAAAAGGGAATATTAACAAACACTTTGCTGTCATTGGAACTGCTCGTCGTGAGTGGTCTGATAGTCACTTTAGAGAAGTTGTTTCTGATTCTATCATGAGTTTAAACCCAACTGACAGTGAATTAAATGAATTCACTGCGCATTTTTATTATCAATCCCATAATGTGACGGATACAGAAGAATACAAAGTGCTAGAAAAATTGGCAAGTGAATTAGATACCAAATATGGCTTAGAAGGAAACCGTTTGTTCTATCTTGCAATGGCTCCAAATTTCTTTGGTACTATCTCAAAACATATCAAGTCAGAGAATATTATGACTGATCATGGATTCAATCGCTTAATTATTGAGAAACCTTTTGGTACAGATTATGCCTCAGCCAAACAATTAAATGAAGAAATTGCTGTATTTAATGAAGAACAAATTTTTCGTATTGATCATTATTTAGGTAAAGAAATGATTCAAAACATTTCAGCTATTCGGTTTGGTAATAATATTTTTGAATCACTATGGAATCACAAATACATTGATAACATACAAATTACTTTAGCTGAATCCATTGGAGTAGAAGAACGCGGTGGCTATTATGATAAGAGTGGTGCCCTAAAAGATATGGTTCAAAATCATATTCTACAAGTTGTCGCCTTGTTAGCAATGGAGCCACCTACTATTTTTTCAGATGAGGCCATTCGTACTGAAAAAATTAATGCCTTGAAATCCATTCGTGTTTATAATCAAGATGAGGTGAAAAATGTCTTTGTACGTGGACAGTATGGCCTTGGAGCATTAGATGGTACCACATTTGCTGGTTATAGAGATGAGCCAGGTGTTGATGAGACTTCTAAAACTGAAACCTTTGTCGCAGGAAAATTTATGATTGACAATTTCCGCTGGGCAGGTGTTCCCTTCTATGTACGTACAGGTAAACGCCTAACAGAAAAAGGAACACGAATTAATATTGTCTTCAAATCTACACCAATTAATATTTTTAGACAACCAAATGAAGATGCTAAAAATACTGACGATATACCTGAAAATATTTTAACCATTTATATTCAACCAACAGAAGGCTTTTCTTTAACTCTAAATGGAAAAGAAATTGGAACTGGTTTTAATATAGACCCAGTCAAATTAGATTACCGCCATTCTGCCGAAAATGTTGAAAATAGTCCAGAAGCTTATGAAAAACTATTATTAGATTGCCTAAACGGTGATGCTACCAACTTCACTCATTGGGATGAGGTTGCAAGTTCTTGGAAAATAGTAGACGTTATAAGACAAGCTTGGGACAATGACACCTTTGATATTCCCAATTATGAAGGTGGATCAATGGGGCCTAAATCTGCATTTGACTTACTTGAAAAAGACGGTCGTAAATGGATATGGAATCCTGATAACTGGTATAAAGAACATGGTAAATTGAACTAAATAAAAAAACAGACAAGGTATGATTCTTGTCTGTTTTTTATTTGCTTATTTGTTTCGTTTTATTAAAAGCCATGTGCTTGACATCATTGTTGCAAGACCACCAAATATAAATCCCTTCGCTATTTTTTCACCTGTGTGAGGCAATGCTTTAGCATGTAATTTTTCTGTATTCTTCTCTTCATTAGATACTTTTGTTCCTTTTGAAGGCTTAGTGACATTATCAGTTGGTGTTTCTGGTGTTTCTGGTGTTTCTGGTGTTTCTGGTGTTTCTGGTGTTTCT
>JBQELZ010000005.1:0-74048 GCA_052104115.1 Vagococcus sp. | reverse complement strand
TGGTGTTTCTGGTGTTTCTGGTGTTTCTGGTGTTTCTGGTGTTTCTGGTGTTTCTATATCTATTATACTGTTTCTAGCCATCTCTAAAATTTGCTCTACTGCGTCAATACTCTTAGCCTCGTCAATCATACCTAAGAAATACACTCTATCATCTGATGTTAATGACAGCTCTTTAATTTCTACACTAGCAGCGGCTTTTACATTACTTAGTGCAAATTCACTTGCTTCTTTAACGATGTCGTTAACATCATTAACTGTCGTAGCAGCTTCAATTCGTTGATAGTAGTCTATCGATGTTAAAGAATCCATTTGTCTGTTTGCAACTTCTAGTAAGTATCCTGCTTCTTCCAATTCTGCAATATCTTCATTAGCAGAATCTTTAGCTCTTTGTAACCCTAGAACTGCATCTTCTTGTGCCCGATCTACCCATTGAATTATCTCATCAATACTTTTAGAATTTGTGATTTCTTTCTCGTATTTTGTTTTTTCTGTTTTTGATAAATTGCCGGTTGATGCAAGCTCACTAATTGTATTCATACCCTCTACTTTAACATTTTCTAAGGCTAATTTACTAGCTTCTATAACAATATTATGTACGTCCTGAACAGTCGTTGCCTCATCAATTTGATGAATATAATCTGCTCCGATCGATTCTGATAAATATCCTTCTTCTACTAACTCTAAGATATCTTCTTTCGCTGATTCTTTGGCAATGGATAGTAAGTCTGTGACCCCTTCATGAGCCATTTCTAAAATTTGATGGATTTCATCAATGCTTGATGCGTTATCAATCATCACAATAAACTCTTTTTCTTGCTTCTGGGTCAGATTACCTGCATGTCTCAATTCCTTAATCTCTGATATGCCTTCTTTTCTTACGTTTTCTAAGGCTTGCTGACTAAATTCTAATACAATATCAGTCACATCATTGACTGTATCCGCATCATTAATTTTCTTATCAAACACTTTTGCTTCTTCTTTAGTTAAATACCCTGCATCTGATAATTCAGTTAAATCTTCTTTTGCTGATTCTTTCGCAACTTCTAAACGTTGTGTGGCAGTTACTTGCGCCTGCTCTACCCATTGATTCACTTCATCGATACTCGTTGCTGCGTTGATTGATGCATCATATTTACTCTTTTCTGTTTTAGATAAATTACCTGTTTCAGTTAATTCAGCAGTGAGTTGAACGGCATTTGTTTTTACCTGCTCTAAAGCTATTTTACTAGCTTCTGCTATAATACTGTGCACTTCTTTAACTGTTGTTGCTGTATTGATGTGATTCGTATATTCTAATCCTTCTTTTGCTGATAGATATCCCTCATCTACTAATTCAGCAATATCTTCTTTTGCTGATTCTTTCGCAACTTCTAAACGTTGTGTAGCAGTTTCTTGCGCTTGTTCTACCCATTGATTCACTTCATCAATACTTGTTGACGAAGTGATACCTTTTGCATAAGTTGCTTTTTCTGTCTTAGATAGATTCCCGACTTCTTCTAACTCTGTAATTGTTTGAAGTGCATCTGATTTCACCTTATCTAATGCTACTTTACTGGCTTCAATGACAATATCATACACATCTTGAACAGTTGTTGCCTCATCAATTCGATGAACAAATTCTACTCCTTCTGTTGCCGATAATTGACCAGCTTCTACTAGCTCTGCGATATCTTCTTTACCAGATTCTTTTGCTATTGCCAATAAATCCATTACATTCTCATGAGCTAATGCTAAAATTTGATTCACTTCATCAATACTTGTTGCATGATTAATCATTACAATGAAGTCTTCTTCTTGTTTTTGCGTTAAATTACCCGATTTTCTTAATTCTTGAATGTCTAATATGGCAGATTGTTTCATATTATCAATAGCTTGTTGACTAAATATCTCTACTATGTGATTCACATCATTCACTGTCTCTGCAGATCCTATTTGTTGGTTAAATGTCTTAACGTCTTTTTTCGTTAAATATCCTTCATCAGATAGCTCCTTTAAATCGTCTTTTGCTGATGTTTTTGCTCGTTCTAATCGTTCATTTGCAGTTATTTGAGCTTGTTCAACCCATTGATGTACTTCATCAATACTTTTTGAAGCTGTAATTGATTTTTCATAACCTATTTTTTCGCTCTTAGATAGATTACCGTTTTCTGATAACTCTGTAATAGTTTGAATGGCATCTGATTTCACTTTATCCAAAGCTGCTTCACTTGCTTCTGTCACAATAGATTGTACGTCTTTAACGGTTGTTGCCGCATTTATCTTAGTGATATATTCTTCTCCATCTGTCTCTGATAAGTAACCTAATTCCACTAACTCACTTATATCTTCCTTTGCAGATTCTTTCGCAATATCCAGTAAATGAGTATCTTTAGTATGAGCTATTTCTAAAATTTGATTGATTTCATCCAGCGTGGTTGCTTCATTTATCTCAGAAATATACTCTGATTCTTGCTTTTTAGTAATCGTTCCAGATTTTCTTAATGCATGAATCTCTTTTATCGCTGATTTTTTAGCATTTTGTACAGCTTGCTGGCTGTATACCACTACAATCTCATTTACCTCATTAACAGTTTTAGCCGATTCAATTTTATGGTTATATGTTTTTACTTCTTTTTTAGTTAAATATCCTTCTTGCGCTAACTCAGCAACGTCTTCCTTCGCTGATTTTTTCGCTCTTTCAAGTCCCTGTTCTGCTGATTGATTTGCTCTATCTAAAATGACATTAAGTTGTTCACTCGTTGTAGCTGCATCGATATCATTCGTATAATTTCTATGCTCATCTTTAGACAAGTTTCCATTTGCTTTAAGTTCATCAATTTCTTTTTTCGCAGCTTCTTTTTCTTTTTTTAACCCATTTACGTTATTGTTTGCTGCTTCCTCTTCAGCATCTCTGATAATGTTATCTAACGCCTCTTGAGAAAATGTTTTATCAATATCAGCCATATATCTAGCCATCGAATCTTCTGTTAGATCATCTGACAAACTGCTTATCTTTTCTCTCGCCTCGTCTTTAGCATGTGCCAATTCAGGACTACTTACTAAATCAACATACTGCTCAATACTGTCGATTGTGGACTGTCCTTCAATTCCAGCTTTATACGTTTGACCTTGCTGTTCTGATATCTGACCTTCCTCAACCAATGTATCAATTTTAGCTTTATTTACCTCTTTACATTTGTTTAACGTGTATTCACTAGCTTCTATTACAATTGTATCAATGTCAGATACTGTTGTAGCAAGATTGATTCTTGACATATATTCAGATATTTCTTCATTACTTAAATAACCATATTCAGCCAAATCATTTATTTCTTCTATCCCATTTGCTTTGCTCGTTTCAAGTGTCTCGTCAGATACTTCATTAACATCAACATTAGCACCACTCACTGTCTCTAATTGGGGCGTATCTGATTCAGATTCTACTTTTTCTTCTGTTATTTCCATTTTAGTAATCGTGTCAGATACTTTCTCTGTTTCTTCAACTTTTACTGCATCTTTTTCCTCTGTTTCAGATACCATTTCCGTCGTTGGCTTTACTATAACGTAGCATTAGTTATAATTGGTGCTACTACACTACCTGATAGTAAGGCTAATGTTGCGGCTGTTGTTAATTTCGTTTTCTTCATATATTAATCCCCTTTTAGTTTAATAAATACACCTTTATTATACTTTCATCTAAATAAATTACAATATGTGCTTTTTTTGAAAAATCATTTTCCCACTTAATCAACTTGATAAATAAGACACTATCTCAAAAAAATAATTACTAGATATTTTTTATAGAACTTTTATTAAATAAATAGTTATAAAAACCTTTAAAAAAACTTAATTAGTCACTTATGTTATTTTTCTAATTTTATTATTTTCCTACTACTATTTCGTTAGATTGTTCTTTCATTTGATGTAATTCTTTCATGTCCTGTTGATAACATGGCACAATCTGCGGCAAATAGAATGAATCGCTTTTATCAATAGAACGTACAATTTTTCTATGCATCTAAATAAAAAAAGATTGATTCCTATCCTAGGATAAGAATCAATCTCCTTATTTTCTATTCCAAACCTTCAGTTAATGCTTCCGGATAATTCACTTCAACAATAGTCGCACATCGTTCACATAAATGTGGTAATCCATCATGACTACCAACATCTTCTTTGATTGCACGGCAACGTTGACACGTTTCGCCAGTTGCATGCTCCACTAAAATAGCAACATCATCAAATTTAATCGCTTTGTCTGGAACAGATGCGCCTGTTGTCGCTATCTCAAAATCAGATACGATTAATACTTGTGCTAAATTGGTATTCAATGCGTCTAATAACACTTTTGTTGGTTGACTTGGATATACTGTTACTTTTGCTTCAAATGATTTACCAATCAATTTCTCATTACGTGCCTCTTCCAAAGCTTTTAAGACATTATCTCTAAATGACATAAACGTCAACCATAACTCTAAAATATCATCTTGGTCTGGAAATACCGTATACCCTGGTAATTCAGATAATTGGACATAGTCTTCTTCTTCTTGTAAAAATGACCAGATTTCTTCAGCTGTATGAGGTAAAATCGGCGTCATTAGTTTTGTTAATGCCACCAATACGTCATAAAAGACTGTTTGCATACAACGTCGTTCATGGCTATCCCCAGCTTCAATGTAAACAACATCTTTGGCAAAATCTAAATAGAAAGCAGACAAATCTGTTGTACAGAAATTCACTAGACTCTTATACACTGTAGAGAATGAATACTTGTTGTAGCCTTTTTCTCTCATTGTTTTAATCTCTTGATTCAATCGAATCATCATATATTTATCTACAGAGCGTAACTCTTCATAGGCTACTCTATCTGTTTTAGCATCAAAATCAGACGTATTCGCTAATAAGAATCTCATTGTATTACGAATTTTACGATACACTTCAGAAATCTGATTCAATGTATTCATGTCCACACGTACATCGGATTCATAATCCACACTTGATACCCATAAACGTAAAATATCAGCACCCATTTGGTTAATAACTTTGTTTGGCTCGATTGTATTTCCTAGAGATTTACTTTGTTTTCTACCTTGAGGATCTAATGTAAATCCTTGAGACAAGACAGCTTTATATGGGGCTACCCCATTAATCGCCACACTCGTTGTAATACTCGAGTTAAACCATCCACGGTATTGATCAGAGCCTTCTAAGTATAAATCTGCTGGGAAAGATAGGTAATCACGTGCTTTTAATACTGCTTCATGTGATGACCCAGAGTCAAACCATACATCCATGATATCTGTTTCTTTTGTAAATTCACCATTAGGACTTCCAGCATGGGTAAATCCTTCTGGTAATAATTCTTTCGCTTCTTTTTCAAACCAAATTTTAGAACCATGTTCTGCAAACAAGTTTGCAATGTGTTCAATTATTTCATTCGTAATAATGGCATCCCCATTTTCAGCATAAAAAATTGGCAATGGTACACCCCAAGCACGTTGACGAGAAATAACCCAGTCACCACGGTCTCGTACCATGTTATATAAACGAGTTCTCCCCCAAGGAATGACCCAATCGACTTTTTCAATTTCAGATAGAATATTGTCTCTAAATTTATCAATTGATGCAAACCATTGAGGCGTTGCACGGTAGATAACTGGTTTCTTGGTTCTCCAATCATGTGGATAACTATGTGTAAAGAAATCTAATTTCAATAGTAGACCTTTTTCTTTTAATAAGTCTGTTACCATTGGATTTGCTTTATCATAGAACACGCCCTCAAATCCAGGTGCTTCTTCTGTGAAAACACCACGTCCATCTACTGGAGATAGGACTTCTAGCCCATTTTTCTTACCAACGATATAGTCATCTTCACCATGACCTGGAGCAGTATGAACAAGTCCTGTACCTGCATCTAACGTAACATGGTCTCCAACAATCACTTTTGAATCGCGGTCATAAAATGGATGGTGAGCTGTCATTCCTTCTAAATCAGTTCCTTTAAACTCTTCAAGTACTGAAATAGTTTCCCACCCAATGGTTTCAGATACCGTTTCAAGTAATTCTTTAGCCACAACATATTTCTTTCCATCTGCTTCAATCACTACATATACATAATCAGGATGAACCGAAATCCCCATATTCGCAGGTAATGTCCATGGAGTTGTTGTCCAAATAACGAAATTAGTATCTTCACTTAATTTACCTTTTCCGTCATTCACAGGAAATGCCACAAAAATTGAAGCTGATTTAACATCTTTGTATTCAATTTCTGCTTCTGCTAAAGAAGATTCACTTGATGGAGACCAGTAAATAGGTTTTAATCCCTTATAGATATAACCTTTGTCTGCCATTTTTCCAAATACTCTAATTTGAGCTGCTTCATAATCCGGTGTTAGGGTAACATAAGGTCTATCCCAATCTCCTGCAACACCTAATCGTTTAAAATCGTCACGTTGTTTGTTAACTTGAGACATCGCGTACTCTGAACATTTTTCTAAATAATCTGCACGAGACATTTCTTTACGTTTTACACCTTTATTTGTTAATACTTGTTCAATTGGTAAACCATGAGTATCCCAACCAGGTACATAAGGAGAACGGAATCCAGACATGGATTTAGAACGTACAATAATATCTTTACTGATTTTATTTAAAGCATGGCCTAAATGGATATTACCATTTGCATAAGGAGGTCCATCATGTAAGACAAATGTTGGCTTACCTTCATTTAATTCTTGACGTTTTTCATAAATTTTATGGTCTTCCCATTCTTTTTGCCATTCTAATTCACGAACAGGTAAATTTCCACGCATTGGAAATCCCGTTTTACCAAGGTGTAGTGTTTCTTTTGTTTTCATCATTTATCTCCTTTTAACTTATATTATTTATAAAAAAAAAACTCCTCCCTGAAAAGGGACGAAGTTTTCGTGTTACCACCCATATTTTAAGTCTCGTTAAATAAGACTATACTCTCTCATGATAACGGTATTTAACCGGAATAACCTACTTAAATTGTTCAGTTCTCCATTTTTAACGAAGGATCTTTCTTCATACATGGTCTAATTAGGTTCACACTATCCCCAACTCACTGATAGAATACATGAAGCTTTTCTATTTCGTCACTTATTTTATACGATTACGACTAGCTCTTTCTGGTCGACTGCTTTTTTTGCTTGTCGTTTTTTCTTCAGTTTTACTAAAATCTTTTGTTTTTGCAGATTCTGTTGTTACTTCAGGTATCACAATCTCTTTTTTCTCACCAAATTCAGGTTTAGCTTCAATTGCAGGTGATGTTGGGTCACCGCCATTAGCAGCTTCTACTGCATCTAACACTTCTTTAAATGCTTGGTGGCTACTGTCAACATATGCTCCAAACGGTTTTAATAATTCATCCCATTCATCACTCTTAACAATTTGTAACTGTGATTCTAACAAGACAGATAAGTTTCTATGGAATACACGTGTTTTCTTCTTCAAATCATCCGTTTCTACGGCTAGTTGACGAGCACGTTCACTTGCTTCCATTAAAATTTCATTTGCTTTGTTTGTTGAACCTGTAATTAATTCATCAGACATTTTATTAGCATGTGCTAAAATATCTTCCGATTGTGCTTGAGCTTGTTGAATAGCCAAATCAGATTCTTTTGTAGCATTTTCTTTTAGTTTGTCCGCAGTGTCTTGAGCCAAAATGATAGATTGATTCAATGAGTCTTTTAATTCATTGAAGTAGCTTAATTTTTCATCTGCTTGTTTTGCTTGTTTTTCTAACTCTCGATTTTCTTGCACTAACTTTTCATAATCTAAAGCGATTTGATCTAGGAAATCATCCACTTCATCTTTGTCATAGCCTTTAAATTTTGAGTTAAAGCTTTTGTTTGTTATATCTATTGGTTTTATAGCCATTTTTCCACCTCATCATTACTTTCTTAAAACACGAATGGTTAATCGGATTTTATCTTTTTTAGTTTTTCCTTGAGTGTCTAGAATTTGGATTCTACCTAACTTTCGAACAGATAAGATGTCATAAAGTTCCAAGGTATAATCAGAACGTTCAATCTCAGTCCAATTTAATTTCACTCTCTTTGATTCTACTACTTGTTTAGCTCGTTGCCTAGATACATTATATACTGATGATATAATATTATCAATTCTTAAGGAACTCACTGTCAGACTCTCTTCTACCCAGTCCTCAATTGGCATAATGATATTAGCGTCTGTTACTTCTTCAAATCGCACTCCAAATGACCCTATTTTTGTCACTTGATTCACAATATAATTAGAGACTGATTTTTTTACAAATACTTGCCAATTCTCACCATCTGTAATAATATCACCAATAAATTCTCTTTTTATTCCTGTACTCATCAGGGTTCCAAGAATCTTTCCATGTGTTAAATTGCCAAATTTAACTGGATAATGTATATGATAAACCACAATATCAAAATCTGATTGTGTAGGTTCATAGTAATTAGGATAAATAACAGCACATTTTCTTTCAGACGTATCAAATCCACCAAACAGAGCATAATGAATGTCATCATTTTTTCCAATCAACGATTCTAAAATAAACACTTCTCTTGGATTTAAAAATTCAGTAACATATGGTGCGTATTGTTGATCAACTTGTTCTATCCAATCCCAGACTAAATCAATAAAAGGATGCTCGTCCTTGCGAAAATGCTGATACACATTAGCTAGCAAAAAACTCACATCCTTTCTTTAATAAGGTTTAATAGATCATTCTTGCTAACAATTGTAGCAACGTTTGACTCACTATATTTAACGCAAAAATAGCCACTATAATAGTAAAATCAATAGGGCCAACACTTAAGTTAAATCGATCAAATAAACTTAAATATGGTCGTGTTAATTTGATAATTAACTCCCCTAATTTCGTATCATAGGCTCCTGGAAACCAAGAAAGTAGTGCATATGCGATTAATATAAATGAATACAATTCAACAGCTCTACTAATAAAATATAATAATGACACGGGTAACACTCCCTTAATAATCAGCTAAGTGTGTAGCAACTAGGCTTTGTGCAACAGATGAATCTACCTCAACATTAGCAGGAGTACAAATAAAGATTTCTTCTCCAATGCGTTGGATATCTCCATCTAATGCAAAAACTGCTCCTGTCACAAAATCTACAACACGACGAGCTTGAAACTCCTCCATAGCTGAAAAAGTTAAAATCACAATTTCTTTTCTAAATAATGCTTGTGCAATTGACTTTGAATCCGAATAAGCTCTCGGTTCAAACACAGTGATTTTTCTCGAAACTCGTTTATTCTCAACTTGTTTAGTACGCTCAGGTACTGATTGATAAGCGTTCATTTCCACCACTTTTTTGTTTGTATATTGATTAGAAGAAGGTTGAACTGGAATGTCATCGTCTATTTCTTTAGTTGACGGTTGATGATAATAAGAGTGCTCTTGTCTAGTTTCATCTGTAAAATTATCTAACTCAACCTCTGACTCTTCTATATTATACATCTCTTCCTCTGAATTACTTAAACCAAAGAAATTAGACCATTTCGTTTCCTTAAATAACTTCATGTGCCTTCCCACCTCTTTCTCCCTTAATTAAAAAAACTAGAACCTATTCGAACATAAGTTGCACCTGATTCAATTGCTTCTGAGTAGTCTCTACTCATCCCCATACTAAGCTCATGACACGGTGCATAATCAAGTTGTTTACTCTCAATAGTTAATTGGAGCATCTTCATTGTTGAAAAATAATGACGTAACTCCAATTCTGTTGCATTAATAGGGGCCATCGTCATCAACCCTACAATTTTAATTTTGTCATATTCTGAAAGCAAATCCACAAACTCATTCAACTCATCAGGAGAAATACCTTGTTTGGATTCTTCTCCTGATACATTGACTTGTATAAAACAACAGATTTTTTTATCCGCTCGTTTTTGAATTTCTTGTGCTAGTTTTAACGTATCCAAAGCATGAAAATAGTCAATGTCATTTATCACAGTTTTTACTTTTCTTCGTTGTAAATTACCTATAAAATGCCATCTAACATGGTCGCAATTTTTTAATTGGTTTTTTTTATCTAATAATTGTTCCACTCTATTTTCAGCTAAATCTGTTATGCCTAAATTTATTACCTGCTGCGTCTCTAGTAATCCAACAGACTTACTCACACAAACAACTGTGATGTCTTTTCTATCACGCAAACTTCTAAGACACGCATCAGAAACGCTTGTCTCAATCTGTTTGATATTACCTATTAGCGACTCTTCAAGCACTTATCGTCACCCCTTATTTTTTTCTTCTAAAGAAAGGCGGTGTACTTAATTCATCGTCCTCATCTGATGATGGGTCTACATCGTTTGTAAATGTATCAAAATCTTTTTTTTCAATTGTTTCAAATTGTGTTTCATCTGGTACATTTCTAGTTGATGGTTCTCGTCTTATGTCCCAATCTCCAAATGCACTTGTTGTTTCTGCTTCATGAGACACTGTTTCTTGTACCTCTGGAGCTTGACGAACTTGTCTTTGAACCATGCCTTGAGTTGTTACATTACGTTGACTAATTGGGCGTTCGCGTTTTCCAGGATCAATACCTGTCGCAATTACAGTTACCACAATTTCGTCTCCTAATTGATCATTAACAGATGTACCTAAAATAATATTAACTTCTCCACCAGTTGCACTCGCAACAATTTCAGATGCGTCTTGTGCTTCAAAGAGTGTCATATCTAATCCACCAGTAATATTTAATAATACTTGTTCTGCTCCATCAATAGATGTTTCTAATAATGGGGATGCAATAGCTTTACGTGTCGCTTCAATGACGCGGTCTTCACCACTAGCAACACCAATTCCCATTAATGCAGTTCCTTGGTCTTCCATAACTGTTTTCACATCAGCAAAATCCAAATTGACATAGCCTGGTGATGTAATTAAATCAGAAATACCTTGTACACCTTGACGTAATACATTGTCTGCTTCTCTGAATGCTTCTAACATAGGTGTTTTCTTGTCAACGATTTCTAATAATCGATTGTTTGAAATGATTACTAATGTGTCAACATTTTCTTTTAATTCTGAGATACCTTCTGCAGCAAAACGACTGCGTTTTGGTCCTTCAAAACTAAATGGTCGTGTAACAACGCCTACTGTTAGAGCGCCTTGTTCTTTTGCAATACCTGCAACAACAGGTGCAGCTCCTGTACCTGTTCCTCCACCCATACCGGATGTAATAAACACTAAATCAGCACCATGTAGTGCTTCTGCAATTAATTCTTCACTTTCAGTGGCAGCTTTTTCACCAACATCTGGTAAAGAGCCTGCTCCCAATCCTTTTGTAAATTTTGGTCCTAATTGAATCACGGTTTCTGCTTTTGAGTGTTGCAACGCTTGAACATCTGTATTAGCTACGATAAATTCTACGCCTTTTACACCCTCGTCAATCATTCGGTTTACAGCATTGCCACCTGCACCACCTACACCAATGACTTTAATTACAGCACCTGTGTTCACTGTATTATCTAAAGAAAATTCCATTGTTTGTTTCCTCCTAGAATATTAATCGAATATATTAGACAAGAATCCTTTGAATTTATTGCCAATACCTTCTTTTTCTGGCTCATCCATTTCAACATTATTCATGACTTCTGTTGGTTGAACGGTTTGTTTTTCAATTTTTGGTTGTTCTACTTGGACATCTCTGTTTGGTTTCACTGCTTTTTTCTTTGTACCATTTACGGCTAATTTAGTCACATGGTACACTTCATCTAATTGAGCCACATATTCTACAATAGCAATGGCATTTGCAAAGACTGGATTACGTAACCCCATATGGTTTGGAACATATAATTTTACGTTTGTGCCAAACATATCAGCAGCAAGTTCTACAACTCCTGGTAAGCTGGCAGCACCACCAGTAAGGATTACGCCTCCTGGTAAATTTAAAGCATCAATACTGTCTAACACTGATTTAGACTTATTAAAAATTTGCTCTACGCGAGCTTCAATAATTTCAGACAAGTATCTTTCATCAATTTTAACAGGCTCGTTTTTTCCAATAACATCTACTGGAAACTCTTCGTTCGAAGATGTACGTTCTGGATAAGCGTAACCATAATTAATTTTTAATGCTTCAGCATTTGTCAAAGATGTATTTAATACAACAGATACGTCTTTTGTGACAAATTCCCCACCTTCTTGTTCTACATGTGAAAATTTTAATTCTCTTTCATACATAACTGAAGTAGTTGTTTGTCCTCCACCCATATCAATAATGGTTGTTCCGAAATCTTTTTCGCCATCTGATAAAATAGACTCAGCTAATGCTAATGGTGTAATAACCATTTCTTCTATAGCTAATCCGGCTTTTTCAACACATTTACGGATGTTATGCACGATTGTTTTAGGTCCAGTAAATAATAAGCCCTTCATGTCTAATCTGACACCAATCATGCCTCTTGGGTCTTTAATCCCTTCAAAGCCATCCACTTTAAATTCTTGTGGAATCAACGTAATAACTTGACGCTCTGGAGGTGTTGAACGTACTACAGCTGCTGATGCAACATTTTTGACATCTGTTGCTGTTATTTCTTTTGATTCTGTATTAACGGCAATCATGCCTTCACATTTTTCAACTTCTAATAAATTAGCTGGTATACCTACACTCACACTACGAATTTGTACACCTGATTTTTCTTCTGCTTGTTTCACAGCTCTTTGGATAGATTGAACAGCTTTATCAATATCAATAACAATCCCTCTATCTAAGCCTTTTGCTTTTGCATTTCCTACACCAATAATATTAATTTGATTTTCTATGTACTCAGCTACTACAACTTTCACTGATGTCGTTCCAATGTCTAGACTCACATATATACCTGTTTTTGCCATGAAAGGTGTTCCCTCCTATTTTCTAACAGAGTCTTCCTCTATTATTGCATAATACCTCAAACTATTCTATCATAAAATAGGGCATTAAATAAAGAAGAATACTATATTTGTTGGTATTTTTTTGTTCTTAATAAAATCCTTGTTCTTTAATTTCAGTTCCATCATCACTATTTATTGTATCACTTGACTCAAATGGATACGAAAAGACACCTGATGTTCCTGCTTCCATATCAACAACACCTTTATCTTTCATTTCGTTTACTATCTTAGAATAAAACACCATTTTATCGGCAACTGTGGTAGAAAGTGCAATGACTTCATTACCGTCCTTCATTTTAAATTTGATTCTAAATGGATTTGTTTTAGTTGCAATTGACTCAATTTCAGTAATGTTTTCTTTTAACTCTGAATCAAATTTAGCATATGCTTTCAAAAATTCAGTCAAGTTTTCTCCTTCTTTAAAATTAATTAAAATTGGCAACTTATCAGAAGGCGTTGTAACAACTTCCTTTAATATCACACCATTGGACAAAATCTCAAACTTTTTTTTATCTTTTTCTACATATGCAATGGTTGGATACTCTCTTATAGTTATTTTAAATTGATTAAAATTGATTAAATGGAGGTTTGCTGACTCAACTCTTGGATTTTGTTTTTCAATTTCTTTAGTGATTCTTTTTTGCTTCATCACCCTTGGCCATATGCCATCACCAATTTGTATGTTTGATGCCTCAACAATTTGTTCTGGATCCGATGCATTAATGCCAGATAAGACTATTTTATCGACTTTACTAAATGGTGAAATAAAATAAAGTGTAATCAATGTTGCCACAGCTAGCGTTCCCAGTATAATCGTCAACCGTTTAAGAAGCTCTTTTTCCTCTGGCGTTTGTCGTCTTTTTAACGTCTTCACTGAAAAGGGTTGAAATGGTCCTTGCTCAATAGACGTATTATCTTCTTTTGAATCGTCACGAATCCCTGTAGAAATCTGCCCGTTTTCTCGTTGATTCTCTTTGTTTACAGAAGTTACTGTCAGGTCATTTGACTCATTTTTATTACCTGGTTGTTCCTTGTCATTCGTCATTTGTTCGGTAACTCCTTCCCTATGAAATCATATCAAGAATTAATTGATACAGACGATCTGTGGCATCTTGAACACCTTGCTCTTTGGATGCCTCTCCCATGTTTACTCGAAGTGTGTCATCTAACATTAAATGATCAATTGTTGCAACAAGTCGATGACCATCAAGCTCATCATCCTTTATCATCACTGCTGCTTGCTTATTTACTAAGCTCTCTGCATTTTTCGTTTGATGATCATTTGTAACATTAGGGCTCGGTATTAAAATAGATGGAATACCTAAAGATGTTAGCTCAGCAAGTGATGTTGCACCGGCTCTTCCAACTACAACGTCAACATTAGCAAGTACTTGTTCCATGTTACTAATATAAGGAACTACTTTGATATTTTCTTTGTTTCCCGGTAACTCAAGCCATTTCTTTTCAATGTCTCCAAAATATAACTCTCCAGATGCATACAATACTTGATAGGGTTTTGTTGTAAGCTCATCTAGCCCTTCTAAAACAGCTTGGTTTATCTTTTGCGCCCCTCGACTACCACCGAATATTAGCACTGTATTCCTGTCTTCTTTTAACGAAAAATCTGTTAGTACTGATGACTTAGGTATCCCAGCGACTTCTTGTGCTCTAGGGTTTCCAACAAGAACCACTTTTTCTTTAGGAAAATCTTTTTCTACATCTGGGAAACAAATGCCTATTTTATCCACATAACGCGATAAAAACTTGTTTGTCATACCTGCAACACTGTTTTGTTCATGGACAATCGTTGGAATTCGTAATTTATGAGCTGCATAGACAACTGCCCCGCACACATATCCTCCAGTCCCGATTACAATATCAGGTTGAAAGTCTTTTATCATTTTTTTAGCAGCTGTCACACTTTTCATAAATAAGTAAACTGTTTTAAAATTATCTAATGAAAGTGACCGTTTAAACCCTTGTATCCGAATTGTTTTAAATGGAATACCTTGATCAGGAACAATGTTACTTTCCAACCCTTTTTCAGTTCCAATATATAAAAACTCTGCATTTGGGTGTTCTTTTTTTATGTGTTTGATTAAGGAAACAGCTGGATAGATATGTCCACCTGTTCCACCTCCAGAAACTAATATTTTCATTTTTCTTCCCTACTTACTATTTGTTTTACCTCTTGTATAAAAGTCTCTCCACGACTTTCAAAATTCTTGTATTGATCCCAACTAGCACATGCGGGAGATAATAAAATCGTATCTCCCTCTTCGCTCATTATCCAAGCCTCAGCTACGGCTTCTGCCATATTTTCAACTTTTTTAATAGAAGAGATACCAGCTTTTTTAGCGGCTACTTCAAGTTTAGAAGCAGTTTCTCCCATCAACACAATCGATTTTAGTCCAATCAAGGACGGTACTAACTCATCGAATTCATTTCCTCTATCTAAACCACCTGCTATCAAAATGAGTTTACTATGATCAAACCCGCTTAATGCTCTTTCTGTAGCCAGGATATTCGTTGCTTTAGAGTCATTAAATATTTTGACATTTGAATAATCACCAATAAATTCCGTTCTGTGTGGCACACCAGAAAAATGACTTAAGGAGTCTTTTATCTTGTCAGTTGGAACATCTGATAATTTTGCTACAACGATGGCGGCTAGTGCATTCTCTATATTGTGAATACCAGGAACGCCTAATTCGTTCGCTGACATAATATACTCGTCTCTAAAATATAACTCGCCGTTCTTTAAGTACGCCCCTTCTTTAACAACGTGGGCAGATGAAAATGGAACACACTCTGCTTTTGTGGTCTCAGTTAACTTTCTTAACTCTTCTTGATTATCATTTATTACCAAATAATCTGACCCCGTCATATTCTGTTGGATCATCCATTTTGCTTTTATGTATTCTTCCCTAGTTCCGTGATAATCAATATGTGCTTCAAATAGATTTGTAATAACTGCTATTGTCGGCTTAAACGCGTCCACACCTAAAAGTTGAAAGCTAGATAACTCTGTCACTAACACATCTTCTTTACGGCTTTCTTTTGCCACCATACTTGCTGGGTAGCCTATATTTCCAGCTAACCTTGCTTGCCCATTTGTTCGTCCATTATTTAATATTTGCCAAATCATTGTAGTTGTTGTTGTTTTGCCATTCGTTCCTGTTATTCCAATGAACGGTGCTTCAGACACAGCGTAAGCCAGTTCAACTTCAGTAATGATTGGTATGGTCATTTCCATTGCTTTTTCGAGAATGGGATTCGTATACGGAATCCCAGGATTTTTAACAATAAGACTAAAACCTTCATCTAATAAATCTATCGGATGACCACCAGTTATTACAGTCACTCCTGACTCTAACAATTCCTGTGCTTCAGGATTTTCTTCCAATTTTTTGGCATCATTTACTGTCACAAACGCGCCTAATTGATGTAATAACTTAGCAGCTGCAACACCACTTTTCGCTAACCCTAGTACTAGTATTTTTTTATTTTCATATGCTGTCGTTGCTTTCATCCGAATCAAATCTCCTTATTAATATAAAATCCCTAATGTTATAGCTGACATGACTAATCCCACTATCCAAAAAACAATATCTATTTTCCACTCTGACCAACCCGATAATTCAAAGTGATGATGAATGGGTGACATTTTAAATATACGTTTACCTGTCAGTTTAAATGATGTTACTTGTAAAATTACACTAGCTGTCTCAACAACATACACTAAACCTATGAGCAACAGCGTCCATTCTTGATGCAGTAAAATAGAAATCGCGGCAAGCATGCCTCCGAGTGCCAACGAGCCAACATCTCCCATGAATATTTTGGCAGGTTTCTTATTATAAACCAAAAAGCCTAGTAGCGCTCCGATGGTTGCCAGACAAATCAGCATAATGTCTAGTTGCTCTTGACGCCACGCAATAATGGCATATGTGCCAAAAGAGATAGTACCTAATCCAGATACTAACCCATCAATACCATCTGTTAAATTCACAGCATTTGAAAAACCAACTAACCAAAAAACTGAAAAAACACCATATAAAATGCCAATGTTAACATGTCCAATAAAAGGAATCATCAAACTATCGTTCACGCCATCTAGTTTCAACACACTATATAAAATAATACCGCCAACAATTTGACCAATTAGTTTTTGCTTGGAATTTAATCCCATGTTTCTTTTTTTAAATACTTTTATAAAATCATCTAAAAACCCTAGCAAGCCATATAAGACTAAAATAAATAAAATGCTCCAAAAAGCCGGGGTCAATTCTTGCTTCCAAATACCTGTAATAATAGCTGTCAGTAAAATACTAAAAAGGAACACTACTCCACCCATCGTTGGTGTTCCTGCTTTCATTAAATGCCCTTGTGGACCTTCTTCTCTAATAGCTTGCCCCATTTTTTTCGCTTTAAAATACCCTATAAATAATGGCATTGCCATTAATACAAAAGCAAACCCCAAGGAAAGGGGTATTATCATCTCTACCATAATCGTTTATATCTCCTATCAATGTCTTGCTTACATTTATTTATCATTTGTCGCGTCCACTTTAAACGCATGTTTCAACAGACTATTAGAAATCTCTGCAATGAGCGTTGGCGCTGTTCCGTATTCTCCAGTAATTGTAGGTTGTTTCATCGTGACGTACATAATATACTCTGGATTTTCGGTTGGTGCAATTTGCACCACTGAATATAAATAATCCGTCGGTCCCTTCAAATACGAGCCATTTTCAAATATTTGGGCCGTCCCAGTTTTAGCTGACACTGACACTCCCTCAATTCCATACGTTTCATATCCAGTACCATAAATCGGATCATCTACGACATCTTTCATATAATCTAACACTTTATCAGCCGTTTCAGGTTTGATTGGTTCTCCTACTTTTTCAGGTTTAAATACTTTTTCCTCACCGTTTTCTTGAGTCATTTTTTCAATATACTGTGGTTTCATCATATTCCCTTTATTAGCGATTGCTGTAAACCCCTGCATCATTTGAAAATTGGTCACTGCGACAGCTTGTCCAAATGCGGTCATGGCAGTATCAACAGTTGTATTATCTTGAATGTATCCTTTTTCCTCAAATGGTAATTTTGACCCCGTAGATTTAGCAAAACCAAAACGTTGCATATATTCTTGCCAATCCATCCCCATTTTTTGCTCCAAAATAACCATACCAACGTTACTTGACCAAGCTAATGCTTGTCTAAATGTTAAAGGACCTTTTCCTTCAGGTTTCCAATCATTAATAGTTGCATCCGCTACATCAATACGTCCTGAATTAAAGGTTTCATTCTCATTCAACTTACCTATATCTATCGCAGCTGCAACAGTAAATACTTTCATCGTAGAACCTGGCTCATACGGTGCTTGTACCAACAGATTTTGCCAAACTGGTGCTGGCTTATTTTCTTCCTCAAATAATCCTTCTTTCGTTTGAGGATCAAATGTTGGCCGTTGTGATGCTGCCAAAATTTCACCTGTTTTGGCATTCATTAACATCGCTGTGATATCTTTTGGGGTAGCTTTTTGGAACACATCATCCATAGCATCTTCCAGTCTTACTTGTAAGTTACTATCTAATGTTGTGTAGATGTCTTGACCAGCTTTGGCTTCCTTATCAACCACCACAGTTCCTGGAAGTTCATTTCCTTTACTATCTTTTTGGAAATATTTAAACCCATCTTTTCCTTTTAAGACTGAATCATAAGCATTTTCAATTCCCATTCCATTCTTACCACTAATGGAGGTATCGTCTTCTTTTTTTGAGCTTTCTGGTTGGGCATAACCAATTAAATAGGAAGCAAATTTACCATTTGGATAAATCCTATCTGGATGTTCATTAAAATAAATACCCGAAATTTTTTCTTTTTTTAACGCTTTTTCTATGTTTGTTTTCGTTTCTAATGATAAATTTTTCCCTCTTGAACCAAATTCCACATAGGTGATCAAATCACCCTCTGCATTTTTTTTAGGCTGTAATTGCTCTAGTGTCAAATCTTTTTTGACATGCGCATACTTATTTAATATGTCCGCAATTTGACCATGATCTTTTTCATGAACAAATAGATCCACACCGCCTAGTCCTTTTCTCTCTTTATTTAATTCAGCATATAACGAATAGGAAGTAGCATCTTCAGCAATTACTTGACCATTTCTGTCATAAATGGCGCCACGCTTTGCTTTAATAATGCTACTTCCTTGATACAATTCTTGTCTTTTTTCACTGAGACTGTCGGAACCGACTTTTCCTACTGAAATAATATAAATAAAGCGTATCGCAAAAAGAAAAAAAATGGCAACAGAAGCTATAAAAAGGATAACTCCTACTTTTTTTCTGTTGCCAGCTGGTGTCAAGTTTTTTTCTTGTATTTTTTTATTTACTTGTCTAAGTTTATCTTTCATTATTTTATTTTCCTTATATTGTCTTCTCGCAATTCAATATCAGCTTTTTCAGCAATCTCTTTTACTCTCGCTGATCTAAGCAACTCATTTTTCTCTTGTTCGAGTTTATCGATTGTTTTCTTCGATGTATTCATTTCTTGCTGTACAGCAGTAATTGCTTCTTCCTCTCGGTTAATGGCCGTTGTTACTTTTATCGTAGCTATTGAAAGAAATAGAAATGTCATGATAAAGGCAACAAAGATAACTTTTTCTAATCTACTCACTTTTTTTAATCTACTTTGAGGTACCACATATGGGAACGACTCCTCTGTCCTTCTCTCCTCTTTGGATGGTGTGGCAGGAACATAGTCATGTAAAGCGTTCATTTGTTTTTCTGGTAATGACATATCAAACCATCCTTTCAGGAGTTATTTTTTCAGCTATACGTAATTTAGCACTTCTCGAACGATTATTAGCCTCTAATTCACTATCAGTTGCCACTATCGGTTTTCGGTTTACTAATTTTAATGTTGGCTGATATTCTACAGGGACCATTGGTATACCAGGCGGTAAATCCATTGGTTGACTGTATTCTTTATAGATATTTTTCACAATTTTGTCTTCTAACGAATGGAATGTTATCACACTAATTCGACCTTTATCATTCAATAAATCAATGGCTTGCTCTAATGATTCTCCAATAACTTCAAGCTCACTATTCACTTCGATTCGAATCGCTTGAAACACACGTTTAGCAGGGTGTCCGCCCTTTCGTCTAGCTGGTGCGGGAATGGCTTCTTTTATGATGTCGACGAGTTCATTTGTTGTTTCAATTCGTTTTTCTTCCCGTTTTCGTTCGATTAATCGTGCAATTTGTTTTGAAAATTTTTCTTCACCATATCGAAAGAATATTTTGACCAACTGCTCATATGTATAGTCATTCACAACATCTTGAGCGGTTAACGGGGCATCTTGATTCATTCGCATATCTAAAGGGGCATCTTGATGATAGCTAAACCCTCGTTCGCCTTCATCTAATTGAGGAGATGATACGCCTAAATCATATAGAATGCCGTCTATACCGTTAACACCTAGCAGGTCCAATTCGGTTTTTAAATGTCTAAAATTATTTTTTATAAAGGTTACTTTCCCTTTTTCTATTTCATCTTTTAATGTTAATGTTGCATGTTGTATGGCTGTGTCATCTTGATCAAAGGCATATAAATGTCCTTTTTCTGATAACTGAGATAGAAGATACTTACTATGTCCTGCCCCACCTAATGTGCAATCAACATAAACACCATCTGGTCTAATATTTAAGCCGTCTACTGTTTCGTTTAATAGTACGGTTATATGTTTGAATGTTTCTGACATAATTTTTCTCTCCAAGCTATTTTTTAAAACCCGAAATCGATCATACTTTCTGCAATCTCATCAAAGTTTTCTTCTGCTTCCACTGAAAAGTCATTCCAGCGTGCATCACTCCATATTTCTATCCGATTAGAGACACCAATAATAACGCACGGTTTTTCTAATCCAGCATATGTTCTTAAATTAGCAGGCACATTTATCCTACCTTGCTTATCAAATTCGCATTCTGTAGCGGCTGAATAAAAGAATCGGACAAACGTTCTAGCCTCTTTTTTTGATAAAGGCATGTCCTTCATTTTTCCTTCTAACACTGACCATTCGTCTAAGGTATAGCCAAATAGACATCCATCCATCCCCCTAGTCACAATAAACTTATCTCCTAAATTTTCACGTAACTTTGAAGGAATAATGAGACGTCCTTTTGAGTCAATATTATGTTGGAATTCACCCATAAACATCAACGGTCACCTCGTTCTGCCACTTACTAAAACTAGTCTACCACATTCCCCCACTTTCTACCACACTCTTATAAAAAAAATTAACATTTGGTATACTTTGTTATTAAAAGGTGAAACAAAAAAGACAACACTAGCCTTTTCTAGTAATTGTCTTAGTTACTTTTTTATAAAAACATGATGATACTTACAATTATTAATAATACATATATCAGCAACGTTATCAAAAATATAATTCTCCATAACATTTTAATATAACGTTTATACTTAATCTCCTTAAATTGATATGCCTGAAATACTGCAACAATCATGGCAACCAATAAAATCATTAATAACACATACGGGAGAAAACTTTCCTCAAATGTTACTTTCGAAATATGATGGATGCCAACTAAAAGAAATGGTGTTGCTAAATCCGGTGCTTTTATGCCATATTTAGTTTCCAAAGATAATTTTTTCACTAAAAATGCACTAATAAATAATAAAATCACTGGAAAAACATACCAAAAAAATGTCATTAAGGTGAGTGTCCCCATTTTACTTTAATTCCCTTCATCGCATGATGATTATAACGTGCTACTAAGACCTATTAAGTATACTAAACTTTGATGTCAATCAAATGACAACTGTTTGTCT
The DNA here is from genome assembly GCA_052104115.1 of Vagococcus sp. Lineage (GTDB taxonomy): Bacteria > Bacillota > Bacilli > Lactobacillales > Vagococcaceae > Vagococcus. Next base: position 52,278 of record JBQELZ010000005.1, on the reverse strand, counting down.
TTACACAACTTGTTTGTAACAATCATTACGCTTTATTCATCAAGATTTCTATTACTGTCTTTAACGTATTATAGAATAGAATCTTAACCCGTTCAATGTTTTCCTTTATTTTTTCCTTAATAATGACACGTTTATGTTTCAAGTACTTGATATCGTTCACACAATCGGTGTAAACTGTAGTCAATAATAAAAAAGGACGTGTCTTTTCATGGATAAAAAATCAACCAGTACATTTTCTAAAATCACAAAAATCGTTATTTGGGTGATGCTAATCGCCATTTTAGGTGGATCTATCATCACAGCTTTAGCTAGTCTAGGTATTTTATAAAAAATAAAGACTGACATGGTTTGCTTTACCACAAGCCATGTCAGTCTTTATTTTTTATCTTGCGCGAGAGACAGTAACTCTCTAGCATGCTCAATCGTTAATGGTGTTACTTCACTACCAGACAACATTCTAGCTATCTCGTCAATACGTTCTGAGGATTTTAATTCTCTTACTGTAGTCTCAGTACGATCTCTTTGTATTCGCTTTTCAATAAAATACTGAGTATCCGCTACGGCTGCTACTTGAGGCAGATGAGTGATACACAAGACTTGAGAGTTCCTACCAACCTGATGTATTTTTTCAGCAATCGCTTGAGCAACTCTACCACTGACGCCAGTATCAACTTCATCAAACACAATACTTGTAATTTCTTGCGACCTTGAAAAAATAGTTTTCAAAGCCAGCATAATCCTTGATAACTCTCCACCAGAAGCAACTTTAACAAGCGGTTTCATCGATTCTCCTACATTTGTAGAGATAAAAAATTCGACTTTATCTTGTCCAAATTCTGATGCCATGTCTAGTTTTTCAAACATCACTTCAAACTCTGTATTTTCCATGTAAAGTTCTTTTAATTGATGCAAAATATTTTTTTCTAACTGTGCGGCTGTTTCTTTTCTTACCTTTGTTAACCGAGTTGCTGTCTCATTCATTTTTTTCTCATACTGACACAACTCTTCTTTTAAGTCCTCAATGTCCACTCCTTTTAACGTAGACATTGACAGCTCTTCTTTAATGCTTTCAGCATACTTTAAAATACTGTCAACTGTTTCCCCGTATTTCCTTTTCAATTGCCTGATAGCATCTAATCGCGTTTCTACTTCACTTAATCGTCCTTCATCCATCTCTAAAGAATCCAAATAAGAGGTTACACGCCCACCAACTTCTTGCAATGAATAATAACTGGTTCGAATTAAATCAGTCGTTTCCTCATACTGCGTATCAAGTTTTTCGATAGTTTCCATTTCGTTCATTGCTAACCCAACGAGATCCAGCGCTTGATTCCCATCTCCCTCAATACTGCCATAAACAGTTTTTAAGGCATCGGCAATTTTTTGATAGTTCATCAACTTGCCACGCTCTTCCATCAACTGCTCTTCCTCGCCCATATTTAATTGGGCTGAATCTATCTCTTCTAATTGAAATGTCAGCATATCTATACGTTGAACATATTCTTTCTCATTCGTTTGATAATCCGTTACTTTCTTATTCAGTTCTTTGTATCGGTGAAATGTCTGTCTATACTCTTCAAGTAGAGGCGCTATCTGTTCTGGATGAAACTGATCCAACAATTTTAAATGATGACTCGCTTGCATTAATTCTTGATGTTCATTTTGCCCGTGGATATCAACCAAACGTTGCCCCAATTCTCGTAATAATTTTGTATTGACTAGCTGACCATTAATCCGACAGTTGTTGCGTCCGGATTGGTAAATTTCTCGCTGTAAAATCAATACGTCATCTGGCATTTCGATTCCTATTTCTTCTAGATACTCGTAGACTCTATGCTGATGTTTCACATAAAAAGACCCTTCAATACGACACTTTTCGGCACCTTTTCGAATGTAATCAGTTGATCCTCGACCACCAATTAAAAGACCCATCGCATCAATAATAATTGATTTACCAGCACCTGTTTCCCCAGTTAACGCAGTCATACCATCCTTAAATTCAATATTTAAATTGGAAATAATAGCAAAATCTTGTACAGATAACTCCTGTATCATCTAGCAACACCTTCTTTATACGATTTCTAATAGTTTATTCTCCACATCAATTGCTTGCTCTTCACTTTTGGCAAACATCAATACTTTATCATCATTGGACATCACCGTAAATAATTCTTCTTTATAGATGATTTCAATCAATCCTCCTAAAGCAAAACCACTCCCAGGAATTGTAATTAAACACACCATTTTTTCCATTCGTTTGACATCCATAAATGAACTCTTCAACAATTTCTCTAATCTCACCAAATCTGTCTTATCTTCATTCGGCATACTATATTTGTATGTTTTGTCAGGAGTTGGTACTTTGATTAATTTCATTTCCTTGATATCACGGGAAATCGTCGCTTGTGTGACTGGAATGTTATTGGCTAACAATAGCGTCACTAGCTCTTCTTGCTTTGAAACATCATTTTCTGTAATCAATTTCTGAATCCAACTATGTCGTTCTTGCTTTCTCATCCATATCCCCCCACTACTCGTTAACTTAATTGCTCGTGAGACAATGCAACAATATCTTTAGGTGTAACACTACTTGCATAGTCACCTAATCCTTCTACAGGTTTTAAATAGACTAAATACTCTATGTTTCCATCTCCACCTGTCACAGGTGAAAAATCAAGCGCCAAAACAGTATATCCGTACTCCAATATAAAGGCAATTACTTTCTCAACTACCTGTAAATGAATTTTTTCATCTCTTATAATGCCTTTTTTTCCAACTTGTTCTCTACCAGCTTCAAATTGTGGTTTAATTAATGCTACCACTTCTCCATCAGATGATAAAATATTCTTCAATACCGGTAATATCAATTTCAAGGAAATAAAAGAGACGTCAATCGTAGCAATATTAGGTTGTCCTTTAGTAAAGTCTTCTAATTTCGAATACCTAAAATTCGTTTTTTCCATCACTTCAACTCGGTCATCTTGTCTTAGTTTCCAGGCCAATTGATTTGAACCAACATCCAATGCATAACTCATTTTCGCGCCATTTTGTAACGCAACATCTGTGAATCCACCAGTTGACGAACCTATATCCAGTAGCGTTTTCCCCTTAAAGTCAATACCAAATACCTCTTTGGCCTTTTCTAATTTCAATCCACCACGAGACACATACTTAAGTACTTGACCTTTCAATCTCAAGACTGAATCTGCTGGAATTTTTTCCCCTGGCTTATCATATCGTATATTTTTTTCATCACATACCAGGCCTGCCATCACAGATCGTTTTGCTTTCTCCCTTGTTTCACATAGTCCTTGTTGTACAACCAATACATCTACTCGTTCTTTTCTAATCTTTTCTCCCATTATATTACCTTCAACTCTTTCAAAATTCCATCTAATAATGTGTCAGTTTGTTCTGTGTAGCATTGACGTTTTGCCTTTTCTAATGATTCTGCTGCTAATTCGCAATGACGTTCAAACGCTTGTTCTGCACCTTTTAATCCTAATAACGAGACATAAGTATTTTTATTATGACTTTCATCCATTCCGGTTTTTTTTCCTAATGTGACTTCGTCTCCGACAACATCCAATAAATCATCTTTAATTTGAAACGCAATACCAATATTTTGAGCGTATTCCATCAACCATTTTTTAACATCTAAACATTGACCACTTAACACAATCCCCGCTTCTACAGCAAACTGAATCAACGCACCTGTTTTTTTAGCGTGCATCTCTTGTAGATCTTTTAAGGAGATTTTTTTGTTTTCACCAAGAATATCTGACACTTGTCCCGCGACCATCCCTCGACTTCCTGATGCTTTCGCTAACAACCTAATTAACTCCGTTCTAACAGAACTATCTAATCTACTGCTAGCAATCAAATGAAATGATTCTGTCAACAAAGCATCCCCCGCTAATATCGCTATAGCCTCTCCAAACACTTTATGGTTTGTCGGTTTACCTCTTCTCAAATCATCATCATCCATCGCTGGTAAATCATCATGTATCAACGAATAAGTATGAATCATTTCTAATGCAGCTGCTACTTCATAATCAGCCTTTTCTAACGTACGTCCAAAAAAATCAACAGTTGCTAATACCAATAAAGCTCGAAACCTCTTTCCACCTGCACTAATAGAATAATCCATCGCTTCAAAAAGCAACGTTGAATCACTTGTTTCATCTAAAAATTGGTACATGGTTTGATCGATTATAGGTATCTGTTCAGTCGCAAAAAGCTTAAAGCTCTCTGTCATATCTATTCTCCTTCACTTTGAAATATAACTTCTTGTCCTTCGTCTGCCATAATTTTTGTTAAAGTTTCCTCAGCACTTGTCAATGTGTCCTGACACACTTTACTTAACTCAATCCCTTTTTGAAATTGCGCTAAGGCACTTTCAAGTGGTACTTCACCTGTTTCTAACTGTTTGACAATTTTTTCTAATTCAGCCATTGACTCTTCAAAAGTCATTTCATTTTTTTCTACCATTTATTTTTCCATCTCTTTCTTCGTTATCTGATTAATCGTCGCACGTAAATCCCCATCACTGACATGAATTGTAATCTCATCAGTTGTGTTTACCTCAGATACAGATTTTATAATCGACTCATTCAAGGTCACATAACTATATCCTCTTGTCATCGTTTTCAACGGACTTAACATATCCAACGAAACGACATAATTGTCATATTCTTTACGTTTTTTATCTACTAAATGTCCCATTAGAAACTGCAATTGTTTTTTCTGGTAAGCTAATGTTTGTTTTGAATAATCCAATTTATTTTTAGGATTTAATACCATTAAACGTTGCATCAATTGTTGAAAGGCCTTATTTTTTTTCTGAATATCATCTTTAAACACTTGCTCTAACCGCCTATTCAGTAAATCCAATTGAACAGAAAAGGCATCATACAATCGATTCGGCTGTTTAAAAACTACTGAGTGCATTAAATAATCGTATCGTTGTTGCTTATGTGTTAATTGATGTCTAAATGCCTGAGTTAATCGATTCTCTTTTTCTTTTATTTTTACTAGTTCTTCCGATAATACTGGGACAGATAATTCGGCCGCTGCAGTAGGGGTAGCTGCTCGAACGTCCGCCACCAAATCAGCGATGGTCACGTCTGTTTCATGTCCAACAGATGACACAACAGGGGTTCTCGATTCGAAAATGGCTCTCGCTACGATTTCTTCATTAAAAGGCCATAAATCTTCTATAGAACCGCCACCTCTTGCGACAATCATCGTATCAAATGTGCCTATTGCCTCAACCTCTTTAATCCGCCTCACAATATCTCCTGCCGCTTTTTCTCCTTGAACCAACGTTGGAAAGATAACCAACTGAACAATCGGAAAACGACGCTTTACCGTGGTCATAATGTCTCGGATAACAGCACCACTAGGACTGGTAATTACCGCAATTTTTTTAGGAAATACTGGTAGCAGTTGCTTGTGCTCTTCTTTAAACAGTCCTTCTTTTTGCAAAGATGCTTTCATCTTCTCTAAAGCCTGATAAAGAGCCCCCACACCATCCGGTTCCATATGTTCAACGTATATTTGGTAATTGCCACTTGGCTCATACAAAGAAATACGCCCTACTACTAACACCTTCATGCCTTCTTCTGGCTCAAATTTAAGTTTATTGAATGCCCTTTTAAACATCAAAGCAGATATTTTAGCCTTGTCATCTTTCAGACTAAAATACTGATGGGCATTTGGTCGCATCCTAAAATTAGATATTTCCCCTGTTAAAAAAACACGTTCTAAATAGGGATCTGCTTCAAATTTTCGTTTCAAATATTTCGTCAAAGCTGTGACTGTTAAATAATTTTCCGTACTCATCGTTTGACTTCCTTTACTGTTCACTTCTGACATTATCCACTGTTTGTTCCATCAACATGCTGATTGTCATCGGGCCCACGCCTCCAGGAACTGGTGTAATAAAACTCGCTACTTCAGATACCTCATCAAATTTTACATCTCCAACTAAATGACCATCCTCATGACGATTCATACCAACATCGACTACAACCGCACCTGGTTTAACAAATTCTTTAGTCACAAACTCACCTACGCCAATAGCTACTATTAAAATATCTGCTTCTTTTGTGATATCTTGTAAATCTTTGGTATATGAATGCGTCATAGTCACAGTCGCATTGCTCATCGTTAATAATTGAGCAATAGGTTTACCTACAATATTACTTCTTCCCACTACAACAGCTTTTTTTCCAGATACATCAATCGCATATTCTTCTAATAATCTCATGATACCATATGGCGTACATGGTATTTTATCTGGTTTCCCTATAAATAGTTTACCCATGTTTAAAGGATGAAAACCATCCACATCTTTTTTTGCATCAATAGCTAATAAAATTTTTTCTTCATCAATATGCTTAGGTAAGGGCAACTGAACCAAAATACCGTCCACTTCTTCATCATCATTGTATTCCTTTACTTTAGTCAACAAGTCCTCTTCAGTGGTTTCTACTGGCAACCGTTCAATTAAAGAATGACAGCCTATTTTTTTCGCTGCTGCTTCTTTGTTCCTCACATATACCTTACTGCCTTCGTCATCCCCAATTAAAATAACTACTAATTTAGGAACACGTTTCCCCTCATTTTGCCAAATGGCAACTTCTTCTCTTAACCCTTCTTGTAACTTATCGGCTAATTTTCTACCGCTCATTATAATTGCCATTCCTTCGCCCCCTATTAAAAAATTATATGATTTCATTTTAGCATAAATTAACAAAAAAAAACTCAAACAAGTTAATTACTTGTTTGAGTCCAATTCAGCCATAACAGATGACAACACACCATTAATGAAGCGACGAGATTCATCGTCACTAAATTCTTTCGCTAATTCTAACGCTTCATTTAAAGAAACTTTGGCTGGTATATCTTCAATATAGACCATTTCAAAAATAGCTAATCTTAGAATAACTAAATCTGTTTTTGCTATACGACTAACAGTCCAACCTTTCAAATGAGCTGAAATATGTTTGTCTAACTCTTCTTGACGAGCTTTCACGCCGTCTACGACCAATGTAACGTACGCTGGTACAACCACACTTTCGTCGTCTGCTAAATCACTTGCATGCCAATCTAAAATATTATCGATGGCCACATGTGTTGTAACCTCTTCATTGTAAAGCATTGAAAAAATTGTTTGAAACGCAATCTCTCTTAATTGATGTCTTGTAAAATCCACTTTATTCTTCCTCATCTTCTGAATCGAACAACTCGTCTAAATCAGGTAACGTTGTTTTTTCAGGTATAATCCCTACTACATGTACGTTAACTTCCGACAATTGTAAATCTGTCATATATAAAACTTGTTGTTTCACTTTTTCCTGCATATCAATCGCTACTTTAGGCACAGATACCCCGTAGTTTAAGTAACAATATAAATTAATTTTAATATCCCCGTTTTCATTGCTAAGTGACACACCTTTATCGTGTACAGAACCACCGAACAACTCCGTGACATTTGTCGCTAAATTTCCACGCATCGCATAAACACCCTCAACTTTTGATGCTGCAATACCTACGATTACTTCCAATACTTCAGGAGCTACAACAATTTCTCCACCAATTTCTTGATTATTACTACTCAATACCAAATTCTTGTTTTCTGCCATCTGACTTCCTCCTTCAGTTATGCTCATCTTACGCTCGAGAGACATAAGAGCCATCACCTGTATTTATAATCAAACGCTCTCCAGCATTTACAAAAAATGGAACTTGTACTACCAAGCCTGTTTCCATTGTTGCTGGTTTAGATCCACCAGAAGATGTATCTCCACGGATACCTGGTTCCGTTTCTTTCACTTCTAACGTCACAGTATGAGGTAAATCAACACCTAACGTTTCCGTTCCATACATAATGATATTACATTCACTATTTTCAAGCAAATATTTCAATTCTTCTTCTATTTGCTCACCTGGTAGTTCAATTTGTTCATATGTGTTCATATCCATAAACACGTGATTCCCTGCTGTTTCATACAAATATTGCATTTTTTTGTTATCAATTTGAGCTTTTGCAACTTTTTCGCCACCACGAAATGTTTTTTCAGCCGTATTTCCATTACGTAAATTTTTCAGTTTAGTCCGTACAAACGCGGCACCTTTTCCTGGTTTCACATGTTGGAACTCAATGACACGATAAATATTTCCATCAAACTCAAGCGTTAACCCTGTTTTTAAATCATTTACAGAAATCATATTTGCCTCCTAGTCCTTCTACCCAAAAGTAGACCTTACCTCTATTCTATAAAATAATAAGCTCTTTTGGCGAATGTGTCAATCGCTCTACGCCATCTTCTGTCACTAACATATCATCTTCAATTCGAACGCCACCAATACCTGGCAAATAAATACCTGGTTCATTGGTAATAACATTCCCTGGAACAAATGGTTTTTCTGCCAATCTAGACACGTTCGGTCCTTCATGAATTTCCAAACCTATCCCATGCCCTGTTGAATGACCAAAGGCTTCTCCATACCCTTTTGATGAAATGTAATCACGTGCCACCGCATCTAATTGTACGCCTGTCATGCCAGGTTTAGCTTCAGACAATACCTTCAATTGAGCATCCAATACGATTTGATAAATTTCTTTTAACGTTTCACTAGGTTCCCCTAGAGATATCGTTCGTGTCATATCAGAAACATATCCATTATAATAACACCCGAAATCAATGGTGATTAAATCACCTTGCTCAATCAACTTATCACTAGCAACTCCGTGAGGCATAGCTGAGCGAACACCACTGGCAACAATGGTTTCAAAAGACACTCCGGTCGCGCCTAAACCTCTCATATAAAAATCCAATTCATTTGCCACTTGAATTTCAGTCATGCCAGGTTTAATATACGTCTGGATATACGTAAAGGCATCATCGGCGATGGAACATGCCTGTCTGATAATCTTTAATTCATCAGCATCCTTTACTTCTCTTAAAGTTTCAATCATTCCTGATATCGGAACTAAGTCTGCTTCTAACAACATTTCTAACTCAACAAACTCTTTAAAAGATACTGTTTTTTCCTCAAAGGCCACATTTTCCAAATGAGAACTTTCCACTAAATCTGCTACTTCCTCAAAGGCCGGTCCACTATTTTGCACAATATCATATCCAACACATTGAGAGGCCGCCTGTTCCGTGTATCTAAAATCAGTAATAAAATAGGCATTTTCTAACGTAATGAATGCAATGCCCGTTGTCCCTGTAAACCCTGTTAAATAACGTAAATTAAAGGTATCAGTAATCAAGAACGATTTTATTCCTTCTTCTTTCATTTTCACTCTTAAATTAGCCACTCTTGTCATCTCGTGCAACATCCTTCCTATTTGCTTCTAGGTTCATTATAACAAAGTGACCCGTTAATTAAAACCAATCAAAGCAAACAAAAAAAGCAACTTGCCTAGGCAAATTGCTTTAACACACTTATTTAGCGATTGGGTATACAGATACTTGAGTTTTATCGCGGCCTTTACGTTCGAAACGTACCACGCCTTCAACTTTAGCATATAAAGTATCATCGCCACCACGACCAACGTTTACACCTGGATAAATTTTAGTTCCGCGTTGACGGTATAAAATTGAACCACCTGAAACTGTTTGTCCATCAGCACGTTTAGCACCTAAACGTTTTGATTGAGAGTCACGGCCGTTAGTTGTAGAACCGCCACCTTTTTTATGGGCAAATAATTGCAAATTCATTTTCAACATGAGTTCGCACCTCCTTACTTACTTTTTACTTGGATAAATTGATTATGTTCGTCTTCGATAGCTTGCAAACCAATCATTAAACTATGAACAAGTAAGTTTGTTGTTGTTTGTTGCGCATCCGTTAACTCTTCAGGTATCTCAAATTTTAAGTACCCTTCATCCACCACAACAATCGGTGTATACTTAGCCAACTTTTCCAAGCTGTTTACTGTATTGATAGATAACGCTGAACACGCTGCACACACTAAATCATATCCATAAGGACCTGAATTGGCATGACCGCTCATGTCAAATGCAACAAAATCATTACGACTATTCTGTTTAAAATTAGCCTGAATCACAAGCATACCTACTTTCATTTATTGGTTAATTAGGCATTGATCGCATCGATCATAACTTTTGTGTAAGGTTGACGATGTCCTTGTTTACGATGTGAATCTTTTTTAGGTTTGTATTTATAAGTAACAACTTTCTTTTGTTTTCCTTGTTTTTCAACAGTTCCTTCAACAGTTGCTCCTTCAATAACTGGAGTACCAACTTTAGTTGTTTCTCCACCTACTAAAACGACTTCATCAAACACAACTTTTTCGCCAGCTTCTACGTTTAATTTTTCAACGTAAATTGCTTGACCTACTTCAACTTTTACTTGTTTACCACCTGTTTTTACAATAGCGTACATGTTTGCTTCGCACCTCCTTTTCTTTACTTAGACTCGCCGTTATAAGCGACAATAGTGTCTTATGACTTATTTCGTGCGGTTGTAGTTGTGGTGCACACAAATACAACATTAGAATTGTACCAAAAAAAAAGACCTAGGTCAACATTAAGTTGACCTAGTTCTTCATTTTATTCCATTTCAGAAACGAAAAAGTCACCTAATCCTATTTCTGTAAACAATTCAGATTTGAATAATTTAGACACATTTGTCGCCATATAATGATTTGCATAAATTTGACCTTCTGTTACCCAGGCATCGGCTATGCCTAGTAAAGCGTAAACTAAAAAGTTATTTAACAATTCTTTCGGCATTTTTCTAACTGGGATAGAGTTAGCATAATTTACATGTTCTAAAATATAGTCATATAATTTATCGCTAAATAATGTTCTATAAATTTCTGCATCATTTTCTTTCAGTAATGTGACGAAAAATTCTGGAGATTCTCCAATGTATTCAAACGCTCTATCTAAAACGATTTGAGGGATTTTCTTTTCAGCGTCTCCTTCAAATTCACGATACACTACAACGTTGTTATAGAAATCTTCAATGATTTCTTCCATGATTGTTTCAACAAACGTATCTTTATCTCTGTAATGCAGATAGAATGTTCCTCTAGTCACTCCTGCTTGATTTGTTAAATCTTTGATATTCATTTCATTTAATTTGCGTGTTTTCAACAAATCTAGAAATGCCTGTCTTAATTTTTTTCTTGTTTTTACAACTCTTGGATCAATTTTCCCCATATTGTCTCTTCCCCTTAACTTATTAAATTGATTGTACTAAAGATCTCCCACAATCTTTGATACCACTCATAGATTATATACCATCTTATACGTTTTTGTCTAGTATTATTCATTAGTCTTTCATATTTATTGATTTAATTTGTTTATTTTATACTCTTGTCCGCTATTTATTATTGTTTTTTATAAAATATTTTTTTTTTACAAAATAAGGTTGACTAATGTCCAAAAGTTTTATATTATAAGTGTGTTGCGTTAAACGTAATCAAGTCGCAGTAGCTCAGCCGGATAGAGCATTCGCCTTCTAAGCGAACGGTCGGGGGTTCGAATCCCTCCTGCGACGTCATATAATAGTAAAAGCAAAAGATGTTATCATCTTTTGCTTTTTTTGTTGTTACAATGTTATTTTTTTCGCATTTTTAGAAATCATCAAAACACCATCGCCCAACGGTAAGATGGTGACAGTTAGATCAGGATGGTCTAATACTTTGTCATAAAGTTCATTTAATTTACGATAAATAGTCCTTTGATTTCTTGGGATGTCTTTTATATCCGACATGACTGTTCCTGCTTGAAACACATCATCAATCATAACCACACCATCTGTTCGCAATAACCTTAAACACTCTGGTAAAAATTCAATGTATTTCGATTTAGCACTGTCCATAAAAATAAAATCATATGGTCCATCTAATGTTTGCAACACATCTCTTGCGTCGCCTTCTAAAAGAGTTACCTTGTCCTCTAACCCCAGTTTTTCAAATGTTTTTTTCGCTTTTCTTATCATAACATCAAATCGATCAATTGTTGTAACATGCCCATCTTCTGGGATAGTCTGAGCCATTAAACTCGCAGAAAAACCAATAGCTGTTCCGACTTCTAAAACGTGTTTAGCGCCCATTTGTTTTAAAAAGAACTTCAAGAACGTTGCTGTTTCATTTGGTATAACTGGTACACCCTCTTCTAACGCTTGCTTTTGAACCTCACCAAGCGCTCCTTCCATGCTTCTTTGTCTATGTCTCATTAAGTCTATGACATCTGAATTGACAACAGGACGTCGCATCATTTCATTCCTCATTTTATCTCTCCCTTCCATATCCTTGTAGATTATACAATATTTTCTATAAACTATCCAAGTCATTCTATCGCCATATAGAATTGGTATAGATTTGACTTTTTATTTTTATATTCTATAATTGACTTAAAAAAAGAAAAGGTATAGATGATAATAAATGAAAAAAGATAAATACTTAGATTTGTTAAGCACACAATTTGACAGTTCAGAAGAAATTGTAAGCGAAATCATAAACTTGAAAGCCATACAAAATTTACCAAAAGGAACCGAACATTTCGTCAGTGACATTCACGGAGAATTCGATGCTTTCCAACACATATTACGAAATGGATCAGGTAATATCAAAGAAAAAATAAATGAACTATTCCATGATGAATTATCCTCGCAAATGAAAAAGAAACTAGCGACACTTATTTACTATCCCGAACGAAGGCTCCAATTAATCAAACGTGAGATTACATCAGAATGGTACAAACAAACGATTGATTATTTGATTCAATTGGTTCGTTTTTCTGCCTCTAAATACACTCGATCCAAATTACGAAAGACATTGCCTACACGTTTTTCCTACATTATTGAAGAGTTGCTATTTCAAACAAATGAAAAAAACGACAAAAAAGATTACTTCAATCAAATAATCGAAGATGTTATCCACTTAAACCAAGCAGAATCTTTAATTATTGATTTAAGTTATACCATCCAGCGATTAGTCGTCGACCACTTACACGTGGTAGGGGACATTTACGATAGAGGGCCAGCACCTGATAAAATCGTTGAGTCTCTTATCAACCATCACTCCGTGGATATCCAATGGGGAAACCACGATATCATCTGGATGGGAGCCGCTGCTGGCTCACCCATATGCATGATGACTATCATTCGCATCTCAGCAAGGTACAACAATTTAGCTATCATCGAAGACACATATGGAATTAACTTACGACCACTTTTAACGTATGCAGAGAAATATTATGACGACAATCCAGCATTTAGACCCAAAACAGCTGATTCAGAAACAAGCCGTACAGAAGAACTACTAGAAACAACAAAAATTCATCAAGCTGCAGCTATTTTACAATTTAAATTGGAAGAACAACTGGTCAGACGTCGACCAGAATTTAAAATGGAGCACCGATTGTTGCTTAGTCAAACAGATTTTAACACCCTGACTACAAATGTCCACGACAGCTCATACCCGCTGTCTAACACTTGTTTCAACACTATTGACCATTCTGACCCAAGCAAGCTCACAGAGGAAGAATCAGAGGTCATCGAGAGACTGTTACATAACGTGATACACTCTGAAAAACTAAAACGCCACACTGATTTCTTATTTAAAAAAGGAAGCATGTACTTAGTATACAATGACAACTTATTAATTCACGGATGCATTCCTTTAAATCAAGATGGCTCATTCAAGTCAATCGAATTACAACATCAGTCATTAAAAGGAAAAGAGTTAATCGACTTTTTCGAATACTCTCTTCGAACAGCTTATCAAACACCACACATACAGAATGATTATGCCACAGATGCATTATGGTATCTTTGGTCTGGTGAATGCTCCTCTCTGTTCGGAAAAAAAGAAATGACTACATTCGAGCGCTATTTTATTGAAGATAAAAAAACACACACTGAAGTAAAAAATCCTTATTATGAACTAAGAGAAAATAAGCAAGTCATCGAAACAATTTTAAAAGAATTCGGCCTTAACAGTCCAGATAGTCACCTAATAAATGGACACACACCAATAAAAGAAATAAAAGGAGAAAATCCTATCAAAGCAGACGGGAAAATGATTGTAATTGATGGTGGCTTTTCAAAACCGTATCAAAAAACAACCGGTCTAGCAGGATACACTTTACTATTTAATTCATTCGGCATGCAATTAGTAGCGCACAAACCTTTTTCCGGTATACAACACGTCGTAGAAAGTCACGATGATATTATGTCCATCAAACGAATTGTAGACCGACCCTTAAAAAGAAAAAAAGTGATTGATACAACTATTGGTAGTCAAATTCAAGAAGAAATTATCGATTTAGAACGATTACTCCACTATGTTGATCCGACTCACTATTAAAAAAATGTCTTATCAACGTAAAGTTGATAAGACATTTTTTATCTAACTGATTTTCTTATTGTTTCAATAGTATTCATTTTATGTTGCCAGCATTCCATTGATAGGTCAACTGGGTATTTTTGCGGATTAAGAGTTCGTTTATACTCTTCCCACATCGAATCAAGATTACTGTTCGCTCTCGCTTTGATATCATTCAGCGTCGGCAACTCATAGACACGCTCGCCATCAATATAAATATCTTGTAATAACGGTCTGGCTTCAAAATTAGTCACAGTCTTATTAATAAATGTATGAATTGGATGGAACATATATAACTCCTCTTTATCTCGAGGGTCTTCATTCCAAAGCGTCACATAATCACCTTCTGATTTCAAATCATCTTTACCAGTAATCCGCCATACTTGTTTTTTCCCCGGAGTAGATACTTTTTCAGCATTTCCAGATAGTTTAATTGTATCGACCATTTTGCCTTTTTTATTTTCAATAGATACTAATTTAAACACAGCCCCCAAAGCTGGTTGATCATAAGCTGTAATCAATTTCGTCCCTACACCCCACGCATCAATTTTCGCTTTTTGCATTTTTAAATTCAGAATCGTTGATTCATCCAAATCATTTGAGGCATAGATTTTAGCATCAGTATAGCCTGCCCCATCTAATTGTTTGCGTACTTTTTTAGATATATAGGCCATATCTCCACTATCTATTCGAACACCTAAAAAGTTTATTTTATCGCCCATCTCGTTCGCGACTCTAATAGCATTCGGTACCCCTGATTTCAACGTGTCATACGTATCCACTAAAAATACGCAATCTTTATGCGTTTGAGCATATGCTCTAAACCCTTCATAGTCGTCTAAGTATGATTGAATCAGACTATGAGCATGGGTTCCAGCTACTGGTATATTAAAAATCTTACCAGCCCTTACATTACTTGTTGCATCAAACCCGCCAATATATGCGGCTCTCGTTCCCCAAATAGCCGCGTCCATTTCTTGAGCTCGTCTAGTCCCAAATTCCATGACTAAATCATCACCACAAACTGAACGTATCCTCGCTGCTTTCGTCGCAATCAATGTCTGGTAGTTAATAATATTCAATACAGCTGTTTCAACTAATTGACATTGAGCAAGTGGACCCTCTACTTGAAAAATAGGCTCATCATTAAACACCATCTCTCCCTCCAACGCAGAGCGAACAGTGCATTTAAATTCAAACTCTTTTAAATACGTTAAAAAATCTTCTGGATAATCTGTGACTTGTCTCAAATAGTCAATATCAGTATCCGAAAAAGTTAAATGATCAAAATATTCTACTAATCGTTCTAAACCTGCAAAAATGGCATACCCATGTTTAAATGGCATTTTTCTAAAATAGCATTCAAATACAGCATGTAAATTATCTCTATCTAGTTCCCAATAAGTTTTCATCATATTAATTTGATACAAATCCGTATGTAGTGCTAGACTGTCATCTTTAAATGTTTGATTCATCGTCTTCTCCAATTCACACATATTTTATTACTATCCATTTTACGTCTAACTCATAACTTTCTCAACTTTTTTGTATCTTTTTCTACATTTAAAGTGCTAAAAAGATCTTAAAATACAAAAAAAGAGGAAAGAATTTACATTCTTTCCTCTTTCAGATCTGTTCAAATTAAGTAAAATTATTTTACTGTAATTGAAGCTCCAACTTCTTCTAATGAAGCTTTTAAAGCTTCTGCTTCATCTTTAGAGATACCTTCTTTGACTGGTGCAGGAGCGCCATCAACTAAGCCTTTAGCTTCTTTAAGTCCTAAACCAGTTGCTTCACGAACTGCTTTGATAACTTTAACTTTTTGGTCTCCAGCTGCAGTTAATTCTACAGTGAATTCTGTTTGTTCAGCAGCAGCAGCGCCTTCGCCAGCTCCAGCAGCAGCTACAGGTGCAGCAGCAGATACTCCAAATTCTTCTTCGATAGCTTTTACTAAGTCATTTAATTCTAAAATAGTTGATTCTTTTAAATCAGCAATAATTTGTTCAACGTTTAATGCCATTATAATTTCCTCCATATTAATCTTTCGATTATGTTTTTTTATTTTTTTAGTTTAGGCTGCAATTAAGCAACTTCTTCTTCTTTGTCGTCTGCAACTGCTTTGACAGCATATGCAACGTTTCGTACTGGTGCTTGAAGTACAGATAGTAACATAGAAAGTAAACCTTCGCGGTTTGGTAGTTTTGCCAAAGCCATAATTTCTTCGATTGAAGAAACATTTCCTTCGATAACGCCACCTTTGATTTCTAATGCTTCTGCATCTTTAGAAAAATCATTCATGATTTTTGCAGGTGCTACAACATCTTCATTACTGAACGCTACAGCTGTAGGTCCCATGAAAACGTCTCCCATTCCTTCTAATCCAGCTTTTTCAGCGGCACGACGTAAGATTCCATTTTTAATAACTTTCATCTCTACGTTTGCGTCACGTAATTGTTTACGTAAGCTTGTTACTTCGTCTACTGTTAAACCACGATAGTCAACGACTACTACTGATGCAGCTTCTTTCAGTTTAGCGGCAACAACTTCAACTTCTTGAGCTTTTTTAGCGATTGATGCTTCACTCATTTATTTCACCTCCTGAATTAATAGATGGTGGAATTTTTTATATAAAAAAACTCCATGCCACCGTTGACATAGAGGGACTATTGACATTCATTCAACATTGTCCTCGGTAGGAAATTAAGACTTACGTCACCTACTGTCTTCGGTATAGTTATTATAACCTAGATAACTATACCACATACAGTTATCTAGGTCAACTTATTTCTTAGAAAGAAAATTTATCTACTTTAACACCAGGGCCAAAAGTAGTTGTAATTGTTAAGTTTTGGATATATTGACCTTTTGTTGCAGCTGGTTTAGCTTTAGCAATAACGTCATTAATTGTTTCGAAGTTTTCGATTAATTTAGCATCATCAAATGATACTTTACCAATCGGCACATGGATATTACCTTGTTTGTCAACACGGTAAGTCACTTTACCAGCTTTAACTTCTTCAACAGCTTTTGTTACATCCATAGTAACGGTTCCTGTTTTAGGGTTAGGCATTAATCCTTTAGGTCCTAAAACACGTCCTAATTGACCTACTTGAGCCATCATGTCTGGAGTTGCTACAACAACGTCAAAGCCAAACCATCCACCTTTGATTTTATCAACCATGTCAGATTCACCTACAAAGTCTGCTCCTGCCGCTTCTGCTTCTTTTGCTTTTTCGCCTTTAGCAAAAACTAAAACAGTTTGAGTTTTACCAGTTCCGTTAGGTAAAACAACAGCTCCACGGATTTGTTGGTCTGCTTTTTTAGGATCTACATTTAATTTATAAGCAACTTCTACAGTTGCGTCAAATTTTGCAATATTAGTATCTTTCGCTAAAGCAACTGCTTCTGCTACTGAATATTCTTTTGTTACGTCTACTTTTTTCAATGCTTCTTGCATTTTTTTGCTCTTTTTAGCCATTTTGTTTCCTCCTTGATTGTGGTTATAACGGATGTACCTCCCACGTATTTATATCTTTCAATATAAATCGACTGAGAAGCTACTTCTAAGTGGTTATGTAGAAAATTATTCTACAGTAACACCCATGCTTCGTGCAGTACCTTCTACCATGCGCATAGCTGCTTCAACGTCAGCCGCGTTTAGGTCTTGCATTTTTAATTCAGCAATTTCTCTTACTTGGTCGCTTGTAACTGTTGCAACTTTTTTAGAGTTTGGTTCACCAGAACCTTTGTCGATTTTAGCCGCTTTTTTAAGTAAAACTGCAGCTGGTGGTGTTTTTGTAATAAATGTAAATGAACGATCTTCATATACAGAGATTACAACTGGAATAATTAAACCTGCTTGATCAGCTGTACGTGCATTGAATTCTTTTGTGAATCCCATGATATTAATACCCGCTTGACCTAATGCTGGACCTACTGGTGGAGCTGGTGTTGCTTTTCCTGCAGGAATTTGTAATTTAACTAATTTTTCAACTTTCTTTGCCACGAGACATACCTCCTTAAGTCCGTGATGTGGTTTAATGGAGATAATAATTTCTCCTCCCACATTCCATAAAAAATAAGCACGTGTTCTCACACGTACTTTAACAGTATACATATTTCCCAAAGATATTTCAAGTCTTTCGACATCATTTTTTACTTTCTAGCACATAATTGTTTATCTTTTATAATTGACACTAATTTCCCGAACATGATAAAGTGACAGTTAAGACTTTTTAAGGAGGATTTAGACAAAATGATTCGATTTGCAAAACCTGAAGATGCCTCTCAAGCTATGGATTTAGTGATGATTGTGCTAAAAGACATGGAATTAGACATTTTCAATAAATTATCAGAAGAAAAAGTAAAAGAGCTGTTGGTTCAAGCTTATATAGAAGAACCTGACTACAGATATGGGTACAATAATGCCATTATAAAAGAAGTGAACAACGAAGTAGCAGGAGTTGTATTTGGCTATCCAAATGAACGTGAAAAGACAATCGATGATGCATTTGTTGCATTTTTAATAAAAAACGATTTAACAGAAGAGTATCGTCTGTTTCATGATTTAGAAACGTTCGAGAATGAATGGTATCTGGATACGATTGTAACCTCTCCTACCCACAGAGGAAAAGGAATCGCTTCTGAATTGATTAATGCCCTTCCTGAGTTGGCGAAGAAACACAACAAATCTATTATCGGTTTGAACGTCGATAAAATAAATGATAACGCACGTAAAGTTTATCTGAAAAACGGTTTCGTACAAGTAGGAGAAATTGAAATCGCTCATCATGATTACGACCACTTACAAAAAGACATTTCTTAATAAAACACCACTATCACCTACACCAAACACTATACGACTTGTTTGGTGTAGGTTTTTCTTGATTTTTAACCCACTCCGTTTTATAATTGATACATGAAGATTCGTTCATATGTTTTTTCTTTCATTTATTATAAAGGAGTGGTTTTTTATGAGTACACATCACAACGATCATCACGAACATGAACATGAACATGGTAAACTTCCAGTTATTCTCTTTTTTGTCGGGCTCATTACTTTTATTGTCAGTCTCTTTTTACCTGCTGGTTTACTCCAAAATAGTTTAGCTACAGTCACTATCATTATGTCCGGTTATCACATTATTATAGAAGGATTTGAAGATACTTATATTCAAACAAAAACAAATAAACGTTTTACACCTAACGTTCACGTATTAATGGCTTTAGCTGCTATAGGAGCTGCAATCATTGGAGATTTCAAAGAAGGGGCTTTACTTATTGTTATTTTTGCTGCAGCTCATTTTCTTGAAGATTACGCTGAGGGTAAAAGCAAGCGAGAAATTACTAATTTAATGAAGATGAATCCTACAGAAGCACGTCGTATCCAGCCAGATGGTTCCACAAAAATCGTTGACATCTCAGACTTACGTATAGGCGATATGTTACAAGTACTCAATGGTGACCAAATACCTACAGATGGTACGATTGTATCTGGATATACATCCATTGATGAATCTGCCATTAACGGAGAAAGTGTCCCTGCTGAAAAAACTGTAGGAGACGATGTATTTGGTAGTACCATAAATGGTACTGGAGCGATTACTATAAAAGTAACGAAGGATAGCTCCGATACTGTCTTTGCTAAAATTTTACAGTTAGTGAGTGATTCTCAAACAAACTTATCTCAAAAAGCGACAAAAATAAAAAGATTAGAACCTAAATACGTAACAGCTGTGCTAATTCTTGTCACTTTATATATCCTTTCAGCCCCATTTCTTTTTGGGTATTCTTGGCATGATAGTTTTTATAAAGGTATGGTGTTTTTAACCGTCGCCTCACCTTGTGCTCTAGCAGCGAGCGATATTCCTGCTACTCTGTCTGGCATATCTAATTTAGCAAAACGTGGAGTTTTGTTTAAAGGTGGATCATTTTTATCAAATCTATCTGAACTCCAAGCAATTGCCTTCGATAAAACTGGAACACTAACAGAAGGAAAACCCAAAGTGACAAACAGTTACTTTATACATGATGACCAAGACTATTATATAAATCTAATTGTTGCAATGGAAAAACAAGCAAACCATCCTTTAGCAACAGCTCTATTAGACTCGTTCACACCAACTGACACAATGGATTTAGATGTAGAAAACCAAATTGGAAAAGGATTAGTATCTACTTATAACGGGCACACGTATCGAATTGGCAAACCTTCACAATTCACTGCTGTTCCTGACGTTGTCTCTAACCTAAACCACACATACTCCCAGGAAGGAAAAACCGTTGTCTTTTTCTCAGAAGATGATAAGGTTATAGGCTTAATTGCTATGATGGACTTACCAAATGAACAAGCTAAAGAAGTCATTCAGTATTTTAAAGAGCAAGGTGTCCACACTACTATGATTACTGGTGATGCTGTCAAAACTGGTCAAGCTGTTGCTAAGCATCTCAATATGGATGAAGTGGTTGGAAATGTGTTACCTGAAAATAAATCTGCTATCATTGATACTCTTGAACAAACATATGGTATGACAGCAATGGTTGGTGACGGTGTCAATGATGCTCCCGCCTTAGTAAACGCTGATATTGGCATTGCTATGGGGGATGGCACGGATATTGCTATTGATGTTGCAGATGTTGTTTTGATGCAAAATAATTTAACTAAACTAAGTTACGCTCATAAAGTATCTAAAAAATTAGATACAGTAGTCATGCAAAACATCATCTTCTCCATGTCTGTTGTACTCTTACTAGTCGTTTTAAATAGTTTAGGTAATATGAGTCTACCTATTGGTATTATCGCTCATGAAGGGAGCACATTGCTTGTTTTACTAAATGGTTTACGTTTATTAAAACCTGTTTCATAAAACAAAAAGACTTGAAGGAAATCCCTTCAAGTCTTTTATTTCGCATAATCCACTGCTCTAACTTCTCGAACAACTGTCACTTTAATATGACCTGGATATTCTAGCTCATTTTCAATTCGTTTTCTTACATCTCTCACTAGCAATGTTGCTTCATCATCTGTTACTTCTTCTGGTTTAACCATCACACGAATTTCTCTACCCGCTTGAATAGCAAAACTCGTATCTACTCCAGGAAAATCATTTGCAATATTTTCTAAACGTTCTAAACGTTTAATATAGTTCTCCAACGATTCACTACGGGCTCCTGGTCTAGCTGCAGATAAAGCATCTGCTGCTGCAACCAATACAGAAATAACGGATGTTGCTTCTACATCACCATGATGTGAAGCCACAGAGTTGATAACAACTGGATGTTCTTTGTACTTGCTTACTACTTCCGTGCCGATTTCAACATGAGAACCATCAACTTCGTGATCTAATGCTTTACCAATATCATGTAATAAACCAGCTCGTCTAGCCAGAGTTGCATCTTCACCAAGTTCTTCTGCTAACACACCAGCTAACTTAGCTACCTCTATAGAGTGATTTAACACATTTTGTCCATAGCTTGTTCTAAATCTCAATCGTCCTAAAATCTTAATTAAATCAGGATGTAGTGAGTGAACACCTACTTCGAAAGCTACATTTTCACCGTATTCACGAATACGTTCGTCCATGTCTTTACGGGCCTTTTCAACCATCTCTTCGATTCTTGCTGGATGGATACGTCCATCTTGAATCAGTTTTTCTAATGCCATACGAGCAATTTCTCGTCTAACCGGATCAAATCCTGAAAGAACCACTGCTTCTGGTGTATCATCAATGATTAAGTCTATACCTGTCAACGTTTCAAGTGTACGAATATTTCGTCCTTCACGACCAATTACTCGTCCTTTCATATCGTCATTTGGTAGATTAACAACAGTCACTGTTAATTCAGATACTTGATCAGCTGCACAACGTTGAATTGCTAGAGATAACATATTTTTAGCTTTTCTATCAATTTCTTCCTTCGCACGTTGATTGCTTTCTTTCACCACAAGCGCTCTCTCATGGGTTAACTCTTTTTCAGTTTCTTCCATGATGATGTCTTTGGCATCCTCTTTTGTTAGAGCGGCAATTCTTTCTAACTCTGTTTTTTGCGTTTCAATTAATTCTGATACTTCTTTTTCTCGCTCATCAATCAATTGCTTCTTAGAATCAATTCTTTCCTCTTTTTCTTCAAGCGAGCGTTCGCGTTTCTCTAAAGAGTCATCTTTGCGATCAAGATTATTTTCTTTTTGTAATAGTCTATTTTCTTGATTTTTTATTTCTGCTCTTTCTTCCTTCAGCTCACTTTCAATTTCTAATCGGTAATTCTGATTCTGTTCCTTTGCTTCTAACAACAACTCTTTTTGAAGAGTTTCAGCTTCTTTTTTAGCTTGTGCAATAATGCCTGAAGCAGTATTATTAGCACCTGCTATCGACTTCTCGTGTTGAGACTTTGCAAAAAAATAGCCCGCTGCCAGACCTACAATTAATCCGATGATAGTGAGGAGTATCAAATCCATAAAAACACCTCCATACTATCTTTATTTGTTTTTAGTTGTAGATTGTCAAAAACCATGCTCTACAGGCATGAGTGTATAAGTAAAAAATTAAATCTATACAATCTTTATTCTAATCTTTGTTAAAAGGAGTGTCAACTTAAAAAAAATTCATTTGGATGAAGAAAAACTGTTGAACTAGACTTTAAGTAAGCTAATTCAACAGTTCGTGTTTTTCTTTATTCTTCTAAATCCAAAGGTAACTCTTTATCTGATTCTATTCCTTCTTCTGGTTCTACAGCTTTATCGTCAATTTCATATTCAATTCGAACTTTTTGATAGATTTCTTCCATCATGTCTGGATGTTCCGCTAAGAATTTTTTAGCATTTTCACGTCCTTGACCTATACGCTCTTCATTATATGAATACCATGCACCACTTTTATTAACAATATCTTTGTCTGATGCCATATCAAGAAGTTCTCCTTCTTGTGAAATTCCTTCACCATACATAATATCGACTTCTGCAATTCTGAAAGGAGGAGCTACTTTGTTTTTTACCACTTTAATCTTAGTTCGGTTACCTATAATATCTGTACCAATTTTTAGCTGTTCCGCACGTCTTACCTCTAAACGGACTGTTGCGTAAAATTTCAAAGCACGTCCACCAGGTGTGATTTCAGGGTTCCCAAACATCACGCCAACTTTCTCACGAATTTGGTTAATGAAAATAGCAATGGTTTTTGTTTTATTAATCGTACCCGATAATTTCCGTAATGCTTGTGACATTAATCTGGCTTGTAGCCCAACATGTGAATCACCCATTTCACCATCAATCTCTGCTCTTGGTACCAAAGCTGCCACAGAGTCAATAACAACAATATCAATTGCGCCACTCGACACCAAAGCTTCCGCGATATTCAATCCTTGTTCACCAGTATCCGGCTGCGACAACAGCAATTCATCTATGTTGACACCTAACGCTGCTGCATATTTAGGGTCTAACGCATGTTCTGCATCGATAAATGCAGCTGTACCACCTTCTTTTTGTACAGAAGCAATGGCATGTAATGCGACCGTTGTTTTACCTGAACTTTCTGGTCCGTATACTTCAATGATCCTACCTCTTGGATAGCCACCTACTCCTAAAGCTGAATCTAATGCCAATGACCCACTTGAAACAGTTGAAATTTGAGTATCTACTTTTTCACCAAGTTTCATAACTGAGCCTTTACCAAAATCTTTTTCTATTTTCTTTAACGCTGCATCTAACGCCATTTTTCTATTATCAGACATCTATGTGCCTCCTCATTTTTTATCTCTTCATGTTACATCATACTTTTTTTACGTTAAAATTGCAAGATAAAAGCGAACAAATATTCGCCTTTTATTTTATCTGTTTTCTTAATAAATTCAAACTGTGTTTTACGGCACCATCACGGATATAATCTCTTTCTCGATTAATCATAAGCTCTTGTGTCACTGTACCATTTTTTGTTGCAACTGCCATCACAATAGTCCCTACAGGTTTCGTTTCTACTTGTTTAGGTCCAGCCACTCCTACTACACTGACTCCGTAGTCTGTGCCCATCAACAAACGGCCTTTTTCAGCCATTTTAATCACACATTCCGTGCTTATCACACCATTTCCCGTTAATTCTTCCATACTTAAGTCCAACAACTTATTTTTACTTTCCTTTGTATAAGTCACAAATCCACCAGGGCAAACATCAGAACTACTTGGTATAGAGGTAATACGTTCAAAGCATGCGCCACCAGTTATCCCTTCTACAAAAGTGACAGTTTGTTTGTGTTCTTTTAGCTTGTCTACCACTACTTGTTCAATCGATGTATACTCACCATATCCGTAAAAATACTCACCTACTCGTTCCTGAATGATCTGTTCAAGAGTATCTAATAACTCAGTCCCTTCGTCCTTAGTGTCCGCATTAGCCGTTAAGCGAAGCATGACCTCATTGGATTTTGCATAAGGAGCAAGAGTTGGATTCGTTTGATTTTCTAATAAATCACTTAATTCTGTGACCAAACGAGATTCCCCTATGCCCATAAATCGTAAATACCGTGACATTAATTGATGTTGTTCTGGTACAAGTTCATCGATAAGAGGTCTAACCCCATGTCTTAACATGTCTCTTAATTCCGTTGGCGGACCAGGCAATAACAAGTAATAAGTACTCTCTTGTTGGTACAAACATCCACAAGCGAGTCCTGCTTTATTTTGAATGGTTGTACTTCCTTTTATCGTCAAAGCCTGTCGTTTGTTGTTATCCGTCATTGGTTTAGCAGATTGACTAAAAAACTGCTCAACATGCTTTAATGCGTCACTATCATATAATAAAGGGCGCTTAACATGCTTCGCTACCGTTTGCTTTGTCAAGTCGTCATCGGTAGGTCCTAGACCTCCACAGACAACAATCAAATCGCTTCTGTTTTCTGCGTCTTCTAACACTGATAATAATCGTTTTTCGTTGTCTCCCACAACTGTTTGATAGTAGACATCTAAACCTACATTAGCTAAAAATTGAGACACATCTGTTGCATTTGTGTTAATGATTTGCCCAAGTAAAAGTTCTGTTCCAACTGCAATAATCTCTGCTTTCATTTCATTACCTCTCTATTAAGTAAGATACGTCATTTTTCTCTTTTTATTTTATCACATACCAAAACAATAAAAATACTATAACGCCTTTATAAAATATTTTTAAGAAACCAACGTCTAGCCTAGTATCATGTGTTAAAATAATTTTAGATTATAGCATTGGAAGGGGATATAAGGAAATGGCTCAGTACAAAAGTGTGTTTGATATTATAGGACCTATTATGATTGGTCCTAGCAGTTCACATACCGCAGGTGCCGCAAGAATTGGTAAAGTGGTTCGTAGTATTTTTGGTGAACAACCAGAACAAGTAGATTTGTATTTATATGAATCATTTGCGAAAACCTATCGTGGGCATGGGACAGATATCGCTTTAGTTGGTGGACTCCTTAATATGGAGCCAGATGACAGTCGTTTAGCGGATTCGATGAAACTAGCTCATGAAGCTGGTATGGAAGTAACCTTCGTTCCGAAACAAGAAAAGGCGGAACACCCAAATTCTGTCAAACTTGTCGTTCGTTCTGGCAAACGTAAATTGAGCTGTACCGGTATTTCAATTGGTGGTGGTGCTATTCAAATTTCTGAGTTGAATGGATTTAAAATTAACCTGGATTTGTCTACACCAACTTATTTAACCGTTCATCAAGATAAACCTGGTGTTATCGCAAATGTCACACGTATTTTATATGATAAAGAAATAAACATCAGTACGATGACAGTCACCCGTGAGTCAAAAGGTGAAAAAGCCATTATGATTATTGAAGTCGATGAACGTGTCGACGGATTAACGTCTGCGTTAAAAGAATGTCAATATATCGATGACGTTAGCTTTTTTGGATAATAAGGAGGAATCTATCATCATGTTTAAAACTATCGAAGAATTGGTTAACCTATCCAATCAATGCGGATCAGTCGCTGAAGCTATGATTCAAACTGAAATCAACCAGTCGCAACACCCTAGAGAAACAATTATCGCTCATATGGACAAAAATCTATCTGTTATGATGGCTTCTATAGAAAAAGGAGTAAAAGGAGTAAAATCTGTTACTGGGCTAACTGGTGGAGATGCAACAAAAATGCATCTTTATATTAACCAAGGTAATTTTTTAAGTGGAAAAACAATATTAACTGCTGTACAAAATGCTATTGCTGTTAATGAAGTTAACGCAGAAATGGGACTCATTTGTGCGACTCCTACTGCCGGAAGTGCTGGTGTAGCTGCAGGTGTGTTATCTGCGTTAGTAGAAGAACGCCATCTGACCAAAGAACAGCAAATTAACTTTTTATTCACAGCTGGCGCATTTGGTCTAGTCATCGCCAATAATGCCTCTATCAGTGGTGCTGCAGGTGGCTGTCAAGCTGAAATAGGGTCCGCTAGTGCTATGGCTAGTGCTGCATTAGTAGAAGTCTGTGGTGGGACACCTGAGCAATCTGCTCAAGCAGTGGCGATTACATTAAAAAACATGATGGGCCTTATTTGCGACCCTGTGGCAGGTCTTGTAGAAGTCCCTTGTGTGAAACGAAATGCTCTTGGTGCATCACAAGCATATATTTCCGCAGACATGGCATTAGCTGGGATTACTAGCGTAATTCCACCTGACGAAGTCGTCGAAGCCATGCACCGAGTTGGTATGCAAATGCCAAGCATCTTTAAAGAAACGGCTGAAGGTGGTTTAGCTACCACAAAAACCGGATTAGATATTGTGAAACAATTATATCCTAAAGATTAAAAAAGTTCTCCCCAAAAATGGGAGAACTTTTTTTAATCTTTATTTTCTTCTATATAAGAGACGCCTATACCAGTCATAGCACTTAAAATAGAAAAAACAGGTGATAAGATACTGAAAAAGGCGAAAGGTAAGTAGGTCAACGTTGGGACACCAAATGTACTAGCAACGAAGCTTCCAGCAATCCCCCATGGTATTAGGTAGTTAATCACCGTTCCCCCATCTTCTAACGTTCTACTTAATACAACTGGATCCAGGTTCATTTTCTTAAAGACATCTTTAAATGCATTCCCTGGTAATATGACAGATAAAAATTGCTCTCCTATAAATATATTCACACCAATACTCGATAATAGCGTCACAATAATTAATTGAGAGGCTGAATTTAATTTTTTAGCCAGTGCTTCAATCACGATTGTCACTAATCCAACTTCCATCAATATTCCACCTAAAGATAAGGTAAGTATAATCAAGGATACAGTTGGCATCATGCTATCAATTCCTCCACGTGATAACAACAAATCAATTTGTTCATTGCCTGTTTGAGAGACAAATCCTTTCTCAATGACTTGTGCCAATTTCTGGATATTAACAGATGGATTTTGTATCACAATCATTCCCACTGCTACTACTACATTCAACAAAATAGTAATGATGGCAGGTATTTTTCTCCATGCACAAATGAGCATCAACACAATGGGGATTAAGGACCATACAGAGATTGAAAAATGCGTTTCTAATACTTGTATAACCGTTTGAATTTCACTTAAATCAGCACTGGCATTACTCACACCTAACACTGTAAATAAAATAAGTGACACCACAAAAGCTGGAATTGTTGACCACATCATATTTTTGATGTGTTTAAATAGGTCAGCTCCTACAATCGCTGAAGCTAAATTTGTAGACTCTGATAATGGTGACATCTTATCTCCAAACACTGAACCTGAGACAATAGCTCCCACTATCAACGCAGGATTTAAGCCTAGTGTTGATCCTATACCAAAAAATGCAATTCCGATGGTTGACATAACGGTAAACGCGCTACCTACAGCACTACCTACAATGGCACATACTAGAAAAACAGATGGAACAAACCACTTCACACTAATCAGTTTAAACCCAACAACCATCAAAGTTGGGATAATACCAGCTTGAATCCACACAGCAATAAGAGCTCCCACTAAAATAAATATAAATATAGGAATAATTCCTGGTTTTAAGCCGGATACAATGCCTTTATTAATCATTTCTAAAGGCATTCTTTTTATGGCAATATATAAAATCGTCACACTAATCGCAAATAATATGGTGATATTGGGTGATAATTTTAATCCAATCACTCCAATTGAAATACTTAATATAATCAATAATAATACAAGGCTTGCTTCACCTAAGCTAATTTTCTTCTTCATCCTCTATATCCTCCTTTATTTTCAATGGGTATCCTCTTTTTCTAATATCGAATAATACCTCCACAACTCATACTCATTCCTCCTAAACGAATAAAAAAATCCGCCCTTATCTTATCGATAAGGGCGAATTTCTTCACGGTACCACCTTAATTAAAAACATCTCTTGTTTTTATCTCATTACGTTGTATTCAATTGTCCTCTTCTATGTAATTCGATAAATAAGGCGGATCGATTCACAGCAACCATCGACTTTCTGAACGCAACTCTTATTTTCTACTTCGTAAAAGAAGTTTAACTTGTTTCTAAGAGTACCTATTTTTTTATTCAAAGTCAAGCATAAAAATACATTATTTTTTATTTTGACCATAAAAAATTGGTAATCAATTGATCTACTTCCGGATTTTCATGCATGGCACTATGTTCAGCTTGTGAGCCTTGTATCACTTCTGTAGCTACTGAGAGACCTTGTTCTCTCAGTAAATAAGTCAAAGCTAACGCACTACTTAAAGGGACAATCCCATCATCTAATTCATCATCTGCTAACTGCCCACCAATAAATAAAAAGTGTGTCTTCTCCGGCACATTATGTATCAAACTTACATAGTCTTCATACCTTGGTTCCGTCTCACTAGGACCATTTTTTAGCTCGTCCGCTAGAGTTTGCTCCCCTAATGTGTCAATAAAATTATTATACGGGGAACCTATCGCCACCACTTTTTCAATAATTGGTAAACGACTATCCATGCCATATGTTACTAAATATCTCATTGCAGCTATCCCCCCCATAGAATGCCCGACTACCTTTACTGTGTCCACTCCATACTCATCGCGAAGATGTTCTAACACAGCTTTAAGCCACTCAGCTTGGTGCCACTCATCACTATTATTATCTTCAAATATGACTTGAACAGTGGGGTTCGTCTCACTTAGCTTGCCTTTTCTTTGCTCGCGGATACTACCATCTTCTGATACAGTCATAAGCAGGTCTTTACTTGCTATATCTTGTGTCTCAAACCGTTCTAGCATGCTACCTAAAGACCCAATTCCACCACCAGATCCATGAAGAAAGAGCGTTGGAACTGTCGTTTTTGAGACAGTATCTAAGGTGACAACAGGTGAAGGCTCTTCTTTTTTACACGCACCACACAAAAAAATTACAACCAACATCACTAAAAAAAATCGCTTTTTCCTCATATATATCACATCTTTCTAAGAAAAAAAACCGATGTTTAATCGGTTTTTATAGTTTATCAA
The DNA here is from genome assembly GCA_052104115.1 of Vagococcus sp. Lineage (GTDB taxonomy): Bacteria > Bacillota > Bacilli > Lactobacillales > Vagococcaceae > Vagococcus. The sequence continues at coordinate 22,454 of JBQELZ010000005.1, read as the reverse complement.
TTTGATCAAAATCAAGCTCAGTGCTGGTTTCACGACCAAACATGTCAATATTAACTTTAAGTTTTTGTTTTTCATTATCCACTTCAGTGATTTGCCCTACTAATCCAGAGAATGCTCCTTCAATAATGGTTACATTTTCATTCACTTCCACATCTAAATCAACGTGACGTTTGCTAATGCCTAGTGAACGTAAGATATCATCAATTTCTTCATCCAGCAATGGTGCTGGTTTACTTCCTGCCCCGTGAGATCCCACAAAACCTGTGACACCCGGTGTATTACGAACTACATACCAAGAATCATCAGTCATGACCATTTCTACTAAAACATATCCTGGAAATGTTTTTCTTGCTGTAATTTTTTCCTTGCCGTTTTTCACTTCACGTTCTTCTTCTTCTGGAACGACCACTCTAAAAATAAAGTCTTCCATTCCCATGCTTTGGGCACGTGATTCGATATTAGTTTTCACTTTATTTTCATATCCTGAATATGTATGTAACACGTACCAGTGTTTTTCAAATGATTCCATTGAGTTTAACCGTCCTTTTCATGATAAAATAAAAAAACCCCAGGTCACCCGAAGTTTTTCTCTCCTCTTTATTATAGCACTCTCATATCAATATTTCTAGTGATTTGTGTACTAGATAAAGATTTTCATAATTTTGTCAATACCAAAGTCTGCCACCGCAAAAAATGCCGCAAACAGTAAAGTGGATTGAATAACTGTTACCACGTCTTTGCCCAATTTCTGTTTTGTCGGCCATGTCACAATTTTCATTTCTTCTTTAACGCTTTTTAAAAATTTCATGATGTCAACTCCTTTATTACTTACTTCGTTTCTCTATGTAACGTGTGTCGTTTACAATATTTACAAAATTTATTTACCTCTAGACGTTCCGTACGATGTGTGTCATTCACAGCTTTAGAATAATTTCTTGAGCCACATACAGAGCACGCCAATGCAGATTTTTTCTGAGCCAAGGTAGTGTCCTCCCACTCTATTAATAACTACATTAATGTACCATTAATTGTGATATCTGTCAATCTATGTCAAACCTGCCCTTCCTGTTTTACAATAGAGAGAAAATTCTCATAACTTGTTTTGTTTCTTAAATTAGATGTGTTATTATGACACTATAAACAAAAAATGAGGGGAGCTCGTTATTATGCTAATTGAATCAACTTGTATTCCAAAAAGATTATTAACAACTGTTAGTGAATCTTGTTCGTTAGAAGATGCGTTGACAATACTTGAAGAATCTGGATTTCGTTGTGTACCAATACTAGATGAAACAGAAAGAATTTTTAGAGGAAACATCTATAAAATGCATATTTACCGTCATAAAGCAAATGGTGGAGACATGACATTACCTGTGACGCATTTATTAAAAAACTCAACAAAATTTGTTCATCTGAACTCATCATTCTTCAATATCTTTTTCACTATTAAAGAATTGCCGTACATTGCTGTACTTGACAGCAACAACTTATTTTACGGCATATTAACACATAGTAGCTTGCTAAATATTTTATCACAATCATGGAACGTTAAAGAAGGACGCTTCGCATTAACGGTTGCCTCAACAGGTAAAAAGGGCGATTTAACGAATATGACCAAAATTATTTCTAAATACTCTGATATTGCAAGCTGTATCACTCTTGATGTTGGCAAAGATGAATACATCCGTCGGACGATTATTACATTACCAGCCAATACAACAGATGAAACATGTGAGACAATCGTGAAAGCATTAGAGAAAAAAGATTTCTTTGTAGCAGAAATTGAAGACTTAAGTATAACCATTCAATAAAAAAATCCTGTTTTATGTTTTGACATAAAACAGGATTTTTTGTTTTTTTAATAACGTTCGAAATGAACGGTTTTGTTTATATAATACATAATAGGTGCTGACAGTGACATAACAATCATTTCGCTTAAAATAAGCGAGCCGTACATTGACCAAAATGCAACTGAACCAATCACTATATCTCCTATTAAACAAAGCATAATAGCGATTAAAACCATACTTAGAGAGAACACAATCGTATTTAGAATCATACGTTTTTTCTCATCTTTGATCCATCTTTCTGCAATAGCTGTAATACTCAACGCAAGTAACGTTTGTCCTCCGCCAAAAAAGACATCAAGTAATCCTCCATTTGAGAAAAACAAGTTAAAAACGAGTACCCCTCCAACAACTCCCCACATCAATTTTTTATTAAAGACCACTAAATGATTCAAACTTTCTGATATTCTAAATTGAATCGGACCTTGAGAAATTGGGGCAACCACTACAGTTAATACGACATACAATGCTGCAATCAAACCATTGACAATAATTGTTTGCGTGTTTGAGTGCGAATGACTTCTTTCCATTTTTCTTCCTCCTCCTAGTTTTTTTAACGCAGGATGGTATCAGCGAACTGCGGTTGCTTAAGCAACGATTTATATGCTACTCTTTTATAAGAGAAATGTCAAAATGTATTTAATAAGGAGACTACAATGCCACTCATTTTTAATGAAATAAAAACACCTAGTGCGGTCCATTACAAGTTGTTATTAGATGCCGACCCATCTAGATCCCTTGTTGATTGTTATTTAAAAGAAGGGATCTTATTTGAGGTAATGGCAGACAACCAGTGTATCGCAACTCTAGTTCTTGTAACGTTGCCACACTCTATCCTAGAAATTAAAAATCTATCCGTTGATCCTCTTCACCGAAAAAAAGGGATGGCTCAATCGATTCTATCTTTTACCATCGACTACGCCAAACAACATCACTTTAAATGCATCGAAATCGGAACTGGGTCAACAAGCTTTGAGCAATTATACCTCTATCAGAAAATGGGGTTTAGGGTCTCATCTATTGAGAAAGATTTTTTCACACGCTACTACAAAGAACCAATTATTGAAAATAAACTTGTTCTCAAAGACATGATTCGACTTCAGTTCCAGATCATAAAAGAAGAGGCCTGAACACTCTGTCAGACCTCTTCTTTTCGTATTATTTACTGACTTGGTCAAACCATACCATATAGGCATCAACCACACTTTGTAAAAATCCAATAGTGTCTTCTTTTAGCAAACCATCTTCTTTAATAAAATTAGTCACTTGACCTAAATAAACTTCAGGTTGATTTAATAATTGTAAATCTAAGAAGGATGCTACTGTTCTAACATCATGAACAGCACCAAAACCACCCATAGCGCCTGGTGAAACACCTAAAACTGCTCCAGGTTTACCACTCCACACATTTTCTCCATATGGGCGTGACGCAACATCCAATGCATTTTTCAATAATGCTGGCATTGAACGATTATGTTCCGGGGTCACAATCATGACGCCATCCAACTCTTTCACTTCTGACCTAAATCGCACCCAGCTACTTGGTGTTGCTCCTTCATCGTCATAATCTTGATTAAACATGTCTAAGTCACTTATTTTCGGGAACACCACTTCTACATCTTCTGGAAACAATGGAGCGATAGCTTCTGCAACTAATTGACTAAATGCATTTTTTCTAGCACTTCCTACAATGATACCAATTTGTTTTGTCATAAAAAAATCCCCTTTCGTTTCACTACTTACTTATTGTAAGTTTTAAAAATGAATAATTCAAGGAATATGTCTCATAATAATCAAAATACAACGACTTTTCCTCTTTTTTTTGGTATATTACTAGTATTGATAAAAAAAGGAGTCCATGTATGCACGAACTAATTATCCACTTAATCGTAAACAAACAGTCAGGTGCGGGTAAGGGATCTAAGGTCTGCCAAATCGCAGAAGATTACTTTAATGAGCTAAACATACCGTATTATACCTATATAACAGAATACGCTGGACATGAAAAAAAAATAGTCACTCATTTAAAACAGACAGTGTTAAAAAAGTGGCATGATGCCACTACTCACTTTCCTTTACTAGTCGTTTTAGGTGGTGACGGTACTTTACATGAAGTCGTCAATGCTCTGAAACAATCCCCAGATATCCCTATGGCTTATATACCTAGTGGGTCTGGCAATGATTTTGCTAGGGGAACGAGTATCCCTAGACAAACCAAACAAGCCATTGATTTAATTTTAAACACAACTCAGCCTACGCCTATCGAATTAATTGAAGCAAATTTTTCTAATCAAACAGATACTAGATTAATTTTAAACAATGTCGGAATCGGTCTGGATGCTGCGATTGTCGCTACAGCAAACGCGTCTAGTGCTAAGACACAATTAAACAAGTACAATCTAGGCTCACTTTCTTATTTAGCTGCTGTATTAAAAGTGCTGAAGAAACAACCTGCTTTTCCAATCACTATCACAACTGATTCAGAAACAAAAAAATTTAATCAGGCCTATCTTTGTACAACGACAAATCATCCTTATTTTGGCGGTGGTGTTGCGATTGATCCTACAGCCAGTCCTTTTGAAAAAAAAATAAGTCTGGTTGTATTAGAGAAAATCAATCGATTTAAAATTTTTTATTTAGCAATCCGTTTACTAAATAAAAAACATTTGGAGTCAAAATATGTGTTTCACTTTAAAACCGACGTTTTAAGCATCTCATCTCCTAGCGTTCAATTTGGACAAGCAGATGGAGAAGAACTCGGTGAACAGCCTTATGATATTGAATTCCAGCTGACGGAACGGTTATTTTGGGTCTAAAAAAGGTTAAACGCCACGACGTTTAACCTTTTTTCATATAATCATATGGACTGCTATTCTCCATTCCAATCATTGGATTTATCGTTTGAGTCATAATTTGAGTGACCGACAGTACATATTCTTTTGATGATTCTTTTACACTATCTTGTTCATTAAATAAGGACACATTCTCAGTCCTTATTTTAGGTAATTCTTCCTCTAATTCTGCCACAGTATCTTCTACTTGTTCTGTTTCATACACTATCAGCTTATTCTCTTGGGCTTGTAGTACCTCTTCAGTTTCTAGCAACCTGTCCCGAAGAGTTGTCTGTCTCGGTATGGTTTCACTCTCAATCGCTTCTCTAAACGCTTCGGGATCTCCCACTAAAATTAAAAAATCCCTACTTCTAGTCACAGCCGTATAAAGTAATTTACGTTGTAGCATACGTCTGTATTGCTTAACCATTGGTAAAATCACCATTTGAAACTCACTACCTTGAGACTTATGTATCGAGCAAGCATACGCCAATGTAAATTTGTTCCATTCATTTCGCTTATAGGTTACTTCTGTTTCATCAAACAACAAGACAAGCTCGTCCACTTTATCATCTGTTTCTTTGCCAAATGTAATACCCGTAATAACACCAATGTCTCCATTAAACACATTGAATTCTGGACTATTAACAAGATGGAGCACCTTATCACCGATTCGGTAAATCTTATCTAGCCATTTGACCTCCTTACGCGAGCCATCATCATTGCCATTTAAAATCGTTTGCATCATCGTATTCAATTGGTCGATGCCTGCTTTACCTCTATACATTGGAGCTAATACTTGTACATCTTGTGCAGAGAACCCTCTTTTATCCGCTCTGACAACAACTTGTTTCACCACTGATTCGATTTGATTCACATCACACGCGATAAACGAGCGATCCTTTTTACTATCCTTTAAATCAGGTGGCATCGTTCCATTTTTAATGCTATGAGCAAGTGAAATAATAGTAGACCCATCTTCTTGTCTATAAATGTCTATTAATTCTCTCTTAGGTATGGTATCCACAGCTAATAAATCCGTTAAAACTTGACCTGGACCAACTGAAGGCAATTGATCTTTATCTCCAACAAATATCACCTGCATATTACTTGGTATTGATTTTAGCAATGTATTGGCTAACCATGTGTCCACCATAGACATCTCATCTACAATGAGTAATCCACCTTCTAATTCTTTTGCTTCATTCAAAACATCTTTTTCTCGACCCGTTAACCCTAAAAGTCGGTGAATCGTACTGGCGGGTAAATTGGTCATATCATTCATTCTCTTCGCCGCTCGCCCAGTTGGAGCTGCCAAGAGTATCGGAAACACTTCTTGTGTGTAATCATCAACATTAAGAGAGAGACCATTCAATTCTGCAAATAAGCTAACGATTCCGTTAATAACCGTTGTCTTTCCTGTTCCTGGACCACCGGTTAAGATAAAAAAAGGTAACGTGATAGCCTGTTTTATGGCCTCTATTTGCGAATCACCATACTTTATACCGTATTGTGTCTCAATTTGTGCTAAATTGGAATCAATGTCTTTTTTCTTATAAGTAATTTTTTTTTTACGATTTAATAATCGTTTAATGGATGTCGTGATACCTACTTCAGAAAAATAAAGGGATTTCTCATATAGTTTAGTGCCTTCTTGAATAATCACTCCTTCTTCTGCCAAATGAATAATTTCATCTGCCACTGAAGTAGGATTAATCTCAACAGGACGACTGCTTTCTAACGTCGTCACCGAACGCTCTAACAGTTGTCTCGCTTCCATATACGTATCGCCACTGGTCAAGCATCCTTGAAATAGCTCGTGTATTAAAGCTGCTCGCATTCGCTTAGGTGAGTCTGCTTTAATACCTATTCTTTCAGCCAATGCATCTGCTTTTTTGAATCCTACACCATCAACATCTTCCACTAGCTGATATGGGTTTTCTTCAATCACTTCAAGCGTTTTTTCTTTATATTCTTGATAAATTGTAAAGGCTAATTGATTCCCAAATCCATATTGATTTAAACCAACAACAATTTGTTCCATACCATAATTTTCTTTCAGCGTTGAGACTAGTGTTTGGCGTTTTTTTTCATTTAAACCACTTACATTCAATAACACATCGGGGTTATCAATAATCTCATCAATTGCATGCATCCCTAATGTATCAATGATTGATTCAGCTGTCTTTTGTCCAATTCCCGGAAATTTAGAGCTTGATAAATAGCTGATTAAACCAGATTCAGATGTTGGTTTATCTTGTTGATAACTATCCACTTTAAATTGTTCCCCGTATCTTGGATGAGTCACAAGCGTACCAAAAAAACGATAGGTCTCTTCTTCTTGAATTTGCCCAAACGTCCCTGTTACAACGATTTCTTTCTCATTGTAATCAGCATTTGTATCTGATACATTCACAAGCATCACTTTATAAAAATTTGTGGCATTTTCAAAAAACACCGTAACGATCTGTCCTACCATATAGGTTTTTTCTAGTTGTTCTTCAGGAAAAATAAGCCCCACCTCCCGTTTTATCTAGTTTAAAAAGCTCGTGTCATTCCACTTTTCTAGGGTGTATTCTCCATTTGTCACATCAATCACACTCAGACTATTATTGTTCAAGCTACTAAACTGTCTTACCCTTTCTAAAGGAGTTCCAATAAGAGTTTGAATGCATCCAGTCAAAGTAGCACCATGGCTTACAAACAATAATGGCCCTTCCACGTTTTCTTCAACTGCTTGTTTAACAATTTCAACACTACGCTGTAACATATCTGTGTATAGCTCTCCGCTAAACGGAGTTGGGTCATACTGACTTGGATCGTGTCGTAACGCATGCATTTCTTCTGGGTAATTGTCTCTACACCAACTAATTTTTTTCCCTTCTAACTCACCTAAGCCTAGCTCCCTAAGTTTATCAGAATAAATAATAGTAGGAACTTGTCTTAACTCAAGACAAATTCCTTCAGCTGTCATTTTAGCTCGTTTTGATGGACTACTATAGATCTGTTCAAATGGAACATCTGCCAATTCTTTACCTAGCAATTCAATTTGCTGCATGCTTTCTGGAAGAAGTGGTGAATCCCCCATCATTCCCTGTAATCTCATTTCTTGATTCCATTCCGTTTTTCCATGGCGTGTAAAATACAGCTTCACTATGATTCATCCTTTCTAGCTTAATTTATCGTTATCATAAATGTGTTGTTTCTCTAATCCTTGGAAATTTTGTTGTCGCAAAGCTTCATAAATAATAAGGGCTGCTGTATTTGATAAGTTTAATGATCTGACATGTTCATCGTTCATAGGTATCCTTAAACACTTCTCTTCATTCTCTCTCATAAACTCTTCAGGTAATCCAGTAGTTTCTTTTCCAAACATGAAATAATGATCTTGCTCATCTGCAAAATTAACATCGCTATATGTCTGTCTAGCAAACTTTGTAATAAGATGAAGTTGTTTGTCCTGAATGCTCTCTAAAAATGCAGATAAGTCTTTATGGTATGTAATGTTAACATCATGCCAGTAATCCAATCCTGCACGTTTTAACTGCTTATCATCCGTTGAAAAGCCTAATGGTTCAATTAAATGAAGTGGTGTATTGGTTGCTGCACATGTACGTGCGATATTTCCGGTATTTGCTGGGATTTGTGGTTCAAATAAAACAATATGATTCATGTCATTATCTTCTTTCTATTTTAAGGTAGTAGTTGTTTTTTTACGTAAAAAAAAACGTATCGCCTCGGTGTCAATTCACTGCGAGTCGTTACGTTGATGGGAGTCATCTCATCAACTTTTATCAGAACAGGAATCTGATAAAAACCGCCGAAAATGACTTGACACCATTGTAGCACCTAAGCATGAAAAAAACAACTCGAATTTTGAAAAGTATCAATTTTTTCCAATCAATATTTTCACATCAATTGTTAATGTTTCAAAGGGATGATTAGCGGCATATGTTTTCGCTGTTTCTGTTGCCCCCCAATGAATTGGAGACATTTTCAAGATGTCTTCATAGTACAACGTTTCTACTGGAAATGAATACGTTAAGCGCTCTTCTTTCACGATATTTACATCTTTCTTGAATTTTTCATAAACATTCTCATTAGAATAAGCTAATCTTTCTTTGTTATCCTGGTAAAAAATATCTCGCATTTCTTTTAAATAATTCGTCTCTGGTATAACTTTTACCATCACGCCATCAGGTTTTAAGACCCTTAACATTTCGTCATAATGACTTGGGGAAAAAATATTCAGTAGCACATCCACACTATTTGCTTGAAAAGGCATATTGGTTACATCCCCTATAAACCAAAAACCTATATCTGCATAATCACTTGCTAACTGGATTCCTTCTTTAGATAAATCGAAACCTACTTTGTACCCAGGCACCTGATAATCTTGTGACAACTTCTTAAGAAAGCTCCCTTCTCCACATCCCATATCGACCATCATACTATTAGCATCTAATGGTGGTAAGGATTCATAGACCTTATCTAATATCGGACGATACAAGTCTCTTAGAATCATGTCTCTTCGATGCATCAGCATACTCTTATCATAATCACTTGTCATATGATGAGAAGGAAAATGGATCGTTCCTTTCTTGGATAAATCAAATTGATGGTGATTTGAACACACTAAACTAGTCCCTTTCACTTCAATAAATGGAGAATGACACTTTGGGCATTGAAACAGATTAAACGTGTCTTCTAAAAATTCTTTTGCATACACTATTTTCTTTTTTAACATCTCTAACTATCTCCTAGACTAAAATATTACTGTTATCATATCACAAAAATCCGCCCACCGTGTGATGTTTATGCTATACTATTCGTAATAACACTTTATAAATGATGGAGGAAAACGGTGTGATTATTAAAGAATTTTGTGCTGAAAATTTTACCAATATTCCAAAAGCAATCGCTTCAGGTGCAACAAGAATTGAGTTATGTGACAACTTAGCTGTTGGTGGTACCACAGTAAGCAAAGGGGTCATGACAGAAACAATTGCCTACTGTAGCGAAAAAAAAGTACCCGTGATGGCAATTATTAGACCTCGTGGCGGTCATTTTATTTATACTGATACGGAAATTAAAATTATGGAAACAGATATATATGATGCCAAACAATTAGGAGTTGACGGAGTTGTTATTGGCTGTTTGAATGAATCAAACTGGATTGATGAAGAGGCAATGGGGATTTTACTTGAAGCTGCTCAAGGTTTACAGATTACCTTTCATATGGCATTTGACCACATGTCTGCTGACAATCAATTCAAAGCGATTGACTGGCTATCTGAGAATGGCGTTAACCGAATTCTTACTCATGGGGGACCAATGGATGAACCAATCGAGCAACATTTAGAGTATATCAATGATCTCATTTCATACGCTAATAACCGAATTACCTTATTACCTGGTGGTGGCGTGTCTCATCATAACATTGATACAGTCACATCATTCTTAAAAGTAAACGAAGTCCATGGTTCTCATATTGTGGATTTACATTTTTTATAGAGATACTACTCATAATAGTGAGTAGTTTTTTTTAGTTCACTACATTATGCGTCTATTCACTAACATTTGAATACCATTTTTAATAGGAGGGTCATTAACCGTGACACACATTATCAAAAAAAATATATCATACCTATCTTTATCTATCATAAGAGTCGTTCTAGGCCTTCTTTTAGCAATCCTATTATCAATATGGATAGACTACTTGTTGCAAACAAGTATGCATCTTGATACGTCTATCTTTGATAAAGAAATCATTTTTTATGAATCGATCATCTATGAACACATTATTTTAGTTGTGTTATTTTTATTTATTTGGTCCGTAACTGGAAAATACTTACTATCCTTATTAATGTTTATTGGTATAGGATTGCTTACTGTCTACGCCAATAGTCAAAAAATTGAACAACGAAATGAACCCATTTATCCAAGTGAACTGAGAGAATTATTTAATTTAAAAGAGTTGTGGGGATTAATAAATCCAACAGAATTAATAAAAGGCATTATTTGGTTCGCACTATTTTCTATATTATTGACTTTCTTCTATCGTAAAGTATCACCTTTTATTGATTTTAAGTTAGTGAAGTTTTACAAAATAGATTCTAACCCTACTTTTTATAAAAAACGACGACTCATCACTATATATACCAGAGGTTCAGTCGCCCTTGTAACAGGTGTTTTCCTTTTACTTAGTCTTAATTTCAACCGAACTGATGCTATTAAACACGTGATTCATTTTGACGATGAAAAAGCTGCCGACTACGGATTCAATCCAAGTATCATTTACAGAAGACACGGATTTATTTCTGGGTTTTTATACTACACAGGTGCTGACTTTATGTCCCATGATTTTGCTTATTCTAAACAAGATATGGAAAGCATTCGCTTAAAATATGAAAAAGTGGCTCAAGGGATTAACAAAAAGCGAAAACATGACTTTCAAAATCAAAAAGTCGTTTATATATTAAGCGAGAGCTTTTCTGATCCTTCTAAAATACAATTTTTAGGTGTCGCTAATTCACCAATCCCTAAAATAAACGAGCTAAAAAAAGACACGATGAGTGGGACTATGCTATCTAGAAGTATTGGTGGAGGAACGGCGAATATGGAGTATTCTTCTTTAACTAGCTTGAATTTAGCTCTATTTTCTCCTCAAATAACTGTTCCGTATACGTCAGTTATTCCAAGTCAAAAAAATACTGTTCATTCTGTGTTAGATTTATATAGTGAGCATACCGCTTATACTATACATCCATATACACCAAATCTTTACAGGCGAACAGACGTCCTTAAAAAACTTGGTTTTAAAGCGATTATATCCGAAGATAACATGCAAGAAACCAATCTAATTGGAAATTCTAATTTTTATTCGGACGAATCCGCCTATAATGAAGCTCTTTATACCTTTGATACGAAAGAAAAGACTAACTTTATTCAAATTATCACCATGCAAAATCATGGACCAAACTATCAAGAATTTGATAATCGTGACGTTGCAACCGTTAACTCGGATTCAATAAGCGATGACATGAAAACAACTGTTAATAACTATATGAAAGGCCTAAACATTACTGATGATGCCACAATAGACTTTTTAGAAAAACTAGACGGCTATGATGAAAACGTGACTGTCCTTTTCTATGGAGACCATCTTCCTTATTACTATTTAAGCATTGGAAAAGAGCTTGATAACAGCCAATTATTGGAAACTGAATTCTTTGTTTATAATTCTAAAATGAAAAATTCTCACATTAACTATGACTCATTAAGTCCATTATTTTTCACTAATATCGTTGCGAAAAGTAATAACAGTAAGATTTCTCCATTTTATGCTGTACTAGAACAACTCTTAAACGAAGGCGTGACATCATTCGATCAGAAAAATTGTGTGAAAGATGGTAAATCTATCCCAATTGATGACCTAGACACACAGACAAAAGAACTAATCACTGATTTTGAATTGATACAATACGATCAAACTACTGGAAAAGATTTCTTAGGCGATACTTTCTATCATATAAAAAAATAAAAAGTCATAGTGTAGAACAAAACAAAATTCTACACTATGACTTTTTAAATTAAAATGAACTATTAGGGCCCTTCAAAAATAAGCGTTCTTCTTGCGTAGACAACCGTCCTAATATTTTATTCCGATGTGGGTATCTTCCATATACTGAAATGATTTGTTGGTGTTTTTTTTCATAGTCGAGCTTCGTTTCTAACCCAGGTTCTGAAAATAATTCTATTGCTTTTTGATGAATAGACAAAGACTCTGAATGCATAAAAGGCATATATAAAAATCCCCGTTCTTCAACAGTCAATTCGCTCAATGTTGATTGTTTGATGGCTTCTTGTGCTAATACAAGTGCCATTCCATCATATGCAAATGATCTAGGATCATCCCTAAATAGATTTCTAGAAAACTGATCTAGTACTATTACTTCTGCCAATCTTCCTTGAATCGTTGTGCGCCATTCCTCACATTCACCTTGCGTTGCTTGATAATGAATATCTCCAAATTTTTTCCTTAACATAGCATCAAATTCTGGATCTTTTTCAAACCATTTACTACTATCAATTTCTTCAAACCAAAAATTCAGTACATCTTGATACGACATATTATCACATTCCTTCTTATTTTTGTTGTTCTTTTAACATAGGTTTAGTCGTTAAACATCGTTAAGTCTACTCGTCTATGACTAACACGCTGGAGTAATTTTTCATCGTGACTGACTACAATTAACCCAATGTCCTGTCTCTCCACTCTAGATAAAACAGCTTTCCATATACTAGCTTGAGTCACTGAATCAAGCATAGTTGTCATCTCATCTGCAATTAAAAATTTGGTAGTTGGGGCTAATGCCCGTACAATACAAAACCGTTGTAATTCGCCACCAGAAAGTTCTGTCGGCCATCTTGAGAGCCACTCCTCTTTGATACCAAATTCTGCTAAATCAGAAGAAGTCGGCATCCACGATTCTTCAAGAACTTGTTTCATTTTCCAACGAGGATTGATTGCTTTTTCTGGATGTTGAAAAATAAGTTGGACTGGACATGCTTTTTTACGATCAATTTCATTCCCATCCACTAAAATACGGCCTTCTCTAGGTTCCTCATACCCTGCGATAATTTTACTTAATGTTGTTTTACCATAACCGCTTGGCGCTTCCAAAGAAACAACGTCACCCACACCAATCTCTAACTTAACATGCTTGAATAACCAGTTAGAATGATCATAATAATGACCCACACTATCTACTATTAATTTCATCGCTTTAACTCCTTACATTATATCAGTAAATTTATTTTGCGGTAGAGAAAGCCATAACTGTTTCGTAAAGGGATGCTTTAATCGATGGCCTTCACCTTCAAAGTTAGATGCATCTGTTACTTCAACGGTCTCACCTTCATAAAACACAGCAATTCTATCGGCAATCGACAAAGCTGCCTCAATATCATGCGTAATTAAAATAACGCCTGCTCCTAAGCGTGAAAATTCTTTGAAATGATGTAATACCTCAGTCATAACTTTTTTATCTAGGCCAGGAGTCGGTTCATCTGCTACAATTAATTTTACCTTTGTTAACATAGCGGTGGAAAGTAATACTCTTCTTGACATACCACCTGACAGCTCAAATGGATAGAGTTTCTCTGTTTCTTTCCTTAATCCGTATTGTTTAAATATGGCACGCTGCTCATTTATTGCCTGCTTGCCTTTTGATGAGTACCTTACTTGTTTGCCAACTCTAATAAGTGGATCAAGATAACTAACAGACTGAGGAATCAAAGCAATGTCATGGCCTCTTAACCTTTTTTTATCTGATTTTGTTAAAACATTTCCTTTGTATCGAATTTTCCCCTTAGATATAGCATTTTCAGGCAATATACCTAATATGTCATGTGCCAGCAAACTTTTCCCTGATCCACTTGCCCCGACAATAGCAACAATTTCTCCAGCATGAACTGAAAGAGTTAAATCTGAAATAACCTCTATTTGTGTTTTTTTCCATAGTTTCGTATACTGCTTAAAACTGATAGATAACCCTTCTATTTCTAGTAATTTCATGTTAACGTCTCTCTTTCATTTTAGTTTATAAATTTAAGTATGATACGACGTGGGATCAACAAATTGTTTTATCCCTTCACCAATCCGGTCAAACATTCTCACAACACACAATAGAGATAGCCCTGGGAAGAATGCCAACCACCATCTCCCAGCGGTCAAGTATTTCATCGATTCAGACAGAATAATTCCGATTGATGGTTTATGTGGCGATAAGCCTAACCCTAAAAAAGTAATCGCAGATTCATGTAAAATAGCATGTGGAAACAACAGCATAAATCCAATAATTATTTGGGGGACTATATGTGGAAAAATGTGATGAGTTGCTACCCACCATTTTGATTTCCCTAACTTGTAAGATATTAATACATACTCATGAGATCTAACTTGCATGACCTCAGCTCTAACTAACCTAGCTAAAGTCGGCCAGTGCGTAACAACCACACCAACGACCACACCTTTCATCCCTCCACCTAACATAAAAGAGACTAATATCAATGTAACTAAATGAGGCACACTTAAAAACAAATCAATTAACCACGAAATACATTGATCTGCTATAGGTCCCATTGTTGCAGCACACATTCCTAATACGACAGCTACTAATGTACTTCCAATTGCTCCAACTAAACCTATTCTTACACTAACTGACAAACCTAACAATGTGCGTCTAAACATATCTCGACCAAGCCAGTCTGTTCCAAAAGGATACCTTACAGAAGGTGCTAAATTTTTTATACTTAAATTTGTTAAAATATTGTCAGGATGACTGACTAAACCTATAATCACCAGACTCATTAACAGACAACATAGCACTATCATATACATCAACATTAGCTGTCTATTATTCCATCTATCAGTAATCTTTTTAATAGTTGTCATAGTCATAACACCCTCGTTCTTGGATCAACAATATAGTAAATCATATCCGCCAACATGTTTCCAACAAACACAAAAATTGCGCTAAAGATAACAATTCCTAAAAGTAATGGTGCGTCTCCGCTTAGTCCAGCTTGAACGGTTGCTTGACCTAAACCAGGATAAGAAAACACTTGCTCAGCTAAAATAGCTCCACCAAACAATTCACTAAATGCCGCAAACTGTAACGTAATGGCAGGTAACAAAATATTTCTAAATCCATGCCTCCAATATGTTTGATGAGCAGTTTCTCCTCTAGCTTTACCAAACAATACGTAATCACTTTCTAATACATCGATTAGCTTTTGTCTAGTATGTAACGCAATATTTGCAACACCTAATAGGCCCAAGGTAGCTGCCGGTAACACTAAGTGACTCAATTTATCTGCCCATGTGACATTCTCTGAGAGCACACCAACTGGCACACTTAATCCTAATGGAAACCAGCCTAACGTCACTGAAAATAACATCAAACATAGTAATCCCATCCAAAAAGGCGGCGTTGATGCCAACAAATAGCTAAACGTGACAATAACTTTATCAACCCACGTCCCTTTTTTTATCGCAGCTACACTTCCCAGTAAAAAACCAAAAAATCCTGAAATAACCCAGGCTGCTGTCATCAGTATAATAGAATTAAAAAAACGCTCACTTATTACTTTAGCTACTGGTTGTCTATAAACCATTGATGTTCCTAAATTTCCTTTCAATAAAGACAGAAACCATTGACGAAACTGTATGAAGATCGGTTGATCTAACCCCCAGTACTCTGCTATTTTTTCCCTTTGCTCTGTCCCCACTGACATTAAATCTGATTGAACATAGGCTTGTACAGGATCAATTGGAGATTTTTTTACCATTATAAAAGATAAAAAACAAATGGCGACGAGTAGTGTCACCATTCTAATTAGTTTCAATAAAAAATGAACCGTACGTTTCCTTATGACTGTTTGCTTCATATCACTGACTCCATTTCCACTCCTCAATGTTATCAATAATCGGCCATCCATTTCCATGAACATGGATACGTTGTTTTCCAACATCTAGACCATTTTTTACAAAGTACAAATGTTTAATATTGACAAGCCATGCCCAAGGTGCATCTCCTTTAGCGCTTAGTCCTGTGGCTCCATCCCATTGAGCCTGTTTAAAAAAATCATAAGCTTCGTCTTGCGTCTTTGATAGTAAAGCTTGTTCAAAATAAGCATCCACATGCTCATTTTTATAATAGCCTGTATTGAAATAACCATCACCAGCATTTTTACTGTCATATAGATTGTATAACTCATGAGGATCATGACTTCCCCATCCCATCATAACAGCTTCTGAATGCATTTTCTTTCCAATAGTATCCCAATTACCAGCTTCTACTTTTATATTAATTCCCAACGGCTTAAGCATATCAGATACTGCAATAGACAAAGATTGTCTTACCTCATCATCCGATAAATAATACAACTCAAACTCTGCTTTCATACCATCTTTTTCTAAAATACCATCATCATCCGTATCTTTCCATCCTGCTTTTGCTAGAATGTCTTTCGCTTGTTTCATGTTTCCATCGTCAATCACAGTTTCTTTATTCCACCATGGTAATCCGTCCACAGACGTATAAGCTGGTGTCCCATATCCATTTAATACACCATCTATTAACGCTTGTCGGTCCACAGCTATATTAATTGCTTGTCTAATTGCTAAATCAGCGGTCACATCATTCCCGATAGCAATTCCCTCAGATGTTTTTTCTCCTGCTTTTATATAAGGAAAAGCAATCCCTCTGTTATCCACTGTATCAAACGTTTTAAGTGTCATGCCTTTTACGGTTTCCTCACTAAATGCTGCCGGAATATAAGCTAAATCAACACTACCTGATTTAGCCGCTGCAAAGGCTGCATCTTCATTTAAAAATAAGAATGTTATACGCTTTAGATTAGGCTTTGTATCATAATACTGTTCGTTTGCTTCAATAATCATTTGCTGTCCCTTATCCCATTGCACTAACTTATATGGTCCTGATCCAACAGGATGTTCTGCATACCCTTTGTTATAAGCGTGTTTTGGCACAATTCCAGTAACGATTAAATTATTAACAAATGTTGATTCTGATTCTTTTAAGTTAAAAGAAATTGTTTTGTTGTCAATAACGTCTACACTTTCTAAATTTGTTAAATCAACAACTGATTTATTTTTCACCGTCGTATCAAATGTAAATTTCACATCTTCAGATGTCACTTTTACTCCATCAGAAAACTTAATATCATCTCTCAAAGAGACAATCCATTTTTTCCATTGGAGTCTATTTTATAATCTTCTGCTAAATCATTTACAATATTTAAATCATCGTCTCTTTTTAAAAGAGTACTCTGAAATAAAGGTTTCGTATACCTTCCCCATCCCATAGTTGGATCAAACCCTGTCTCCGGTTCATTTCCAACAGCTAGAACAATCTCCTCTTTATCTGTTTTATCTATCGCTGATTGATTAGAGTTTGAGCATCCTACAGCAACTACTCCAATAAAGAATACCAAACAAACACCCCATATTTTTTTTATCACTTTTTACACCATCCCTTGTCAATTACTCTGACTCATTCATCTATGATTTATATTTATCTTTATCTGCCTTAGTTAACAGTCGATTCATATGACCTGATGAAAACCCTTCAAGATCTAAACTCACGAAATTAAAGCCGATGTCTTTAAGTTTCGATACTATAACGTCTCGTTCAGACAGTAACGCTATAAAGTCACTCTCTGGAATTTCAATTCTAGCAACACCTTTATGATACCTGACTCTCACTGTATCAAATCCACATTTCTCTAAAAACAATTCACTTGCGATAACTTGTTCTACCGCTTTTTTTGTCAATTTTTCTCCATACGAAAATCTCGATAGTACACTACAGGAGGGCGATTTATTCCAATTGGTGATTCCAATTTCTTTCGCGTGTTCTCGTATTTCAGACTTATACATCCCAGCTTCTTGCAGCGGACTTCGTACACCAGCTTCTGACCGGGCTTTCATACCTGGCCGATAGTCTGATACATCGTCCATAATCATCCCATCAATTATCTTATCAAAACCGTATTGATTTCCTGTTTCTGCTACTGTTTGATACAATAATACTTTACTGTAATACCAGCTATCAGGTGTATTATCAGCTATATCCTCATGAGCCAATTCATTGATATCTACCAAAACAGCGTTGGCTCCCATTTCATGGGCTAGCCTCATAGCTAATTGATTTTCTTGTCCACTAACCAAATCTGAGTTAATAATAACAGCCAGTACATTCCCCGTTCCCAATGTATCCAAACATTGTTTCAACAGATATGAGCTATCAATACCACCTGAAAAACAAAGACAGACTCTTCCAATTTCACTTAATAGTTGTTTAAGCTTTTCTTCCCTCATCCAACTCCTCATTTCCATTACAATATGCCAATGCTAATGTTTGAGCCGTCACATAAACCTGCATAAAAGAATCATTATGTACCTCAGCAACTTCCCTTACAAACTCATATTCCGGTATAGCTTTTATATCTTTTCCTTCATAAGATCCAATCTTGACAATTACATCAGTTTCTTTATAAGAAACTGTTTCAAATCGACGTTCTAAAATGTAACGTTTGATGTGTTGCTGACGTAATCCAAATGTGGGTGTATGGAAAAATAGATACTCTGTTATTTCCTTGTCATACTGAATATCTGACAAGATAGTTAACAAATAACCTAGTCTAGACTTTTTCATCGTAATAGGTGTCACAAATACATCTAAAACCCCAGTCATTTCCATCATATTTTTAGTTGTATTAGACAGCTGTTCCGCTGTTATATCATCTAACTGACACTCAGTTAGTGTAATGATTTCTTCTGTTGTACTTCTATCAACTTCGTCAAGTAACATCGTCCGTAGTACATTTGGATGCTCAAATTGTTTTTCACCTGCTCCATAACCAATCTTTTTAACTTTACCATTAGGAATATCTGTATAATCAGTCACCAACGCTTTTAAAATTCCTGCTCCAGTTGGTGTGGTAAGTTCTGATTCTATTGAAAAGTCTGATAATGGAATGTCTTTCAATAGTTCTAATGTGGCTGGAGCTGGTATTGGAAACAGTCCATGCGCCATATGCATCAGACCGTGACCAACTGGGACACGTGTGGCGTAAATGGTATCAATTTTTAAGGATTCTAAGGCCAATGACACTCCTATAATATCAATAATCGAATCCATCGCACCTACTTCATGAAAATGAACTTCCGCAACTGGCATACCATGTATCTTACTTTCAGCTTCTGCTATTACTGTAAAAATACCATGACTTCTCTCTTTCACCCTACTTGGCAAGTTAGACTCCATAATCATATCTAAAATAGCTTGTGCACTGTGATGATGATGCTCGTGGTGAGGATGATTGTGAGTGTGTTCATGCTGTTCCTCACCTCCATGTTGCACAAGACTATCATGATATTTTTCTAAAAAGTTTTTTTGTGGTGTGTGAAATGACAGTTCTAATTTTTTTGATTGAATCGCATTTTTTATAACCGTTTTCACCTCTAATTCAAAAGAATCAATAGGCAACATTCTTAACTGCTCAGATATATAATCCATATCTGCCCCTAAATCGATTAGACTCGCTAACATCATATCTCCTGCTATGCCATACTGGCAATCTATATACAATACCGCCATTATTTCTCTAACCTCTTTTCTATTTGACGAATGAATAGTGCCGCTTGATAGGCCGCACCAAAACCATTATCTACGTTCACAACACTAATTCCGGATGAACATGACGATAGCATCGCTAAAAGTGTGGTGACACCTTCCAAATTAGCACCATAACCAATGGATGTTGGAACTGCAATAACTGGAATATCAACCAAACCAGATACGACACTTGGTAACGCACCTTCCATTCCAGCAACAGAAATAATAATATCTGCTTCTCTGATTTCTTCTACATAAGATAACAATCTACTCAAACCAGCTACGCCGACATCTTGAATGACATTAACCTGACATCCCATCCATTCAGCTGTTACTCTAGCTTCTTCTACCACAGACAGATCAGCTGTCCCTGCACTAAGTATGGTTACTGTACCAGACATTAGCTTTCTATTTTTTTCCAATGTTAATGTCACCGTTTGAGCTAATGCATGGTACACACATTCAGGAAATATCGTCTGAATGAACATCGCTTTTTCTTCATTCACTCGTGTCACTAAGATATTCTGGCCATGTTTTACTAATTCTTTCATAATTGCTGTGATTTGTTCTGATGTTTTATATTCTCCATATATAATTTCAGGGAATCCCTTTATCTTTTCTCTAGAAATATCTACTTTACTAAACTCAATATCTTCAAACACACTCATTTCCCCTTTCAGATATTAACTAGCATTCACTGCTCCCTTACGTTTCTTATCAAAGTAAGACACAATAAACGGAATAAGAACTGCTGTCACAATAACAGATGTTGCAACTTGTGCTGTAGCTTGCTCGACATAAGGTTCCCATTCTGGTGATATAAGAGCCATTGCAGCTGGTGTTCCTACAGCATTTCCAGCTGTTGTACCGATAAACCAACCACTGATAGTCCCCGGTAAACTTTTCCTAAACAACCATCTGAACAGAACAAATGTCACTCCACCTGTTATCAAGATGTTTAATAACCCAATAAGAATGCCTGACATACCTGATGTTAACAATACATTTAAATTCAATGCTGCTCCTAATGGAAAAGCAAAGAATGGAATTAATAGTTTTTGGCCTTTTGCTAAAAACTCTCTCAAGTCACTGTCTAAATTTCCTAATGTAAAACCAACGATAATTGGAACACAAATAGCAACAAAATCAATAAGTGGAATCTTAGCCACCCCTGACGCCCCAAATGCGATAAAAGTTAACAAAGGGCCTTCATTAATCGAGATAATAGAAGTGGCATTCACTTCTTCTTCTGTACCAAAACTTTCTGCTAACGATGCAAATACTCCAACATTAGCATTGCTCATTGATGCCACTAACGCTAATGGTGTGATACCTAGAAGGCCTTTAACACCCCAAAAGTGAGCGACTAAAATCCCTAAAAATGATCCTAAAACAAATTTTAACAGTAGTAAACTTCCACCTACTTTAATTGTTTTGCCAATGCTTTTCACTCTAATTTGTGCACTAGAACATAGTATAAATAGTCCTAGAAAAGCTAACGCTCCGTCTTTAAACATAGCCGTAGTAAATGACCCAATCATCAAAGATTCCGGTATAAATGTATTAAACAGCATCCCTAAAATAAGTGGTACAACCATGGTGCCTCCAGGAATTGCTTCAACTCGTTTTAAAATTTTCATCAGCTAGGCCCCCTATTTTTTTATTATGGTTGATACACCATCTGGAATAACTGCTACACTTGCTTCTTGACCTACTAACGCATAGGCTTTCTCAAGTGCCTCTTCCAAATTCATGGCATGACTTAACTTCATGTCTGTCACAATTGTTGGATCAACTATATCTGATACATAAATAACATGATGATTCATCATGACACGTGCTAGTATTTGCGATTGCCATTGATCAGGAATTGTCTCATTAGCAGGTGTTGCTACAGCATCTGTATAAATATCTGAGATTTTTTCACAATTTTTAAAAGTTTGATAAAATCCTTCGTCACCATGTCCATCAATTGAAGCAGAGGCTATAATAATCACCCCATCTTGTCTATTAGTCGCTTCAGCTGCAGTCATTCCTTTGACTGTTTGATAAATATTTTGATCTAACGGATAACCTCCATTACTTGTAATGGTTATGTCCGTTACAATTGGTTTAGCACTCATCATTTGATCGACAAAATTAGTCCCTTCCAAATGCGCTTCTACTGGATGACCTGATACACACTTAACGATTCGTTTATCATGATCCAATACCACATTGATGATAAACGCAAGATTGGCTAATTTAGACGCTTCTACCATATCATTATGAATTGGATTATTAATTAAGTTACCTGTCCTCGCTTTGTTAGAATCAATAAATTGCCCATTATGATTGCCTACTACAGATTCATAACCCGCTACTCCAGGAAAAACGGCTTTTCTACCTCCTGAATATCCTGCGAAAAAGTGTGGTTCAATAAAACCTTCTGCTACTAATAAGTCCGCTTCTACTACCATTTTATTAATAGTACAACTAGCTCCTGATGGTAGCGTTCCGATATTAATTAAATTATCTAAATTGCAACATTAAGTTAGCCACTCTGGTAAAAATATCTAAATATCAGT
>JBQELZ010000004.1:22880-125537 GCA_052104115.1 Vagococcus sp. | reverse complement strand
ACCATGGTGTTTTTTTATTATTTTAGGGTGACTAACTTGATTCTACAACTAAGCGGGTATTTAAAGTTATAAACTTTGGCCTCTTTTTTATTTTTTATTTCATTGCCATCAACATCATAGTAGCTATAAGTTGACTTGTCACCCTTAGCGTGTAAAACTACGGCTTGATTAAAGTGTTCCGTCATGTGATAGTCACCTTGATCTTTTGAAACACGCTCTTCAAAAATGTAGTTTCCGTGCTCTAATGCCAGTCCATCAACATGAACAACTCCATCAGCATCAGATTTAAATATCATAATATTTTCATCTTGTGCCGTACTTAATGAAAAGTTTGGTAAACCTGAACTTAGTGGCGTGTTGTGTAAGTATTTGCCTGTTTCTTCGGATTTCATAACAAACTCAATACCTTCTAACGTTACTTGATTCTCTCCCAAAGCGTCTACTCCATACTTAGTAAACTCATAGTTTCTCGAATCTTGCACATTTTTTGGGTACAAATGAACTGTGTCTAAGCGGTTTTTACCATTAAAAAATGGCAGCCCTAAAACGATGTTATCTGCTGCTGTCACAGATGTTGGACTTTGAGTTTCAACAATCACATATACAGCATCATGTTTTCCTTCTGATTTATTAGGTAGGACTTTTGTTGCTATACCATTATCATCAGTTGGATTAAACGTAATTGCTGTATAGCCATCAAAATTTGTTATTGTCTTTAATTGATTGTAACTATCATCAACTGTTACGCCTTCTTCTCTCAACTTCTTGTATTCACTGGAAACATCATAGGCAGTAAACGTAACACCTGGTAAGTTTTCACCTTCGACATTTAACTCAAGTCCTGTATTTTCTATTGGTTTTTTTGATTCATCATCTTTGTATACTTTTTTATGTAGTGTTACAGTAGTATCTTTTCCTGCAGCTTGTCCTAATACTGGAAATACCATTGTTATAGCAGATAACATTAATGTTAACACCATTATCCAATTTAATCGCTTAGTTGTTTTCATGTTTGTTGCTCCTTCTTATTTTTTTATAATTTAAGACAAATCCGATAACCATCATGACCCCTATCACAAAACCTATATTTTGAATCGTTTCTCCTGTTTTGGGAAGAAGACCTCCCGATTTAGGTGTCTGTTTGTTATGGATAACTAATGGCATATTTTTTTCGCTTGAAAGACTGTACGTATGATGTTTAATGTCAAACGGAACACGTTCAGTTGCCAAGATATACCCCTGCGGTGCGTCAATCTCTTGTAAAAAATAACTGCCATACGCTAATCCAGTTATCTCAAATTCACCTTGACTGTCTGACATTAACCTTACAGTGTTTGAATTGTTTTTAAGATCCTTATTTGCTATTTTTTCAAACGCATACCCATCGTTTGTTTGAACTAATATCTGACCTTTTTTATTCAATATCACAAAGGTTGCATTTTGTAATGTCTTGGAATCATCATCCACGTCTTTCTTAACGAAACGTTGTCCACCTGTTCTAACCAATGCCTGCTTCTTAATTGGTTCCTTATCAGTTATTAATGTAACTGTATTAATAATATCAGTATCTGCTATAGCAGTTTTAGATAAACGCATTTTGTAATGGATGTTTATCGGTTTACCTGCATATTTCATCAACTCGGGCGGTATAAAATCAATGGTATAACCATGATCACGTTCTTCGATATTTTCTATAGCATGCTTAATCTCATGACCATCTACTGTGACATCAATTGATCCTTTCACCAACATCAAGGATGGATCTGCCTCATCTTTTATTTGAAATGTTTGTTGCGTCCAAATATTAGCTGGTACATCAGTTGTAACTGAATAAGAAATGAGTTGACCAAAATGGGCGTTATCAACATCTGCTATTTTTTTCAAATCTGGTATGCCTTCATCCTCTAATTCTGTTTTTGGATAGAGATGAATTGATGTTATTTTTTCCTTAGAATCATTGAATACAGGGAGGACAACAACAAAATTTCCAGCATTTTTATGATCTAACTGTTTTGTTTCTACAAATAGATACACAGCGTCTTCTTTACCAGATTTTTCTGGTAAGTGGAACAATGCAGTGCCACTGTCATCAGTCATTTGACTCATAATCAAGTCATTTAAAGTGTTGCTATTCTCACGACTTAGCTCAGTTTGAGCCTCTTCTTTTGACAATCCCTTTTCCCTCAACGACAGGTAATCACGGGTAACATCATATGCCTTAAATTCTTTGTCCCCAACTCCTATATAATCTGATAGGACGCTTTGTTGGTCAAACGGATTTGTTATTCCGTCATTTTGAACAGATTGACTTACAGACGATTTCAACATAAGGCGATGAATAATGATATCAACTTCATTTGTTTGTCCTTCTCCAAATGTAACAACAGAAAACAAGCTGACACATAAGGCTAATAAGACAACTGTTAACAGAGATTTAGTCTTCGTTAGGTACCTAATCATTTTAGACACCTCCTTCGCTTTTTACTTTGGTTATACACAACCAAAGATGTTAGCAAAGCAATGGTACCACTACCTATGAATGCTCCTCGACCAATGCCACCCGTTTCAGGTAACAAGATAGGGTCATTTAGTAGTTCTAATTTAATCACATCAGTAGATCCTTTTTCGATCTCAAATTCAATAGGAGTTGTATCTAGACGATATCCATCTGGCGCTCTTGTCTCAACAAATTGATAACGACCTGGACGCAATGGTCCACTTGATATCTCGCCTTTGTCATCTGTGACTAATTTTGTACTACCATTAACAGATATTAAATCACCTTTGTCGTTTCTCAACTCAAACTCAGCACCTGCTAAAGTACCATGTGTATCGCTATCTTTTTTAACCAATATGGCATTGCCTAGAATTACTTTATTTGGCATTACTTTTTCAATAAAAGTATCTTCACCTTCAATAATACTAAACTTTATCGGAGTTTCATCTATGATATAGCCTACAGGAGCTTTTGTTTCGATTAATGCATAATCTCCTGGACTTAAAGAATCACTAGACAAAGCACCTTGACTATCAGTTTTGAGCTTTTCAGCAATCACTTTTTCTTGCCCATCTTTGTATTTAATTAGTTTAAACTCGGCACCTTCTAGTACTTCGTTAGTTGCGCTGTCTTTTTTTATCAATCTAGCACTCCCTATTACACGTGTATTTCCCATGATGATTTCTACAGTGCTTGAACTATCTTCATCAATGACAAATTTTCTAGGTGTTTCATCTAATTTGTAACCAACAGGTGCTTTAGTCTCAATAAAGTAATACGTTCCTGGTATAAGCTGTCCACTGGAAACTTCCCCTTGATTATCCGTTACTAATTTATCAGCAACTACTTTCCCTTTATCATCAACAACCTTAAATTCAGCACCTTCAAGAGTTTGGCCTGTTTTAGTGTCTTTCTTTTTTAGAAGGGCGCTTCCTTTAATCAATTGATTTTTTACTCTAACTGTTTTCGCTGTTTTTTGACCTTCTGTAATGGTAAACCTTATAAGAGTATCATCTAATTCATAACCGGGAGGTGCTTTTGTTTCTTTAAAATAGTATTCTCCTGGCTCCAAATTATCTACAGAGACAACTCCAAATTTATTGGTTGTTAATCCTGTCTGCAATTCTTTTTTTTCATGATCTAGTAACGTAAACTCTGCATTAGACAACGCTTTTGTATTATTACTATTGGTCTTTAGCAGAATAACACTACCATTTTTAGGGTTGTTTGGTATGTCTATCTCCACTGCTGTTGTCGCATTCGATTCAATGATAAACTGATGAGGTGTCTCATCCAATTCATAACCAACCGGTGCTTTTGTTTCAACAAGTTGATACGTTCCTGGTTTAAGGTTTTGAATGTCAAGTATTCCATTTTGATCGGTTTCTAATAACTCTTCTAAAACGTGACCAGTTTCATCTTCCAATCGAAACACAGCTCCAGCTAAGCGTTTTTCTGTGTGACCAGCTTCTACTTTTCTGACTATGACCCCACCAGTTATTTCGGTGTTTTCTACTTCAATCAATGTAGAACTATTTTGGCCATCTACAATAGTGAAATCATGGGGAGTAGGGTCTAATTTATAACCTGCAGGTGCTCTTGTTTCAATAAACGAATACTCGCCTGGACTTAGTATTTTTGTCGTTGCTTCGCCTTTAGCGTTCGTTACGAGAGGACCATCTACCTCTTTTCCATCTTTACTCACTACTTTAAAAGTTGCTTCTCTTAAAGATTCCCCTGTGTCTGAATCAATTTTCCTCACTTTTGCTCTTTGATAATTTCCAGTTACTGTTCCACTTCCTGATGTGTAAACAATAGGATATTCTTGAGTGACTTGATTGATTTGTTTTCCTGTAAAATCAAGTGTGTTGTCATATGTGTTTCCACCAGCTTGAGACAAGTCATCATTGATTTTTGTTTGATACATAATGTCATAGCCTTTATTTTGGATTGTTCCAAAATTAATAGTAAAGCCATCATGTCTTTCTTCTATTTTTCCAGAGGATTTAAAATCGTCTGATACATCGATATACTCTAATAATGCACTATTACTCCATGCGGTTCCTTCAAAAACCTCGATACTGTCAGAAATTAGCTCATGATTGCCTCTTAAAGTATCTACCAACACAGCTTCTTCAATGTACTCAAGTTTTCCATTTACACGTGCCATCCATTGAAAGACTCCTTCTTCATCTGTTTGGTATCCCCATTTTTTAATAACCCAATCCTGTGGTTGCGGTGTTGGATCGCCTGGGTCTGGTGTATGACCTGGAACTGTTATATGAATAGCCCCGTCTATACCTGGTATATGTAT
Organism: Vagococcus sp.; assembly: GCA_052104115.1. GTDB lineage: Bacteria > Bacillota > Bacilli > Lactobacillales > Vagococcaceae > Vagococcus. Next base: position 120,726 of record JBQELZ010000004.1, on the reverse strand, counting down.
TTCTTCTTCTCGATCTTCCGTTTGGTACTCTATATCAAGTTCTGTACGAACTCTGATACTTCCTTTAATACTTCCTACACCACTTTGAGATAATTCAGCCGCTGTTTCATTAAAAATAACAGTAATCTCTTGAGCATTTGTATCAATTCTCCCATCACCGATTTTCATACTGTCATCATCAGCTGCATTCACATCAAATGATGACGAATTTCTATATATGACTTTTTTGGGTGCGGATATGACCAGTTTATCTCCAACTTCAATGGTTTCATCGTCTGGAATTTCCCAATCATAATGGACGTAGAACAAGCCATGCGCAGGAACTGTTGTTATTTCACTATTTCCTTCAGGATCACTAGTAAATCGTGCCCCTGTCACATACTTATCTGGTTCGCTACTAATGGTGTATGGACTAATTGTATACACCTGATCCAGAGTATCACGTGTATTCTGACTCTCTATCTTTTCTTCTGTTTTAGACTGACTTTTCATAGAAACAGCTGCAAAAGTATTGAAAGGTAATACATTAATTAATAACATCAGTAAGACGATGAAAATTGGTATTTTTTTTAATTTACTTATCAAAAAACCGCCCCCTTTGTTTATTTATTTTAAGAACCTTTTATGAACAAACAAAACATTAAACCAGAAATGACTATTAGTCACGAATGCTCCACACATTCAGTGCCCTACAAAACAAGTTTATCACTCTAATTTTGTTATTACAACAATTAATTATTAAATAAAACAAATTAATATACACTTTTAGTCACTAAAAAAACATTATGGGTATTATGTATAGAGAATGGAACATATTGTCCGAAAAAAGTCTATAATTTATTATAAAATTCATAAGACTTATTTTAGTTTAAAACGTTTTAATAAACACTCAAAAAAAATCATATGAAATAACATTAGTGCTTTATTTTAATTTAAAAACAAAAAACAATCTAGTATAAACTAGATTGTTTAATAAATATTACCAACCACCAGAAAATCCGCCGCCTCCAGAAGAACCACCACCAAATGAAGAACCGCCACCGCTTCCAGAAGATGAGCTACCATTACTATGATAACTTGACCAAATGAGCGATTGCATATAATATGTCCCTAAAGTCATATTCGTCAAATCATTTAAAGCTTTTTTTCGTTGACTAACATCTATTTCACGACGTTTTTTTTCTGAGAACCGATAGGCTTTAGATAAGTTCTGTTCAGTCAATGAGATATCATTTAATAAACTTGGATTGGATAAATCTTTTCCTTTTAGAAAATAATAGCCCATCAATGCTAATTGTAGGTCACTGTTTACTCTACCTTGCGCTTGTCTACCATTCTGTTGGATATATTTTGTACAGACAGATTCAATATGATTTTTATTTTGCTTGGAAACTTTCAGTGCAGATCGATGTTTGTCTGTCACAAATTGCATATAAGACATGATTAGTTCTTGCAACTCATTATCAAAATATGGATTGGATTGGAATGGTACATCGAATGTATCAGATTTTTCAACTAGTCGTGGCATTAGTTGATTCATATGCTTCTTATCAAAATAAATAGAAATATCATAAGGAAATTGACTGTTATTACTTAGCCAGAGTTGAATGACCACATCATTTGCAAGGTAGGGAGCCAACCATTTTTTCATGTTAGAACTACTTGATAGTAAATCCTTACTACTGAAGGATTTATTCAATTCTTTAGCTAAAAAATGAGATAATGATACTTTTTTATAGGGTCTGCTATAACCTATTAATGTATTTGTCTTATCTTGATACATATAGCCGGTCATATTTTTAGAGATATAATCTTTTTCTAGTCGTTTAGCCAATCGATTTAATTTATTTTTATACAAGACTATCAGCATTACTATCAGTAACATGATCCCTATTATAAAGTAGGCAAATAATGTCAAAAATCTAGCTGTTCGTTCTCTCTCATCAATAATTGCTTGCTTAGATACTTCATAATCACCATAACGATTTGTTACTAGTTTTTCAATATTGTTAGAAATAACCATGACAGCACCGCCATAATTTTCATTCCTTAACAAATCTGTTGCTTCATCTGTGACTACGTCCTCTTTCATACTATCCGTAATCACATCTTCTACTCCATAACCTGTTTCTAAACGATATTCTCTATCATTAACTGAAATAACAAATAAAAACCCGTTGTCCAAAGATTTTTGACCAATACCTAGCTTCTTAAACGTCTTTTCAGCATAATCTTCAATTGAACCATATCCATCTAAGCTGTTTAACGTAACGACTGCATATTGCGGCTTCCCAGGTAGGTCATTAAATATGTCTTCATTAATATGTTGAATATATTCCTTATCAGATGCAGATAAAATGCCTGCATTATCCTCCACAAAAATATTACCAGGTTCTCCAAATACCTCCACTGGCTGGATAATAACAGCTGATAACAGACACATCATCAGTCCAATTATGACTAAAATTGATGTTCTATACGATTTTTTTGCAATTATCAACGCCATCACCTAACTTTCATTCGCTGTTTTCATTACTCACTAAAATCAACAGTCGGTGCTACTTCAGCGCCGTCTTGTGCTTCAAAGAAATCTTTTTTGTCAAATCCAGATATATTAGCTATTATTGATTTTGGAAACCGAGTTACTGCCACATTGTACTTTTTAACAGAATCATTGTAACGATCTCTCTCAACAGAAATTCTGTTTTCTGTTCCTTCCAGTTGGGTCATTAAAGTCTTCACATTTTCATTCGATTTTAGCTCAGGATAATTCTCCATCACTACCAATAACCTAGACAACGCACCTTCCATTTCACTGCTTGCCTCTGATACTTCATTCACTCCTTTTGCACCAGCCATTTTAGCACGGGCATCTGAAATATCACCAAAAACATCTTTCTCCTGTTTCATACTCCCTTTAACAGAATTAACTAAGTTAGGAACCAAATCATAACGTCGTTGTAATTTCGATTCGACTTTCCCCCACTGACTATCTACTTCGGCTTGTTTACCCACTAAGCTATTATAAGACCCTATTCCATAAATAACGAATAGTACTAAAATTACACCTATTATTAATCCTGTTTTTTTACCTTGCTTCATTTTACTTCCTCCTTGTATGTCACCCTACTAAAATAATGATTTGTCTACCTATTTAGTATAGATAAGTTTAGACAACATAACATCAGTCTAAAGGATGAATCATTTTTATTCGATATACTTCATTTTACATGATTTTGATGAAATCTCATAATAATATAAAAAGCTTAAGTCATAAGACCTAAGCTTTTTACATACGACTAACGAATGTTCCCCATTAATTGTTGAATTGGTCGACGAATCGTAAACAAAAGTATCCCTGCAACAACTGCAACCCCTCCAACAATACCAAAATAGGCTGATTCAGTTCGTTCTGTATAAAATTGAGAAATCTGAGCGTTAATGGCCTGTGATGATGCATCCGCTAGTAACCAAATAGCAAGTGTTTGAGATTCAAACGCTTTAGGTGCTAATTTGGTTGTCACCGACAATCCAACAGGTGATAAGCACATTTCCCCTATAATCATGATAAAGAAACTAAATACTAACCAAAGTGGACTGACACGACCTTCAGTACCAAACAACATACCTGGTAGCATTAATAATAAAAAGGACAAACCAGCCATTAACAAACCTATTGAAAATTTAATGACAGTAGACGGTTGTCTTTTTCCTAATTTTGTCCATAACCAGACAAAGACTGGTGTAAGTGAGACCACAAAAATGGGATTTAAAATTTGATACCAACTAGCTGGTATATTAAAATTACCAATTCCACTTCTAGTACGGTCACTAGCAAATAACGCTAATATAGATGACCCTTGTTCTTCTAATGACCAAAAAATAATGGCTGCTATAAATAAAGGGATGTATGCTAGAACACCTTTTCTTTCTTCTGCTGTCACGTTTTTAGCTGTTAGCATATGTGTAAAATAATAAATTGGCAACCCAATTCCTAATACACTGATAAAATTAACAAAAAATGCAATATTCAAACTATTGGTCATAGCTGCTACACCAAAAATGGCCCCGACAATGAGAATAATCATCACAAATAGTGAGAATACTTTTTTACGTTCTGCACCTGTAATCGGATTACTTGGTTGTTCACCAATATGGTTTAGTGTTTTTTTGCCTTGTAAATAATACACAACCAATCCAATAAACATACCAAATCCTGCTACTGAAAAACCAAGATGGTAGTTAACTTCTTGACCCAATGTTCCGACAATAATTGGTGCCAATAAACTACCAATATTGATACCCATATAAAAAATTGAGAATCCTGTATCACGTCTGACATCTTCTTTAGAATACAGATTTCCTACCATGTTTGACACATTTGCTTTCAATAAGCCTGTACCAATCACGATTAAAACCATTGATCCAAATAATGCAGAAATGCCTAGTGGTGTGGCTAAGAAAACATGACCAAGCATAATAAACACGCCACCGTAAAAGACAGCCTTCCTTGAACCTAACAGTCTATCTGCAATCCAACCACCAACAATACTCGACATAAACACTAAAGAACCATAAACTGACATAATAGCAAGTGAAGATGATTTGGATAATCCCAATCCTCCATTGGCTACTTCATCATACATATAATAAACTAAAATAGCTCGCATGCCGTAATAACTAAATCGTTCCCACATCTCAGTGAAGAACAACGTTGACAACCCTCTAGGCTGTTTGAAAAATGTTTTTTCCTTGGTTTCCATTATGAACCACCTTTAATCATTTAAACAATACTTATTTCGTTGTTCACATCTCATTTTCTCTCAAAAACGATAAAAGATTCCAACTTTATCATTCTCGCGTATACCTGCAAATCAGTCCCTTATTCTTTATTCGTTCAAAGACATGAGAACAACTTTTTATTGCACGAGATATATTATATCATGAATAAATAAGACTATGAAGAATCTTTTTAGTTTTTTTAATCAAACCATCATTCTATAACAAACGTTTTTTCATAAAAAAGGGAACTCAATTATCTGAGTTCCCTTTATAATATCTTTATTTTGTTTTTATAAATGTCAGACTATTTCCATTTGAAACCACATTGATTTCATTTTTAGATTGACGTTTTATTTTCCCATCATCTAAATTTGATAGATTCATAGCTGGTATCATCGTATCAAATTCATTCAACACTGGCTCCATTTTTTTCATATCAATTTTAAACGTTAAAGTGTTATCTTTTAACTTAATAGAATTAATAAAATCATTTAATAGTTTTATTTGGTTGCTTGACATCTCATCTAATTCATCCAACTCTTCTCGTAAATTAGCTTTCAATTCATTTTCTGTAGAAAAATCTGAAAAGGCAAAATTTTCATCCGCATCATAATAAGTAAACGTTAAAACCGCTTTTGACATTGGAATCACATAGTTTTGTTTGCTATTACTTTTTTCTAATTTTGTTTCCGTCTTGTATTCAAATACATCTTCGAATTTGGTTGTCAATACCGCTTTATTGTTTTTCTTTATTTCTAAATCTACATTATTGCCAAACAGATTAGAAGAAGATGGATGTACCTTCCAATGTCCAGATAAAGGATTTCTCGTATTGTACCAAAATCCTCCCAACACCAACATAACGACACCGATTAAAAGTAACTTAGTCTTTCTATCATTAAAAGATAGTCCTGTTCCCTCTATCTTCTCCTTAAAATAAGTCATTTTCTCAGATGTTGTCTGTTGTGGTATCACTCTGTTTGGAATATCCCCTAACGATTCTCCGCACTTAGGACAAAACTTTGCTTCTTTAGGAATCGATTCCCCACATTTTGTACAAAACTTATTCATTGATAAATCTCCTTTTAAATTGTTTTTTCTTTCATAATTTTCCCGTCAGTTTTTCTTTTTATCATCAAATGATCATCTTCTTGAATAAAGACAGTATCTCCTAGGTCTGCAAGCATTGTGACATCATCTCCTATAAGCTGTCCATCTTGCGTAAATACTTTTGTTTTAGGTGTATTATCGTTATTCATTACCCAATGGACATATACACCAGGTACTGTTTTTCTGTGTGTTCCGATAATTCCCTTTTCCTTTAAAACTATCTCACCTTTAGAGTCATAAACATAAACATAATAGTCATCATTTTTTTCTCTAGTTTCCAAAAATAAATTGGTACCATATTCTGGAAATGGATTTGTTGAAAAATCATCAGAAATAACATTGCCTTTAGTATCTAACAAGCCATAATCTGAATCGCCCTTATTAAAGGCTAAAACTCCCGTTTCGTTTGGTACAGAAAGACTGTTATAGATTGGGTCAATTAAAACATGACCTTTGATATCCATCAAACCAAATTTATCTTTTTCTTGAAATACTACATATTCTTGATTCTGAGAAACTTGAAGTCCTGATGAAAAAGTTGGGGCAATTATTTCTTCTAACTTATCTGAATAAAGTCCATACTTTCCAGTTGCCTTCCCAACTGTTATCAAATTATCCTGATTATAATACGGATAAATCGTTTCAGCAAAATCTTTCTCAACTATATTGCCCTCTAAATCCATCACATCATAAAGCGTATCAGATTCCGTTTTTTTAGTGGCAATCAATGTATCAGTTAAAACAACCGCATCATAGTAGATGGGCTCTATGATAACATCTCCTTCTTCAGAGATAATTCCTTTATTCGTAAATTTAGAATATTGGGTAATTTTTTTACCATTGAACGGGAAAATCATACAATCTTCCGCTTCTTTAACGATGTTGCCTTTAGCATCAATTAATCCTCTTAGATATTTATCATTCCCATCTGAATCAGTATCATCAGCTACAATTGAGTAATCCAACACACCATTTTTTGACGCCATTTCAGAGGCAGTGTTACTCATAACTGGTCCATTAAATGTCCCAATTGTTTTTAAATTATATGGTTCTATCTCTTCACCCTTTGAATCCAATAATTGATACACATCATCATCAAGCTTAGCTCCAATACCATAAGCATTGTAGGTAACTGCTTGATCACCAATATCTTCATTAATAATAGATAAGTTGCTATCAATTAACCCATAGTGTTCACCATTTTTATATGACATCATATGAATGACAGGTTTCTTTTTCTTTTTAGAGGCTTTTTTACCTTTCTCTTTCTTAGAAAAAGGCAAGTGTGTGTTAAGATCTTCAGATGTTACAGAAGCACTTTTGCTTCCTGATAATAAATAGCCAGCACTAACACCAATAACACTAACAACAATCATAATAGGTATTATTCTTTTAAAAATAGTGTGACGAGTCGAGTGTGTTGGCTCTACAATAATTTTAGACACTTCCACATCTTCAATCATACCTATCGGTTTTCCACAACTACCACAAAATTTGGCATTATCGATTACTTTATTTCCACAAGATGTACATTTTTTCATTGTCATACTCCTTATTCATTTGCGTGGTTGTCGTAAACTTTTTTACCACCATCACCCATATTTTCAAACTTAATTGTATACGAATAATCATCTGTATCTTTCTTCACTTCCATTAATACATCTGTATAATCAAAGCCTTCGACACGTTTATCTTTTTTTGTCGTATAAGGATACCATGTATTATAAACTACGTTGTATGTCACTCTATACTTATCATTGTCTACAGGTGTTACAGATTTGACATCCAAATCAAAATTTACACTATCGTATTCATTTTTCTTCGCTCGATCTCTACACCAATTGATATAATCATTAATCCCTTTAAAGCTTTCGTTCTTACTACCATTTATGTAGTGAGTATTAGCAAAATCCTCTGCATTATAAGTATAATCCGTATCAACCAGATTTGAGAACTCACTATAAAAATCACGTAATCCAGATCTTACATCTGATTCTGATAGTACATCAAATTCTAAATAGCGTAATGATAATTCCTCATCGTCATATATATCGTCTCGTTTAATCTCTTCGATGTCCGTTTTTAATTCACCAGCATCTGTTTTTTTCATTAATTGAAGGGTTAATTTATTATTCCAAAGAATAGGACCAACTTTTCCTTTTCCTTTTGATAAGGTGCCCGCTTCTTTTCCATCAACCAAAATAGTTGCATCTGGAATGTTTGACTCAATTGGTATCGAAACTAAAATAAAGCTCATATCAATATCCGATGTTTCATCTCCAGGAAGTAATGTATAGGTAGATTCTAGTGACATTTCTTTTTTACTGGCGTCCACATTTTTTGCCGTAAAAGTATAGTCTCCTGGAATAAATGGCCCTACTTTTTTTGAAAACTCTTTGCCTTTTGTTTTTTCAAATTCTTTGCCATTTAATTCAACGATTGTATCTGGTACATTGGCAATTAAATTGGTATAAACTGGACTTACATCCAGCATATATTTATCAAAAAACAACGCTTTTTTCCCTTGTTGAACTAATTTAAGTCCATTATAAGATGATTCACGTTCCATCGCTTTCTTAAGCTCCGTCACATCATCTTTATTGTGATCATAATAGGTTAGTAAAGGTTTAATCGTTTCCGTCGTCAACTCAAGACTCTTATCCTCTGTTGTTAAAAAAGGTTTTAAGCCTTTTTCTTCTTTTTTGGTAATATGGCTTAGTATGGCTTCGATTTGTTTTTCTTTGCTATACTGTGTCTCAAAAAATTTATACCCACCAATACCTACTACTGCAAGTAATACTACTAATACACCAAGAATTTTTTGCTTTTTAGTAACCGTCACTGGTTGCTTAGGTGGTTGAGTTTCCTTTTTAGGGACAACATTTACTGGTTGTTCTGGCGATGGGGATGTTAACCCATTGCCACAGTGCTCACAAAATTGAGCATCTTTTGCATTTTCCTTATGGCAAACTCCACAAGGATTGACTAATGATACATTTTTTTCTAACTCTACTTTTTGCCCACAAGATTCACAAAACTTTGCTGCTTCATCATTTTCTTTGCCACAATGTTCACACGTTTTCATTTTATCTCTACTCCCGTTCTAAATAATTATCAATTTGACTGACCATTTTTTCTATCTCTTTGTTCGTTTTTCCATTTGTTAAAATAGATAACACATAAGGATGTTCCCCTGCTACAACACCAACATCATGATTATATGGTTCATTAACACCAATTTTATGATAAACAACTTTATCTAGCACTCCAATTTTTTCCGTTGCCCACTCGGTTTGACTTAGCCAAGTATTCACCGTCCGCTTATTGTAAATGTCTTCCATTAATTTTCCAGCTGTTTTTGCGGATAAATCTTTTGTAAAGACATCGATCTCACTTTCGTAATAAGTTGATAAAAATGACTTGAATTCAGTGCCATTCTCGTTAGCCACATAATAACCTAACATATTATTCGCTAGATTATCAGAATGGATGATTGTTTCTTTTAGCAAGTTTTGGATAGTGAGAAACTCTCCTACTTGTGTCGTTTTTTGCAGTTCTCCTGTACCACCTTTAATCATGGCTCCTGGAATTGTGTTTACCTCTTCTATATATGGAAATGCATCCTCCCACGTATTTACACTCGTTTCTAAAGCATGTTGCGTATATAAAATAATTGGTAATTTAGCAATACTGGCCCCATAAAATAATTGGGTGTCATTTACTCCAAACTCTGTTCCAGTTTCTAAATCTTTAATATAGATTCCTAAATTCTCTTGTTTTAATTGATCTAAATACTCTACCAAGTCATTCATTTCTTTTTTGTTATTACTGGTTTCCGTAGTCGAAACCGACAGAGTTGTTGATTGTCTGTAAATTGAATCAATCGTAGAATGACTCTCTTGTACACTATCCACTTTTTTATCAGTTGATACTTTAAAAATAATAGTTATTACCATCACCGAAATGATAGCAATAACTATTACTGAAACTATTTTATTTTTCATAGACAAACAACCTTATTTAAATAAAAAATTGCTAATGATAGTTTTAAACATTTGTTCTGTATTTAATTTATCTGCAATGACATCCATAAAAATTCTAGACACAACATACTGTACAATTAAACTAATAACCAAAACAGATAGTGTGGAATAAAAACGATTTTTACTATTAGTAGCATCTTTTGCTACCCATAAATTTCCAACAAATGACGCATTCACTAAGAAGAATGGAATAGCCAACAAAATAAAGAAAATCTTAACAGAATCTGTTAATAAGAATGAATAAATAAATGTCACAACACTAACATACACACCTATACTTGCAGGTGAATAGACTTTATTAAATGATTCTAGTATTGATGTTGGTGATTGATATACTTTTGCAGTAAGCCCATAAACTAACAAAACACCGATAAACTGAGCAACTAGTACCCATAATAAGATTGGTAGTAGTAGTGGAAATGTGCTAGCTGTTGTATACAACGCAAAGAAATAAATGCTATTTAGCGCATGACTAATTGCTAAACTATTTAAAACAGCGATTAATACAAATGAAATAAGTCCGAACATATGATGACTTTCTGACATCCCTATTTTAGGTTGTTTGATTGCTGTGTTTAAATAAGAAAAATAATTTTTAGATTCTTTTGTAAACTGTTGTACCGTTTGGTTAGTCATGACTTGTTGAGGTGCTACATATTCTGGCGTTGGTTCAGTGTGAACCGATTCTGGTATTGGTTCTGGCTCTGGCTCTGGTTGTATGTGTTGCGATATTGGAGTCTCTACGCTTGTTTCTTCTACAACATCTTGTATGATAGCATCATGCTGATTACCAGCATTGATTTCTTCTTTTTTCTCTTCTCTTAGTTCAGGTTGTTGCGCTCCACAAGTGGTACAAAATTTCACTTTTTCTTTTAATTCTTTCCCACAATTAATACAAAATTTCATTTTTAATTTCCTCCAATTTAAAGTAATCCTAATTTATTTTTCCAAACTAATACCCGTTTCACAGAATCATTTAATGCCTGTTCGGTATAATCTCCTGACTCCAATGCTTCTAATACTTTTGGTATTTGTCGTTTATATGAAGACGATAAAATCAAATCATTTCCTGCTTTTAACGCCTCTAAACCTGCTTCTTCTTGTGTCATAAAATCAGCTAATCCAGCCATATCCATATCATCAGTCATTAATACTCCCTCAAATGATAACTCGTTGCGAACGATGTTGTGCACATCTGCTGATACAGATGCCGGGTTATTCGCATCTATGGCTGAAATAATATTATGAGACATTAAAATACTATCCGCACCTGATTGTATGCCTGCCTCAAATGGTGGAAAAGCTTGTTGTCTTAACTCTTCTAATGATCTTGTATCTGTAACAATTTCTACATGAGAGTCTCTGTTATCTCCATAACCTGGAAAATGCTTAAGCGTAGATCCTATGCCAACACGATTTAGCTCCTTGACAGTGACACCAACAAATTGTTCCGTACCTTTTTTGTCTAGGCCGATGGTTCTATCATAAATAAATGAATTTTTATCTGTTGATATATCCGCAACCGGAAACAATCCTAAGTTTATACCTAGTTTTTTTAATATCACTGATTTATCATCAATATCTTCCGCAATCCGTTGCCACCCACCGTCTTTATACAATGCTTGCGGTGAACTGAATCGTTCATTGACGAGTTTAGGATTTCGACTAATGCGTGTCACAGTGCCTCCTTCTTCATCAGAAGCAATAAACATCGGAATCGTACTTATGGACTGAAAATCATTAATTAACTGAGACAAAGAGTCAGTTGTCTCATTCTCCACATCCCGGCTAAATAACAGATAACCTCCCAAATGATAGGTCTTAATGTCCTCTATTTTATTAGTCTCTGGCACCCTTGCCAAAAAGAGTTGACCAACTTTTTCTTCTCTTGTCATTTGTGCCATGATGGCATCAACAATATGTTCGTTATCCTCTTCTTGTAACAAAGTCTCACTCGTTTCTGTTTGCATAGGTACCGTAGAAAATGAATCTAATACACTTGAGCTTGTTTTAGTCTTCTCTACGCGTGTCTTCGGCTGACTGCTTTGCTTTAGTAACACACCTATGCCAACAAGTAGTAACATGGTGAAGGCGATAATAAATGAAGACATTTTCTTTTTCTTCATGTACGTCTAAACACCCCCATCATCAATAACTTCAAAGTTTTCTTTTCCACCTAAATCATTAATTTTAAAGGTGTCCTCTTTTTCATCAAATATAAGAGTCGCTTTCTTGTATCTAAACTCCTGTGTAATATCAGGATTTTTATATGACGAATATACAGTTTTATACTCAATGATGTATTGGGCTGTATAAGTATTGATATCCACCATTGATAGTTTTTCAACTGTCGGTCTTGCCCTAACATAGGACTTAGCATCGCTTTTTCGAACCTGTTCAATAAATTGAACAAAGTCTTTATAATCCACGTTTTCTTTTCCATTTACAAAATACTTACTAAAGTCCGTTTTGTCGCTCTCAGAAAATGATAAACTATCATCGGTAGCATCTTCAACCTCTGAATAAAATGAATCTAAGAAATAATTAGCATCATCTTTGGTTTGGATATTATCAAATGTTAATGACACTGTACTTGAGTTACTGTCCTTGTCAAAGTCATCTACAAGAAAATCGTCATTGGACAGTTCATATGAATCACTGGTCATCTTATCTTTTCCAACTGTTTTTTCCAATTTAACAGTCATACCTTGATGCCAGACAACATCTTTAATAATAAGTTTGTCCTTTTCTATCGTATTTACTTTTTTATTGTCAATTAAAACATCTGCCCCTTCGACATTTGTTTCAATCACAAAGGAAACCTTATGTAAGTCGATTGTTATTGAATCATTCCCTTTAAAATCATCATTATTAAAACGTATAAGAGTCACATTTGTTTCACTTGTAACATCTTTTAAAGAACCTGAAATCTTATAACTTCCTGGTGTCAACGGACCAACCTTAATTTTTGTCTCTTTTTTACTTGATTCTACTTTTTTATCATCAATTTTTATATCCACTTCTGGTTGCATTTTTTCAACGCTAATATAAACTGGTTCCACTTTATAATCATATCTATCAAATAACATAAAATATTTGCCATTGTTGACCAATTTAACATCTTTTAATGATGAAGGGTTAGATGTCATACTTTTAATAAATTTTGAGTAGGCTTCTTTGTTTTCTTCTTTGCTGTAATAATCTGTCATTTTTTTCATTTCTGTTTCTGATACTTTATAGTTAGGATCGTCCGATGATACTATTTCTGCAATTTTTTTAGGATCCTTTGACTTAAACACGTCCGCATGACGCTTTAACTGATTATCATAGCTATAATAATATTTTCCAGTAACATACGCACCAGACAAACTAGCAATCACAAGTACAGATAAACCGATAATAACTTTTTTTCTTTTTCCCATTGGTACACGTGGAACATATTGTACCTCACTCACACTTGGTTGTTCTATACGTGATGATTGACTTTCAATCACTGAAGGTACATCTTGTGCGTCTAACTTTTCTCCGCACGATTCACAAAATGCAGCATCTTTTGTGTTTTTTTCGCCACAATTCCAACAAAACACGATTTTTTCTCTCCCATCTTTGTGACACTTTTTTGTCCATTTGTTCAAACTTATCTTAATTAAAATTGTTTATCTATTTTATATTACCATATGTTTTTTACTATTTGAAAACCTTTTTTTAAGCTTACAAATACAGTGATAGCTTTATTTGTATTTTTAAAAACACATTACCTATAAGTATATATTAACGTTATTTTAAATATAAAAAAAACCACCTAAACAATTAATGTTCGGTAGATTTTTTATGTATTTTTTATACCTTTAACCAGTTTTCTGGATCATTTTTCCATTTTTCTAACAGCACACTATCTTTTTCTTCGATATATTTGTTTTCTAAAGCTACTTCAATCAATTCAGAATAAGTTGTTAATGTAAAATAAGGTAACTGATGGCTCTCAAAATTAGCAATTCCTTTCGGCAATTCGTACGTGAAAATTGCCCCTACTCCTAACACATTTCCACCTGATTCCTTTGCAGCTTCTGTCGCGTCTATGACACTACCACCTGTTGATATTAAATCTTCAATAATGACGATTTTTTGATTTGGTGTTAATTTCCCTTCAATTTGATTCTTCTTCCCGTGCCCTTTGGCTTTCCCTCTAATATAAATCATTGGCAGATTTAATATGTCCGCCACCCATGCAGCATGAGGAATACCAGCAGTAGCTGTTCCTGCAATGACTTCAACATCTGGATAGCGTTCTGTTATTTGAGTAGCTAAAGCCTTAGCGATTTCCTGTCTCACTTCTGGATACCCCATTGTCATTCGATTGTCACAATAAATTGGGCTCTTCATTCCGCTTGCCCAAACAAATGGCTCGTTTGGATTTAAAGCAACTGCTTTAATGTTTAATAAATGCTCAGCAACTTGTTTCATACTCTCTCTCCATTCCACTCTTTTTTTATTTCGGTATAAATCTTATATGGATTAGCGGCCCTAGTAATAGGTCGTCCAACAACGATATAGTCAGAACCAATCGAATGAGCTTCGGTAGGTGTTACCACTCTTTTTTGATCAGATACCTGACTATTAATAGGTCGAATACCTGGCGTCACACATAAAAAATCGGAACTAGTTTGCTGTTTTATCACTGGTACTTCTAATGCAGAACAGACAACACCTGCTAATCCTGATTCTTTGGTCAGTTTAGCATAATGAGAAACGCTATCTTTTAAACTTACTTTGATTAACTGATCAGAATGCATTTGTGCTTCACTTGTTGATGTCAACTGAGTCACTGCTATTAATACTGGAGGTTTCTCTCCATCTGGCGTTCCTTCTCTCAGACCAACCAATGCAGCTTCCATCATCTCTTTACCACCTGACGCGTGTACATTTGTCATATCTACTCCCAGAGATGCAATCCCTATCATTGCTGATTTTACTGTATTTGGAATATCATGCAGTTTTAAATCTAAAAAAACAGAATGACCAAGCGACTTAAGCCATCTTACTATGTCTGGACCTTCTTGATAAAACAATTCCATACCGACTTTTAAAAACAATGCCTCATCCTTGTCAAAGTGTGTTAAAAAATTTTCAATATCCTGTTTACTCGAAAAATCTAATGCAATGATTGGCTGATTCATATCCGTTGCTCCTTTACATCGTTAATTAGTTCTGATAAAGAATGAATACCTAGTTGATCCATTTTTTGTGGCAATGCATCAATCAACTTAGGACAAATAAAAGGATCTGTAAAATTCATTGTTCCAACAGCGACTGCACTTGCTCCAGCTAAATACATTTCAATGACATCATCCACGTTACTGACACCACCCATTCCTATAATAGGAATGTCCACTGCATGTGACACTTGATGTATCATTCGAATAGCCACAGGTTTTATACCAGGTCCTGATAATCCACCTGCCCCATTTGCTAAAACAGGCTGTCTTGTTTTCAAATCAATCCTCATGCCTAACAACGTATTAATCATAGTGATACCATCCGCTCCTGCTTGCTCTACTGCTTTAGCAATAGGCACAATGTCTGTCACGTTTGGGGATAGCTTTATATAGACTGGGACGCTTGAGACGTGTTTCACAGCATAGGTTAAACTACCCGCTACATCCGCACTTGTTCCAAATGCGATACCACCTTCTTTCACATTTGGACACGAAATATTTAATTCAATAGCATGAACATTTGGTGCCTCACTTATTTTTCGGCACACTTCAACGTATTCTGACTCTGTTGAACCTGCTACATTCGCAATAATTGGCACATCATATTTTTCAAGCGATGGTAGTTGGTTCGTCATAACTGTTTCCAACCCAGGATTCTGGAGTCCAATAGCATTTAACATGCCACTTGGCGTTTCTGCAACGCGGGGAGTTGGGTTTCCATATCTTTTTTCTAATGTTGTCGCTTTTACCATAATTGCACCAAGCTGACTTAAATCGAAATACTTACTGTACTCATCTCCAAACCCAAAACAGCCACTTGCCGGAATAATTGGATTTTTAAGTTCTAATCCTGGCAAACTTACATGCAACCTTGTCATATTATCACCTCTCCAGTTTTAAAAATTGGTCCCTCATCACAGATTTTTTTATTCACGCTTGGATCTTTTTTAGATTGACACACACAGGCGTAACAAGCACCTACTCCACACGCCATACGTTCCTCCATTGATACATAGGCGTGCGGATGATCTGGAAAATATCTTTCCACAGCTCGCAGTAATCCTGATGCCCCACAAGCATACACCGCCTTTGGTATTTTTTGTTGCTCAATTTGTTCTTCTATTAAAGCACCCACATGTCCGCTAGTCCCTAATGACCCATCATCTGTTGC
Organism: Vagococcus sp.; assembly: GCA_052104115.1. Classification (GTDB taxonomy): domain Bacteria; phylum Bacillota; class Bacilli; order Lactobacillales; family Vagococcaceae; genus Vagococcus. The sequence continues at coordinate 104,404 of JBQELZ010000004.1, read as the reverse complement.
TATATGAAGCTCACCTAATTTTCTAAATTCATCTATGTAATACGACACTTCTTTGCTTGCGAATCCATTTAGGAAGACGATGTCTGCTCCCTTTGCATGTAATTGTCTCCCCAATTCGTAAAGAGGAGGAACACCTATTCCTCCACCTATAACGTAAACCAAGTCATTTGGTTGGATAAAATCAATAGTAAAACCATTTCCTAAAGGCCCTAAAACATCTAATGTATCGCCTGTTTTTAGGTCGCTAAATGCTTGTGTTCCGTCTCCTTCTACTCTATAAATAATTGTACACGTTTGCGCGGACTGATCAATTTTGGCTAAACTTATAGGACGCCTTAATAGTAAATCGGATCGAGGAACTCGAATATGAATGAATTGTCCCGGAACTAACATCTCTTTTACCAATCTCCCTTTTAATGTCAGTTCAAAGATTTTTGGTGCTAATTGTATTTGATTCACGACAAGCATCTGTTCTTGCTTCATAATCCCTCTTCCTTTCTAATCTATAATGCAATAGTTGAAAAGCTTCTACCTTCTAATACTTTTAGTACGGCTTCAGCTGTATCTAATGATGTCATTAACGGAACACCATTTTCCACTGATAAACGTCTAATTTTAAAACCATCCGTCGCATGACGATCATCATTTCCTGTTGTATTAACAACTAATTGAGCGTGTCCTAACCGTATCGTATCTAGAACGTTTAATGTGTCCGTCTGATTAATCTTAGAGACAGTCGTCACTTCTAGTCCGTTATTTTTTAAATACTGGCTTGTGCCTTCTGTTGCAATTAATCCGTAACCAATATCGCTAAAACGTTGCGCTAAATTTAGGGCTTCTTCTTTTGTTTCATCTGCTATGGTAAATAGAACAGATCCATAATCTGGCAAATGCATGCCACTAGCTTCAAACGCTTTGTATAGTGCTTTTTCTAATGTGACATCCGTTCCCATAACCTCTCCAGTTGATTTCATTTCCGGTCCCAATTGCGTATCAACTTGATGCAGCTTCGCGAATGAAAACACAGGGGCCTTCACATGAACATAATCTGATGTAGCATACAGACCATCTTGGTAACCTAATTCCTGGAGTGTCTTACCTAAGATTAATTTTGTTGCAATTTGAGCCATCGGAATGCCTGTCACTTTGCTTAGAAATGGAACAGTTCGGCTAGCTCTTGGATTCACTTCTATGACATACACATCCTCTTGTTGAACAATAAACTGAACATTCATCATGCCTTTACAATTCAATCCAATGGCTAGTTTTGTAGTATAAGCAATAATTTTATCAATAACCACATCATCTAAATTTTGTGGGGGATACACTGCCATCGAATCACCTGAATGAACACCTGCTCGTTCTATGTGTTCCATAATGCCAGGAATCAACACACTCGTCCCATCACAAATGGCATCTACTTCACATTCTACCCCAACTAAATAACGATCAATTAGGACAGGATGTTCTGGTGACGCTTTAACAGCTTCTTTCATATATCGTTTTAAGTCACGTGTATTCCAAACTATTTCCATCCCACGACCGCCTAACACATAGCTTGGTCGAACCAACACAGGATACCCAATATCTTCTGCAATTCCTACCGCTTGCTCTAATGTAACAGCGGTCGCTCCTCTTGGTTGGGGGATATTTAGCTCTTTTAATGCAAACTCAAATTTATTTCTATTTTCAGCTCTGTCTAAATCAGCTATTGTCGTTCCAATGATTGGTACATTATATTTTGTAAGACCTTCTGCTAAATTAATAGCCGTTTGACCACCAAATTGAATAATAACTCCTTTAGGTTGTTCTAACTCTACAACATTCAATACGTCTTCTAATGTTAAAGGTTCAAAATAAAGTTTGTCTGATATTGTAAAGTCTGTCGAAACTGTTTCTGGGTTACTATTCATGATAATCGCTTCATACCCTAGTTCTTGAATAGCCTTTACAGAATGAACTGTAGCATAATCAAATTCGACTCCCTGACCAATTCTAATAGGACCTGACCCTAGCACTAAAATAGATTCTTTTTCACTCGGGATGCTTTCATTTTCTACTTCATACGTACTATAAAAATATGGTGTTTTTGATTCAAACTCTCCTGCACACGTATCTACCATCTTGTAAACAGGTGTTAGGTCATACTTTTTCCGTAATTGGTAGATAGTGTCTGATGATGCCTCCCATAATGAAGCAATAAACTTATCTGTAAATCCATACTCTTTGGCCTTTTTCAACACGTCTAAGTGATTCATATTGTCTTTTAATTCTTGTTCAATTTCGACAATATGAAGGAGTTTATCTAAGAAAAATACATCTATTTTAGTAAACTCTGCCATTTCTTGGATTGAGTAACCTCTTCTAAGAGCCTCAGAAATATGAAATAAGCGATCATCTTGTGCATGTATAATACGGTGTGTTAATTCTTCATCTGTTAAGTCCTGTGACTCTTTTAACTGTATATGATGAGCACCAATTTCTAACGACCTAACAGCTTTTAACAGTGATTCTTCAATGGTTCGACCTAAAGACATCACTTCACCTGTTGCTTTCATTTGAGTGCTAAGTAATCTGTCTCCAGACTCAAACTTATCAAAAGCCCATCTAGGAATTTTTGCTACCACATAATCCAGTGCAGGTTCAAACATGGCATAAGTCGTTTCTGTCACTGGATTTTTCATATCGTCTAGAGTAAAGCCAACTGCTATTTTGGCAGCTAGTTTGGCAATCGGAAAGCCAGTTGCTTTGCTTGCTAAAGCTGAAGAACGGCTCACCCTAGGATTTACTTCTATAACATAATAATCAAAACTATTAGGATTTAACGCTAATTGGACGTTACATCCTCCCTCTATTTTTAACGCCTTAATAATTTTAAGAGAGGCATCTCTTAATAATTGAATCTCAACATCTGATAAGGTTTGGCATGGTGCAAAAACAATCGAGTCACCTGTATGAATACCTACAGGATCAAAATTTTCCATATGACACACTACAATAGCGTTGTCGTGCGAGTCTCTCATTACTTCAAACTCAATTTCTTTGTATCCAGCGATACTTTTTTCTATCAAACATTGTGTAGCAGGAGACAAATGTAATCCATTTTTTGTAATCTCTATCAAGGTTGCCTCATCTTCACACATCCCACCACCTGTTCCTCCAAGAGTGAAAGCAGGTCTTACAATTAGAGGGTAACCAATGTTATCTGCAAATGCCAAAGCTTCTGGAACAGTATTCACTATAACGCTCTCTGGGATAGGCTCACCAAGTTCTTCCATTAATTGTTTAAATAAATCTCTATCCTCTGCCTGATCAATAGCACTAAGTTTAGTCCCAAGTAATTCAATGTGTAACTCATCTAGAATCCCTGTTTCTGACAAAGCCATCGCCATATTCAGTCCAGTTTGTCCTCCTAATGTCGGTAAAATAGCATCTGGTCGCTCTTTGCGTAGTATTTTCGAAACAAATTCCAACGTAATCGGCTCAATGTACACTTTATCTGCTACTTCTTTATCTGTCATAATGGTCGCTGGATTGGAATTAATTAGAATAACTTCATAGCCTTCTTCTCTTAATGCTAAACAAGCCTGTGTTCCTGCATAATCAAATTCTGCTGCTTGCCCAATGATAATCGGTCCTGAACCAATTACTAAAATTTTGTTAATATCCGTCCGTTTAGCCATTTTAGTTCCTCCAATTATCCATTAATTCTATAAATTCATCAAACAGTGAGACAGCATCATGTGGTCCAGGAGCTGCATCTGGATGGAATTGCACAGAAAAAGAAGGATATTTTTTATGTTTAACACCCTCCACTGTTCCATCATTCAATTCAACATGGGTCATCATCAAATCAGTGGTATCCAAACTGTCTGCAGATACGGCATACCCATGATTTTGAGACGTAAAGTAAATATCATTTGAGGCGATTTCTTTTACTGGATGATTACTTCCCCTGTGCCCATATGCCATTTTAAATGTATTAGCACCATTCGCTAAACTTAATAACTGATGGCCTAAGCATATACCAAAGATTGGGACTTCTCCTTGAATGCCTAATATCATCTTAGTGACATGTTCTATATCTTTGGGATCTCCAGGGCCATTTGATAACATCACTCCATCTGGTGATAGCGATAAAATATCTGCCGCTGATATCGTGTAAGGCACAACTGTTACTGTACAATCACGCTCTACTAATTCTCTCAAAATACTGTGTTTCATACCAAAATCTACTACTATTACATTTTTTCCCTTTCCAGGAACACTATAAGGCCTAGTCGTAGATACTTGATGAACTTGATTTTGTGGCAACACGGTTGCTCTTAATTGATCGTACTCATGCTCAATATCTGGAACAACATCAATAATACTCGCTTTCATCGTTCCAACGTCACGAATTTTTCGGGTTAACGCTCTCGTATCGATACCTGTGATACCAGGTATTCCCTTGTTTTTTAAAAATTCGTCCAATGTCATCCGACTTCGCCAATTCGAAGCGACTCTTGCGTAATCCCTCACAATAACCCCATTACAAACTGGATTCATTGCTTCAAAATCATCCCGATTAATGCCATAATTTCCAATATTGGGATAAGTAAATACAATCATTTGTCCTTTAAAGCTTGGATCAGTCACTATTTCTTGATACCCACTCATACTTGTTGTAAAGACAATTTCTCCCGTTCCAATTCCTTGTCCACCAAAACCGGTTCCTTCAAAATATGTTCCGTCTTCTAAAATTAATAACCGCTTCATCTTATTTCTCTCCCTTATCCCAGACAATCTCTCCATTTACAAATGTATAGAGTGTTTCTCCTTTTACAGTTTTACCGATAAATGGTGTATTCGATGATTTTGAGGCGAACGGTTCAGATAATGTATGAGCATGTGTGATATCGAATATGGCTATATCCGCAGGCTGACCTGTGTTAAGCGTTCCTGTTTGTCGCTTAAATAATCTAGACGGCGCTTCCGTCATCCAATACACTACTTGCTCTAGTGTAAAAATATCAGACTCGACAAATTCTGTATACATTAGCTGGAATGCTGTTTCACTTCCAATAATACCGAAAGGTGCCTCTATCATAGATTGCTCTTTTTCATCATGGCTATGAGGAGCATGATCTGTGGCAATACAATCAATCGTTCCATCCATTAAACCTTCGATTAGTGCCATTTGGTCTTCTTTCGCTCTTAAGGGAGGATTCATTTTATAATTCCCCGTATCATGAGTAATGTCGGTGTCAGTTAGTATAAGATGATGGGGACATATTTCACACGTCACATGAATACCATGTCGTTTTGCCTGCCTAATGATCTCAACACTTTCTTTTGTTGACACATGACAGACATGATAATGCACCCCTGTTTCTTGGGCCAATAAAACATCCCTAGCGATTTGAGATGATTCAGTCGCACTCATAATTCCTGGCAAACCTAAGCGTTCTGAAGCCTCTCCTTTATGCATCACTCCATTAAATAATAAGGACTCATCTTCAGTATGGGCAACAATCGCCATGTCCAAGGAAGCCGCTTCTTTCATCGCTAGATACATCACTCCAGCTGTTTGCACACCAACGCCATCGTTTGTAAATGCAAAAGCTCCCGCTTCTTTTAGAGCTTTAAAATCAACTAATTCCTCACTTTTTAATGACTTAGTAATTGGTGCATACTGCAGAACATTTATGCAACTATCTGTCTCTATTTTTGAATAAATATTTCTTAACTGTACTGCTGTATCTGGTACAGGATTAAGATTTGGCATCGCACAAACAGTCGTAAAACCACCTTTAGCCGCAGAGACACTGCCTGTTTTAATGGTTTCCTTGTATTCAAACCCTGGTTCTCTAAAATGAACGTGGACATCCACGAGACCTGGCGTAATCAGCCCACCATCAGCATCTACTACTTTATCAATAGGCAACTCTTTTGGATCGAATTGCCCAAGCCCTTTAATTAGACCATCTTTTATCCATATATCAACTTGGTTAAGGTCATTATCTCGGATAACCATATAGCCATTTTTTATTAATGTTTCCATTTTTTCACCTTACGCTTTCCCGTGTAATATCGCTTCTAATATTGCCATCCTCATAAAAACACCATTTGACATTTGCTGTGTGATTCGTGATTGATAACTCTCAACTAGCTCATCTGCTAATTCAACATCTCGATTTACAGGAGCTGGATGCATGATAATGCCATGAGGTTTCATCATCAATGCTCTATCATTTGTTAATCCGTACTCTCTATGATAATTTTCTTTTGAAAACTCACTATTTTCTTCATGACGTTCGTGCTGCACTCTTAACATCATCATAACATCTACTTTTTTTACGACATCATCAATTGGCATATAAGTACCATAAGCTTCATACTTTTTATTATACCAGTCTTCTGGACCACAAAAGTAAAGAGTTGCGCCTAAACGTTTCAGCATCTTCATATTAGAATTCGCCACTCTTGAATGTGTTAAATCCCCACAAATCGCTATATCTAACCCATCAAAGTGACCAAATTCTTCATAAATGGTCAGCAAATCAAGTAAGCATTGAGTAGGGTGATTGCCACTTCCGTCACCTCCATTAATAATGGAAGATGTAATTGTTTTACTTTGAATCAACTCATTGTAATAATCTTCTTCCCAGTGTCTGATCACACATGCATGTACACCTATTGCTGACATTGTTAACACCGTATCATAAAGTGATTCACCTTTTGACACAGAACTTGTCTTGGCATCAAACTCAATCACATCAAGTTTTAATTTCTTTTCCGCTACCTCAAAACTTTTATGTGTTCGCGTACTATTTTCAAAAAATAAATTAGCTGTAAAAAATTGGTCTTCTTTTAAATCTGATTTTGCGCCTTGTTTGAACTCTTGCGCCCGTGTGATTAATCCCATTACTTCCTGATCGCTCAATGATTCTGCCGTTAATAGATGTTTTAAACTAATTCTTTCTGATGTGATTATCATGTGTGTGTCATTCCCCTCTTAATTTTTACTCAACTTCACTTTTGGCTTGTTCTGGAAGTGCTACATTTAAGATGATTCCGAATAGTGTTGCTAAGGCCATTCCTGATACTGCTACAGGTCCAGCCTTGAAGGTTAATCCTCCAATACCAACTACCAAAATAACTGAAGCAATCAATAAATTACGTTTTTTATTAAAATCAACTTGATTGTCAATCAGTATTTTCAGCCCACTTGAAGCGATGACTCCGAACAAGATAAAACTAATTCCTGCGATGACTGGCCCTGGAATGCTCTGAATAATGGCTGTTAACTTGCCAACAAACCCTAGAATCATCGCAAGGGTTGCGGCTCCCCCTATAACAAACACACTGTGAACCCTTGTAATCGCAAGAACACCAATATTTTCACCATAACTCGTTACAGGTGGTCCCCCCACCAATCCTGCGACAATTTGAGCTAATCCATCCCCCATCAATGTTCTGTTTAGTCCAGGATCATCGAAAAAGTTACGCTTTGTTAATTTATTCAAGACCATCAAATGCCCAATGTGCTCTGTCATGGTCACAAACGCAATCGGAGCCATCGTCACAATCGCTGTTAGGTAAAACTTAGGCGTATATGTCACAAATGGAGCTTGAAAGTTTGGCAATGCAAACCAAGCCGCATCTGCAATGGGTTGTGTCTCAACTATACCGAATAATAAGGCGATGATGTAACCAGATACAATTCCTAGTAAGATGGGGATTAACCCCATGAATCCTTTTAAATACATGTTAAAAATAATAGTCAAAACTAATGTAATAAGTGCCACCGCAATGTATTTAACACTATATATCTCATTTCCTGACACTGTTTGAAACATCGCTTGATTGGCTGCATTGGCAGCTAGCCCTAATCCTATTACCATGACAACCGGTCCAACTACAATAGGTGGCAACAAGCGATCTAACCATGCCGAACCTGCTCGTTTAACAATAAAAGCAACAATGAGATAGACAAGACCTGTCGTAATAGCTCCAAGAGCAATGGCTGGATATCCAGCACCATCCATCAACATCTGCATTGCTGCAATAAAAGCGAAGCTACTACCAAGGTATGCTGGGATCTTCCCTTTTGTCACAATTAAGTAAACAATCGTTCCTAAACCTGAACTAAATAGAGCAATACCAGGGTCTATCCCAACTAAAATTGGCACCAACACTGTCGCGCCAAACATGGTAAAAAGATGTTGTAGGCTGAGGCCTAACCACTTTATCCCACTTGGTTTATCATGTATATCTAACACCACATCTGGATTTCTAAATTCTTTTTTCATTCGTCTTCTCCTTTATAATAAAAAATCCTCGTTCTATACTAGAAACGAGGCATACGAAAATAGACGGATAGTTGGTATCACTATTTATCTAAATCGCTTTTCCTAGTCTCTCTGTACTTGATTAAAAAGCTTATTTAATTATCTCTTTTAATAATAATATGATCTTTGCCATCAACTTCTTCAACGCCTACAATAATTTGTTCAGATTTTGATGTAGGGATATTTTTTCCAACATAATCAGCTCGAATAGGTAACTCTCTGTGTCCTCTATCCACTAATACTGCCAATGAAATTTTATCCGGTCTTCCAATATCCATGATAGCATCTAACGCTGCACGGATGGTACGTCCAGTAAATATGACATCATCTACTAGAATAACTTCCTTATGCTCAAGTGAAAATGGCACATCTGATGCGTGAAGTTCAGGCTCACCATGTTCATTCATATGGTTATCATCTCTGTATAATGTGATATCTAACTCTCCTACAGGTACATCTACTCCTTCTAATTGTTTAAGACGCTCTGATAGACGTTCCGCTAGATAAATCCCTCTTGTTTTGATACCAATCAATACAATATCATCAATTCCTTTGTGACGTTCAATGATTTCATACGTGATACGAGTCAGCGCTCGTTTCATGGTCATTGTGTCTACAATTTCTTTTTCTGCCATTTTTCGCTCCTCCTGAATCCAATAAAAAAACTCTTACCCAGAGATTGGATAAGAGAAAATGTTTGTCATTATATAAACCTACAAAAATGACCACACGTCACCCGTAAATTTATAGCATTCTCCTTCTTAGCCTCTCTGGACTATTCTTAAAGGACTCGTTATTTATATGTTATCAATAGAATAGCTTACTTTGATAAAGAAATCAATTGTTTTTTCGTAAAGTTTTTAATGTTTCTTCAAATAAGTCTGGAATGTCAGATGAAAATGTCATGAGATCATGGCTTGTTGGGTGCTCAAACCCAAGAGTCTTAGCATGTAAGAACTGACCATTACCATCTAATGTTTTTCTTGGACCATATGTGGGATCTCCGGCAATTGGATAACCTATATAATGTAAATGAACACGGATTTGATGGGTTCTACCTGTTTCTAATTGACATTCAATTAAAGTAAACTCACCAATTCGTTCTAATACGGTAAAATGTGTGACAGCTGGTTTTCCATCTTTTATAACAGCTTGTTTTTGGCGGTTTTCTTTACTTCGTCCTATTGGAGCATCAATTGTACCTTTCTCATGCGGTATCACACCATGTACCAAAGCCACATATTTTCTTAAGGCTTTTTTCTCTTTTAATTGTTCTGCCAAGAATTCATGTGCTTCATTTGTTTTCGCAACCATCAGTAATCCTGATGTGTCTTTATCAATTCGATGAACAATTCCTGGTCGAATCACATCATTAATGTCAGAAAGGGCACTAGCATGATGAAGCAATGCATTTACCAATGTACCATCTGGGTGTCCTGCTGAAGGATGGACTACCATTCCTTGCGGTTTATTTACAACAATAACTGCATTATCCTCATACACAATATCAACGGGAATATCTTGAGCAACAGCAGTTAATACTTTAGGCTCTGGTCTATTAATCACAATATCGTCGGTTTTTTTAACTTTATAATTTGATTTCACAACGTCTTCATTTACGGTTACACATTGATTCTTTAACCAAGATTGGATTTGTGAGCGTGAAAATTCTGAAAAGACCTCAGTTAATACTTTATCGATTCTACCTGTCTCTTCTTTAATTGTATAGCTTAATGGTTCCATGTTGGTCTCCTTCTAAAAATTAGTCTTACTTATTTTACCACACTAAATCGAAATATAAAAAAAGAACCTAACAAAAAGTTAGATTCTAATAGTTATTCTGTTTTATCACTAAAACCTGTCGCTATTTTCCCATCATTTTGCTTCACAGCATACATGAGATACAATGTTTGCTCCTCGTATTTAGGAATAGAGTAAGTACCATCCTTTTGCTCAGCTTCATCTAGATCATCCCAAGACTCAAAATACTCATAAAAATCATAATCTGTTTCTTTCTTTTCTTTGCCTGATGTTTTTTCTTCCTTTGTTGTGTCCATATCTTCTAGAGTCATCTTCCCAGTATCTTTCGCTACAACGTCAGGTGTCTTAACTTTTACTTGTTCATTGTAGAAGTAATAGCCACCACCAGCTGCTACGAGCAAGAAAATGATAATAGGTAGTATTTTTTTCACTTAGCATGTCTCCCATCTATATTAGTTGTTCATGGGCATATCCATTCCCTTAACACCCTCAACAATCTTTTGAACATTTTGATACAACTCTTGCATTGGAACAAAACGTGCTTTTCTCATATATTCTTTACCTTCTACAAATAGTAATACTACAGGTACTGTCATAACTTGATAATCTCCTGAAACTTCTGGCACTTCTAGTGTGTTTACTTCCATAAACGATATATCTTCAGAAAATTCAGCTAATTTCGTTTCAATTTGCGGCTTCAAACCGTGGCATACACTACAATTAGGTTGCCCAAAATAGACCAGACTTAATGTTTTCTTATTGATTTCATTATTTAATGTTTCTATAGATGATATTTGTTTAAACATACTGTATCCCTCATTTCACCTATCATTGTATAAGAAATGAAGAGATAAACCAATGATTATGCTTCATTCAATAGTAGACAATGAGGCGATGACAGTGGAGCCAATATTCCCTGCTTCAAGCACCACTCATAGGTACAACACGCAACCATAAAACGGATGTCATTTGTTAAGCGTTCATCATACTCCGGTAGGTCAGTTAATATGTTTTCTAACCACGATTCTAATGTATCTGTTTGTTTTCCGTCTAAAACAAGCATATTATGATTGTATTCTTCGTTATTTAACGATACATAATTCATCATTAATAATGAGGTTAAAAAAATGTTAGGTCTTTCATTTGTCACCGGCTTACCTTTAATAAGACGTCTCATCTTTTTCTCAATTTCTTGAAAGTAATACGGCATACTAATATCACCTAAAACATGATAAATCGGTGAAAAAGCAACATCATGACTGTTTATTTTTAATCGTAAATAATTAAAATACATGTAAATAGTAGGTTGGAAAATATCGTCATAACTTACAAATGATACCCAACTTCCCAGTTTACCTGAAATTGTCTGTTGATTTAACGGTAACTTAAACCAACTCTCAGCTAAATTTGATGTGTCATATAAAGAAAGTGAACTTGATCCTTTCATAAAACGATTGCATGCTAGCAAGAAATTAAAAGTAGCCTCTTGCTGATGGTTGCAACCAAGCGTTTGGATATGATTTTTCCATTTAGTCTCAAATTTTTCTAGGCTCTTATTAACAACCTTATATACCTTAAGTTGATTCTTCTCATCTATAATGGGTACATTTAGTGAATATCGTCCATGACTACGTGATAAGATATTACATTGAACACAGTCATCAATAAATAAATCCATGGAGTCACATTCTGGAAAAGCTTTTTTTAAGTCTCTTAACATAACTATATTGTCCTTATGTCTTTTCATATACATTAACAATGCATCAAAATAAGCATGATCCAACAATTTCAACAACTCAGGTTGAAATGGCACTGTTTTTATTTTTTTCTTCATGTTTCTCCACCTTTTAAAAAAACTTCCAAGATGTTTCTTGGAAGTTATACATTCTTAATTGAAAGCATTTGTTAATGGTGGCACCACTTGTTTTTTACGAGACACAACACCATTAAGAGTTGCCGTATGATTCACTAATTTAATGCCAAATGCTTCCTCAACTTTTTCTTGTGGTTCTCCAACCACTAACACGTCAGAATCACTGGTTAAAATGTTGGTCACCACTAAAACGAACATATCAAAGTCATTTGATTCGTTTTCACTTGCCATGGCTGCTTCTAATTCTCTTTGGCGAGACAATACATCAGAAACATCAACAGTATTTACTTGTCCAATACGTAATGTCTTGCCCCCCATTGGAAATGTTTTAGCATCTGAATCAATTAACTCTAAAGCTGTTTTATTGGCTAGATTCGTACCTGCTTTCAACATATTTAAACCATATTCTTCAACATTAACACCAGCAATGTCGGCCAATTCAGTCGCAGCAGCAATATCCTCTTCCGTACATGTTGGAGATTTAAACAATAAGGAATCTGAGATAATAGCCGATAACATCAATCCAGCAATTTGTTTTGGAATAGCAATTCCTTTTTCTTTGTATAATTTTAAGATAATTGTGTTCGTACATCCTACTGGCTCTGCTCTATAGTATAATGGATTGGCAGTCTCGAAATTAGCAATTCTATGGTGATCAACAACCGCTAACACCTCTACTTCTTTGATATCACTAACACTTTGTTGGGCCTCATTGTGATCGACTAACATCACTTTATCGGTTTCTTCCTTAACAGAGGTCACTACTCTAGGTGCAGTTGCTTCAAAAAAGTTTAGCGCAAAGGCTGTTTCTTCATTTGGTTCACCTAATGCAACAGCTTCAGCTTTAACCCCTAATTTATTTTGTAGATACGCAAATGAAATCGCTGATGTGATTGCATCTGTATCAGGATTTTGATGTCCAAAAATTAATACATTTGACATAATAGTAAATTCCTCCAATAAATTTTTTACATGCTACTAGTATATCACAAAAGAGGAAGTTTACACTTTAATTAAGAAATTATTTTTAATCCTAAGGTCGCCATTAATATAACCACAATCCACATAATTCTCTTTGTATCCCTAGGTTCATTAAAAAACAAAATCCCCATAATTCTCTTTGTATCCCTAGGTTCATTAAAAAACAAAATCCCCATAATAGCTCCCCCAGATGCACCAATACCTGTCCATATGGCATAAGCAGTACTCATAAGTAATACATTAATCGCAAGTGATAATAAATAGAAACTGATAGAAAAACAAATAACCAAAACAAGCATATTTTTTATTGATTTTTGTTTCAAATAAACGTTAATCGAGTTAACTCCCAACATCTCAAACAAACCTGCAAAAATTAAACTCAGCCAAGCCATTTTAAGCAACCTCCTGACTACTCATTTTCAAACCAATAACACCTACTAAAAGCAAACCTACTAATAATACTTTTTCACCTGTCAATGGCGAATGAAACACAGCTGTATCCACACATACAGTACCTATCGTCCCTAATCCGACAAACACGGCATAAACAGTTCCAACTGGAATCTTTTCTCCTGCTTTAATCATTAGATAAAAACTTAACCCAATGGCACCTGCTGTTCCTATCCATTCTAGTGGTGTGCTTGCATATTTTAAACCGACAACCCAAGTGACTTCAAATACAGCAGCAACAACTATACTGATCCAACTTCTATTCACATTAATCTCTCCTAATTATAATATTTAAATAAAAAAGCCTGAGAGATGATTATCTCCCAGGCTTTTATCCTTCCGTGTCACACATGAATGCGGGCTTACTCTCGGACCAGACTATTTACATACGGAACCCTAGTAAGCACTTTAATAGATGAAATTACTACGAGTATATCAGTATTCTAACTTAAGTCAAGTTAACGTGTCTTATATTTCGTATACTCATCGATATGAAGCAATGTTTGTGCATTTTTCACTCGATCTTGGGTAGGTGGTTCGATACCTTTAAGAGGGTAATCAAGTCCCATCTCTTCCCATTTATACAGCCCCATTGTATGATACGGTAACACTTCTACTTTATCGACATTTTTTAATGTTTTTATAAATGTGTCTAAGCGAATTAAGTATTCATCATAGTCACTTCTTTCTGGAACTAGTACATGTCTAATCCAGACTGGTTTACCAATTTCCGAAAGATAGTTAGCCATTTCTAAAATACTTCCATTTGAATTCATCGTTAAAATTTTGTGCTGCTCATTATCAATATGTTTCACATCAAATAAAAGTAAATCTGTATATTTCATTAATTCATTAAACTGACTGAAAAACGGTTCTTCATACGTGAATGGTCGTCCACATGTATCAATGGTTGTGTGAATGTCATGTGCTTTCGCTTTTTTAAATAGATCCGTAATGAATTCTTGTTGAAGTAAGGGTTCACCACCACTAATGGTAATTCCACCTTTTTCTCCCCAATAACTTTTATAGCGTAGGGCTTCTTCTAGAATTTCATCGGTTGTTACTTCATGTCCACCACCAATTTTCCACGTGTCTGGATTATGACAAAATTGGCACCGCATTTTACAGCCTTGCATGAAAACAATAAATCGAACACCTGGTCCATCTACTGTTCCAAAATTTTCTGTTGAATGAATTCTACCTGTTACTTTTTCTGCCATAATTTCCCCATTCCTTATTGAAAAAGAGGTGACCAAAGTCTTTAGCCACCTCTTAGTTATTTAAATGATTTTTTACATTCTATCGTGTGATGTTCTTGAAATAACATCTGCTTGTTGCTCTGGTGTTAAATCACGGAACTTAACTGCATATCCTGATACACGAATTGTTAAGTTTGGATATTTTTCTGGATGCGCTTGAGCATCCAATAATAAATCTGTTGTAAAGACGTTCACATTTAAATGATATCCGCCTCTATCAAAGTATCCATCCATAACATTACGTAGATTATTAATGCGTGTAGCATCATCTTTACCTAACCCATTTGGATTAATAGTTTGTGTATTAGAGATACCGTCTAAAGCATGCGTGTAATCTAATCTTGCAGTAGAGTTTAATGATGCTAATAGACCATTTTTCTCACCTAAGAATTTTCCATCTTGATAACTTGGATTAGCTCCTGGAGCTAATGGTTTACCAGCTCGACGTCCATCTGGTGTATTACCAGTCGCTTTACCGTAAACAACATTAGAAGTGATAGTTAATAATGATGTTGTTGGTGTTGAAT
Organism: Vagococcus sp.; assembly: GCA_052104115.1. GTDB lineage: Bacteria > Bacillota > Bacilli > Lactobacillales > Vagococcaceae > Vagococcus. The sequence goes on along the minus strand of JBQELZ010000004.1, from coordinate 89,220 downwards.
TACGGTAAGTATGTTGACGTTTAATTTGAGTCATAAAGTAATCTAAAATCCAGTTAGCCATTGCATCTGCTTCTTCACTATCGTTACCATAAGTTGGGAATTCATTTGAAGGAACATAATCAACTGCTAATCCATTTTCATCACGGATTACTTTCACATTACCATGTTTGATTGCCATTAAGCTATCTGTCGCATGAGAAATCCCTGCAATACCAGTTGCGAATGTACGTTTTAAATTAGTTTCCATAAATGCAAGTTGTGGTGCTTCATAGGCATACTTATCATGCATAAAATGAATAACATTTAGTGTGTTAACATATAATTCTGCTAACCAGTCCATAATATCTTTGTATTTTTCGATGAATTCGTCAAATTCTAATGTATCACCAGTCATTGGACGGAATTTAGGTGCTACTTGCACTTTAGTAATTTCATCCACACCACCATTAATAGCATAAAGAACAGCTTTCGCTAAGTTCGCACGAGCTCCAAAGAATTGCATATCTTTGCCCATAACTGTTGCAGACACACAACATGCAATCGCACAGTCATCTGATCCCCAGTTTGCACGTAATAAATCATCATTTTCAAATTGGATAGAAGAACTTTCTTTCGCAATACGAGACGCAAATGTTCTAAATCCTTCTGGTAAATGAGATGAGTATAATACTGTTAAGTTTGGTTCTGGAGATGGTCCCATATTTACTAACGTATGTAAAATACGGAAGTCATTTTTAGTTACCAATGAACGTCCATCTAATCCCATACCTGCAATTGATAATGTTGCCCAAATTGGATAACCGGAGAACAATTGGTTATATTCTGGAGTACGAGCAAATTTAACCATACGTAATTTCATGATTAAATGATCAATCATTTCTTGCGCGTCCTTTTCAGTAATGACACCATTATCTAAATCACGTTGAATATAAATATCTAAGAACGCTGAAATACGTCCAATTGACATAGCTGCACCATTTTGTGATTTAATAGCTGCCAAGTAACCAAAGTAAGTCCATTGAATAGCTTCTTGAGCATTTTTAGCAGGTTCTGAAATATCAAATCCATAATAAGTGGCCATTTCTTTGATTTGTCCTAATGCTTTAATTTGATCTGCTACTTCTTCACGAAGACGAATAACATCATCCGTCATTACTTTATTACCAACATTTGATAAATCTTTCTTCTTTTCAGCAATTAAAAAATTAATTCCGTATAATGCTAAACGGCGGTAATCACCAATGATACGTCCACGGCCATAAGCATCAGGAAGACCAGTAATAATTTTATTTTTACGAGCTGCTCTCATTTCTGGAGTGTAAGCATCAAATACACCTTGATTATGTGTTTTTCTCCAATCAGTGAAGATTTTAGCCATCTCTTCATCTGTTTCATACCCATTAGAAACTAAAGCGTTATTCGCCATATTGATTCCACCGAAAGGCATGAATGCTTGTTTTAAAGGAACATCAGTTTGCAATCCAACAATTTTTTCTTCTTCCTTGATTAAGTATCCAGGTTCATGAGAAGTAATTGTAGCTGGGATATTGCTATCCATGTCGTATACACCATTTTTTTCATGTTGCACTTCAAACAATTCTTGTAATTTTTCCCACAATTTTTCTGTGCTTTCAGCTGCTGGTTCTAAGAAGCTATCGTCACCTTTGTATTCAGAGTAGTTACTTTGAATAAAGTTTCTAACATCTACATTTGTACGCCATTTTTCTCCTTTAAATCCATCCCAATGTCCCATATTGAGAGCCTCCTTAAATTTTTTGTTTTAAAAGTTTGTTTAGTATAATTATCATTTACATGCTCAGTATAACACAATAACAACTGATTTCAAGTGTTATAGTGAAGAAAATCTCTTATTTTGTGTACCTTTTTACAATGGAGCTTGAAAACGTTGCTATATACACCTTTTCATCTTTGTTTAAGTTTTTATTAAGTCATTTACCCTGTTACAATCACTACTAAAACTGTACTATAACAGACAAAAAAACAAAGTTGTGATATATAACAGAAAAGGTACCAGACACAAAGTCTGATACCTTTTCTTATTTTATAAGTAGGGTTTGTACAGCTGTTACGAGTCCATCATTTTTTTCATCAATAATATAGGAACCATTGGATTGACGATCATTCACTGGTAGTTCATTTGGATTTATCTTATACTCACGACCTGTTTCAGTTTGAATAACGAGTGACACATTTTGAGTGTTGATTATAGCGCTAAAGACTCTATGTGGATTCTTTTTCAACTCTCGCAGTATCATCAATCCACGTTTAGCTCGTCCTAATTTACTAAGTTCTGAGACTTTCATTCGTTTTGCAGACCCACGTTGAGTGATGATAGTTAGGGTATTTTTATCCCATTTGTTTAAAATAAATCCTCCCACAACATAATCCAATTCTTTCAAGTTAATCGCTTTTACTCCTGCAGTTTTAGGACCCACAACCGGCACTTCAATTAAATCATAATATAAACCAAATCCTCTATGCGTAACTAAAAGAACATCCTTTTCTTTTTCAGCATCAATTAAATGGGTTGAAATAATTTCATCTGTTTCTGTTTTTAACTTCATACACAATGTCGGTCTACTTCTGTAGGTACGCCAGACATCAAAATCTGACATCATAGTCTGTTTAATCATACCTTCTTTTGTAATAAATACAAACTGTTTATTTGTATCGAGGTTAGTATAAGAGAAAACCGAGACTATATTTTCTGACGACTCTAATACAGTAATCGTTTGTGAAAAATGTTCTCCAACATCTTTCCATTTACAATCTGTTAATTCATGCACAGGTCGATATATCATATTTCCTTTATTGGTAACTACTAATAGGTGATCATGTGTGTTCAATTGACCTCTAAAAATAATTTCATCTGTTTCTTTCATATCAATCGCATCATCTTTTGATGCTGAATAAGATCGTAGGCTACTTCTTTTAGCATATCCTTCTTTTGTAATACTTACCATTACATCTTCTTGAGGAATCAAAACTGCTGTTTCTATTGTAATCTCTTCAATCTCATCTTCTAATTTAGTTAACCGAGGTGTCTGATATTGTTTTTTTACATCTCTCAGTTCAGATTTCATTAATTTTAATAACTCTTTTTCATCATGTAGTATTAACTCCAGTTGTTCGATTAATTGGGTTAATTCTTTGCTTTCTTCTTGTAAAGCAGTAATGTCTGTATTGGTTAAACGATATAATTGTAACGATACAATTGCCTCTGCTTGAGCCTCTGTAAAAGCATACTCTGTCATTAAATTTTGTTTGGCATTTTTTTTGTCTTTGCTACCTCGAATGGTGGCTATAACCTTATCGAGTATCGATAACGCTTTAATAAGTCCAGATACAATGTGTAACCGATCTTTTGCTTTTTTTAAATCAAACTCACTACGTTTACGAATAACAGATTTTCTATGATCCACATACGCAAGTAAAATTGTTTTTAGTCCAACTTGTTCTGGTCGATAGTTATGAATAGCTACCATATTAAAATTATAGTTTATTTGTAGCTCAGTATTTTTAAACAAGTAATTTAAAATCCCCGTAGCATCAACATCTTTTTTTAGTTCTACAACAATTCTTAAACCAGTTCGATCGCTTTCATCTCTCACTTCCGAAATACCTTCTAATTTACGAGATAAACGTAACTCATCCATCTTCTTAACCAATGTTGCCTTATTCACTTCGTAAGGTATTTCAGTAATAACAATTTGTTCTCTGCCAGCTTTTAAAGGCTCAATACTCGTTTTTGAACGTACAATTACTTTACCTTTTCCTGTTTCATATGCCTTTTTAAGTTCTTTTTTACCTTGTAAAATCCCACCTGTTGGAAAATCTGGTCCAGGAATAAACTCCATCAATTTATCTAATCCAGCATTTGGATAATCAATCAGATGAATCGTGCCATCAATGATTTCCCCTAAATTATGAGTTGGAATTTCCGTTGCATATCCTGCAGAAATACCTGTAGACCCATTTACTAAAAGATTAGGAAATTTAGCGGGAAGTACTGTGGGTTCTTTTTCAGTATCATCGAAGTTCCAAACAAACCCGACCGTTTCTTTTTCAATGTCACGCAGTAACTCTCCACTTAATTTTGATAATCTTGCTTCAGTATAACGCATTGCAGCAGGAGGATCTCCATCCATGCTACCATTATTACCATGCATCTCAATCAACGGTTCTCTTAATTTCCAATCTTGACTCATACGAACCATAGCCTCATAAATACTGCTATCACCATGGGGATGATAATTACCCATTATATTACCAACAGATTTTGCTGATTTTCTAAATGCTTTTTCATAGGTATTGCCATCTTTATTCATCGAAAACAAAATACGTCTTTGAACCGGTTTTAACCCGTCTCTAATATCAGGTAATGCTCTATCCTGTATGATATATTTTGAATATCTTCCGAATCTATCTCCCATCACTTCTTCAAGCGTTAACTCTTGAATGCCATGTCGCTCACTCATTATACACTCTCTCCTTCATTCGGATTAATCAAAAAGACTAATATCGTCTGTATTCTCTTTACCTGTATGTCCATCTTCATGATTTTCTAAAATGCTACCATCTTCATCCAGAGTAAATTGAACATTTTTTTCAATCCATTTTCGCCTAGGTTCTACTTTATCTCCCATTAGTGTAGTAACTCGACGCTCTGCTTTTGCAGCATCATCTATTCTAACTCGAATTAATGTTCTTGTTTCAGGATCCATTGTTGTTTCCCAAAGTTGGTCTGCGTTCATTTCACCCAAGCCTTTGTAACGTTGCAACATATATCCTTTCCCCATATCTTGAATCACTTGTTCCAATTCTTCATCTGTCCAAGCATAATCAATTTTTGCTTTTTTACCTGATCCTTTTTGAACTTTGTAAAGTGGTGGTAGTGCAATATATACTTTTCCTGCTTCAATTAAAGGTTTCATATAACGATAGAAGAATGTTAACAGCAAGACTTGAATATGGGCGCCATCTGTATCCGCATCCGTCATAATAATGACTTTATCGTAATTACAATCTTCAATATCAAATTCTGCCCCAACACCAGCACCAATAGTGTAAATCATAGTGTTAATTTCTTCATTTTTTAAAATATCTTGCAATTTTGCTTTTTCAGTATTAATCACTTTTCCTCTTAATGGTAAAATAGCTTGAAACTTCCTATCCCTACCTTGCTTGGCTGACCCACCAGCTGAATCTCCTTCGACCAAATAAAGTTCATTTTTTTTAGGGTTTCGTGATTGTGCTGGAGTCAGTTTCCCAGATAATAAAGATTCACCTTTACGTTTCTTTTTACCTGTTCGACTTTCTTCTCTTGCTTTTCTAGCTGCTTCTCTTGCTTCTCTTGCTTTTAAAGCTTTTCTAATGAGCATTTGGGACATCTCACTATTTTCTTGTAAATAAAAACCCAGTTGCTCACTAATAATTGTTTCAACAACAGACCTTGCAACAGGGGTTCCAAGTTTCCCTTTAGTCTGTCCCTCGAACTGCAATAGATGTTCAGGGATACGAACTGAGACAATAGCTGATAGTCCCTCCCTAAAATCTGTTCCTTCAAGATTTTTATCTTTTTCTTTTAATAATCCTGTTTTTCTAGCATACTCGTTAAACGATTTTGTCAACGCCGTTCTCATTCCTATTTCATGCGTACCGCCGTCTCTTGTTCGCACATTATTTACAAATGATAAAGTATTTTCAGAATATCCATCATTATATTGACACGCAAATTCTGCTTCAATTCCCTCTTTTTCTCCAGAAAAATAAATGACTGGTGTTAACGTATCTTTATCTTCATTTAAATAAGAAATAAACTCTTTAATTCCTTCTTCATAATGAAAGACTTCTTCTTTGTCATCACGCTCATCTATTAACGTGATTTTGATGCCTTTTAATAAAAATGCTGATTCTCTTAATCTTTCAGCTAAAATATCATATGAAAAAACGGTGGTCGAAAAAATGGTAGCATCTGGTTTAAATGTAATTAAAGAACCCGTTTTCTTTTTGGAATTCTTTATTCGTTTTGGTTTTCCTGACGTGTGCCCACCATCTTTAAACATCACTTGCACTTCTTCTCCATCTTTTATGGTTTCTACTAAAAGATAACTTGACAAGGCATTAACAACACTTGCTCCAACTCCATGTAACCCGCCGGACGTTTTATACCCTCCTTGGCCAAATTTTCCCCCCGCATGAAGAATAGTAAAAATAACTTCAATCGTCGGTTTGCCAGAAGCATGCATTCCAGTTGGCATCCCTCTACCGTAATCTCGTACACTAATACTATTATCTTTATGGATAATAACATCTATTTCATTTCCGTAACCTGACAAAGCTTCATCAACAGCATTATCAAAAATTTCAAATACTAGATGATGTAATCCTTTAGAGTCTGTCGATCCAATATACATACCTGGTCTTTTTCTAACAGCTTCCAGACCTTCCAAAACCTGGATAGACGCATCATCATATTGTCGTTCAATTTTCTTTGACATGAAAAAAACTCCTTTATTACAACTAATACCTTGTAGGCATCGTTTGACGTTTATATATTACTTCAAAAAGAAGTCAAATTAAAGATATTTTTTTAGCGCAAAAAAAAACAACTTGTTAACAAGTTGAAAGCACTCTATCTCAATTTCCTTATACCCTATCTTATAATAAAAAAGGATAAGTTGCAAAGTTTAAATAAATATTACCTTAGCCATTTTCTTATGATAAAAGGGTTTATTGTATATAAATAACAATAAAAGTCTTTGCATCTTAACAAATTCAGTGTATATTTAATAAGACTATTTTATAATGAATATGTATATTCATTCAGAAAGGACGGTAAATATGGAACAAGCAAACACATCCAATAAGCCCATTAATTTAAACCTTTTATTATCTTCTTTATTTTTAGGATACGTGATGGTTTATATTGATAAGGCTTCCGTAGGTATTTCTATTGTCTCAATCAGTCAAGATATCCCAATGTCTGATAGCACAAAAGGATTCATTATGAGTGCTTTTTTTATTGGCTATGCCCTCATGCAAATTCCCATGAGCTTTGCCATTAATCGTTTTGGAGCCAAAGCAGTCATACTTTGGTCTATTATACTAATTGGTATCTTTGACTTTATATTTAGCCTAAGTAGCTCCATCACTATGTTACTGGCTACACGTCTTTTGACAGGCCTATTAGCCCATTCTGGATATGCCTCAGCTTCTAGTAAAGAAGTAACCGAAAACTTCCCTATGGAACGTCGAACATTCGCTAAAGGTATTCTCATCTCTTCATCTGGAGTTGCAGGTATCTTTACACCACTTTTATTATCCCCTATTATTGAACGATATGGATGGCGAACTGGATATATGATTTTAACGCTTATTTCATTAAGTATCTCTTTGATTATAGCATTTATAATTCCTAGTAAAGACAAACGTCGACCAACTATGACACACTCATCGATAACGTCAGCAAGCTTAACATCAATATGGCGTAACCAAACCATCTGGATTTTATTCATGAGCGCGTTTTGTATCAATAATTTACTTTATGGTCTCAATAGTTGGCTACCAACATTTTTAACAAGTCATCGTGGTATTACATTAACACAATCAGGGGTTATCTCATCACTAATTGGCGCATTTTCTCTCATTGGAGCTATCGGTGGAAGCTATGTTGTAGGTAAATGGTTTCGAGATAAAGATAAACAAGTAATTGTAACAACTTCGATTTTAGGATCTATTCTTGTATTTTTGTCCTATTTCGTTCATCAAGTTCCATTTTTTATTTTATTTCTTGGTCTTGCTACCTTACTTTTAACAATTTCATTCGTAACATTAATGGCCATTCCTCTAAAATTATTTGAAGGTGCCTATTTTGCACCAAGTTACTCTACTATCTCAACAGGTGGTATTTTAGGCGGAGCCATCACTCAGCTTGTCATCGGTTTTTTAGTTGATAGTACTGGGACATTTTTGACAGTATTTATTTATTTTTTGATTTCAGGTTTATTGAATAGCCTGATTGTTCTATTACTAAATCCTTCAAAAACAAAAACCGCCTAATTTTTTAGACGGTTTTTTTATTAGAACTCAAAAGAGTCTTCCAATTTTTTGGTTAGTTGTTGTTGTAGTTCAATACCATAAACCATTTGTTCCACTAATCGATTGACTCTAACATCTATGTCATAGTTTGCTATACCATGATTGTCTATATCATGTTCTTCTATAAATACATAATCAGATAGAACTTTTGCTTTCATATAAGTTAAGATCGGTTTCAATTGTTGCTCAACCATTAAATAATGTTTACTTGATCCAGCTGTTACAATAACGCCTACTGTTTTATCTCTTAATGCATAAATCGGCAATAAATCAAAAGTATTTTTTAATGGTGCTGGGATTGATGCTTGATATGTTGGTGTACCGATTACTATACCGTCCGCTTCCATTAACGTTTCTGTTAGTACTAAAGTATCTCCTGTGTATTCAAAATATGGGCGACCATCACTAAATTGAATCGTTAGTTGGGCCAAATCAATAACCTCTATTTCTACATCTGGATACGATGTGTTTAATCGTTTCTCTACTGCTTGTAACGCTGTTTTTGTTTTATTTCCCACCATTGAACCAGAGATTAAAACTAATTTCATCTAAATCACCTACTCTTTTGTGTATTTTTTTATGATTGGTAAAATATCTGAACCAATTATTTCTATGTTTCTCATAACGTCTATAAACGGCACCCCACCAAAGTCAATTTGAGCCATAAAACGTTGCATTCCAAACAACTCATATTGATACAACAATTTTTCAATAATTTGAGAGGTGTCTCCAACCATTAAAGCATCTTGACTATTTGTCGCTTCTTGGAATTGTGCCTTTGGATAGCCAGTACCTCTTATCGCTTTAAACCCTGCATTTATATGAGGATACATCCCTTTTAATGCTTCTTTTTCAGTCTTTCCAACATAAAATAAACTTGTTGTAGCTAATGGAAAATCATTTGGATGAAATCCAGAATCAGCCAAAGCAGCGCGGTACGCCTCAACAGAAAAAGTGAAATTGGTTGCTGGTCCTCCTAATGTTGTTAACATCATTGGAATTCCCATTTTCCCTGCCTTTATTGCGCTACCAGGTGGTCCTCCAACCGCTCGCCAAATAGGTAGTGAGCCATTTTTAGGCTGGGGGTAGATCATTGCTCCTTTTAGTTCCGGTCTAAATCTTCCTTTCCAATTAATCACATCTTCTTCATTGATTTGTTTTAACAACTCTAACTTTTCCTCAAATATATCCTCATAATCTTGCAGATTTACACCTAATAAATGATATGCCCCAACTCTCGAGCCTCTCCCAGCAACAATTTCTGCTCTTCCTCCTGACAGCAAGTCAATCGTAGCAAAATCTTCATACACCCTAACTGGATCTGATACACTCAAAACAGTTGCACTACTTGTTAACTTTATTCTTTCTGTAGCCTGTGCCAATGCTCCTAGGACTACAGTATGCGCTTGGGTCGTAAAATACGTCTGATGGCTTTCTCCTACGCCAAAAACATCAATACCAGCTTGTTCTGCTAGCTTGGCAGCTTCTACTAACTCATTTAATCTTTGTTCAGCACTAATTCTCTCCCCATTCAAGGGATTTTTTATATGATCTCCTAAAGAGTATAAACCAAATTCCATACCTGTTGATGTATTTATATTAAATGTGCTCATTATATCGTCTCCTTTTTCAATTAACTAGTTAATCGATTGGTTAAAAAAATTAAATTATTTCTGCATGATTGTGTAATTTAGTTAACAGAGTCATTAACATTTTTTGCTCATCTTTAGATAAGCAGTCATCGAACAAATTAGTTTGAAAAGCTAACTGCTCTGAAAACACTTTTTCTAAAGACACTCTCCCACTTTCCGTTAAACAAATATACTTGGTTTTCCACTCCAATTTTTTATAAATATAACCTTGATTCTCTAATCTAGTCAACATTTTAGATATTCCGGCTTGAGTAATAATAACTTTGTCAGCTAACTGAGACTGTGAAATTGGTTCGTATTTTTCAATCTGTACTAATACATCAAATTGAGCAGCGGTCATATCGTACTGTTTTAAAAAAGTGTTGGAGAGTGCGTTGCTTTTATGATAAAATCGTGACAATCTTAAATAGATCAGTGAACCTAGCGTATTATTTTTCATCACTACCTCTCCTTTCTTGACATCACTATACTAGTTAATCAACTAATAATCAATTATATTGCTTCTCATAATTATAGAACCTTATTTCATATACACTTTAATATAATAATTAAATAAACCTTATATTTCATAAGTAAATACGCTATAATGAAAAAAACGACTATTTATTAATCTATTTAGTCACAAATAGATTAAAGTAGTAAATAGATCTCTCTAAAAAAGCAAAGGAGTACGTACTATGATTAGAAAAATTAATATCACTGATGCAAAGGCGTTGCATTTACTCACTAAGAACCAGTTAGGATATGATGTTCCGTTTGAATTAACTCAAAAAAACTTGTTTAAATTATTAAATGATCCAGACCATCATTTCTTTTTAGGCTTTGAAGATGATCAAACACACGAGGTTATCGGTTATTTACATGCAGAAGTTTATGAATCTCTTTACTCTGACATTAGTTTCAATATTCTTGCACTAGCAGTCTCTAAAAAACATGAGAGAACCGGTATCGGTCATACTTTAATGAACGAATTGGAAAAAGAATCACGAAAACGTCATTACACCTCCATTCGATTAAATTCATCAACTAAAAGAGAACAAGCTCATATGTTTTATAACGCCATTGGTTATGATCATGATAAGACTCAGAAACGATTCATTAAGTATTTGTAAACACAATTTGATAGATAGTATCATTGCATTAAAAAAACAAGCTGCTCTTTTCTATGAGCTTGTTTTTTTTAGTGCTTATTCTATATATTTTATCACTTTCGCTGGACACCCAGCGACAATCACGTTGTCTGGGACATCTTTTGTAACGACTGCCCCAGCTGACACAATGGCATTTTTTCCAACAGTGATGCCAGGTAATACTGTGATATTTGCCCCTAGCCATGCATTTTCTTTGATAGTAATCCTATGTGAAGTGGTCACATGTCGTCTCTCTGGATGAATATCATGATTTGTTGTAATTAAATTCACTTTAGGCCCAATAAAAACATGATCCTCAATCACAATGCCCCCACGATCTATTAATGTACACGCAGCATTAATAAATACATTTTTTCCTATAGTAATATTTTTCCCATAATCGATAAATACTGGGGTTAATAATCGAACACTGTCATCTAGTCTTTTTCCTATAATATCTCCAAGAAGCTCTCTCACTTGTTGATCTTCATGATAAGAATAGTTGAGTACGTTTAATGCCTGTTGAGTTTTATTAATTTGGGAACGAATTTTTTTATAGTCTAATTCATTAGCAGATACTTCCATTCCATGACAATCACGATATAATATATCTTTATTTTGCATAACAAAAACCTCCTAAAAGTATTATACATATAATATATAACATATTTAAAAGTTTTTGAAATGAAAAGAGCCTAATAAATAGGCTCTTAATATCTTACATTAAAATTAGTTGGTTGTTTTGCCTGTATCACGGGATTCTTTTGAAGATAGTCCGAAATAAGTTCCGTCATATCTACAGTTACTTCCTTAATTATCTTATCAGGACCAAACATCGAATAATCTCCGCCACCAACAGCTCGGTATTGATTCATCACAATATCTAGTGTTTCATCAGGTAAAATAGGTTGACCCTTCAACGATAAGCTCGTCACACGTTGTCCTTTACACTTACTTATATCAAAATCATACTCAATACCGCTATACATATCATAATTATAATGTTCCACTTTTGGGTCTAAAAATTCTTTACTCACTACCAATCTATTATCTTCTGAGATATCAAAATAACTTGCGCATCTTTCTAATGCCTCTTTTAATTCAGCACCAGTCACTCTCACTACTGCTAATGTATTGGGATAGATATAGTTGGTTACAATATCTCTCATTGAAATAGTTTCACCAAATCCTTTTCCATCATTATCAAAAAGAGCTGTACCTGAAATAGTAGCGCCTGTTGCAGCTTTTTGCACATCTTGAATAAATTCAACATAAGGATGTCCTTTAACTCGAGCTGTCATTGGATCATGGATACTCATACTGCCTTGTACACGACCCAGTTCTTTATCTAACCATGTCTCTACGTCATTTAATAATGGTAAAAAGGAATGTTTAAGATTCATATCTTCTGCATTACCATTAATAGCAATAAGTTTGGCTTGTTTGGATTCGATCTTGTTAGCCGAATAAGAGACTACCACTTCACCAAGATAACGACCTTTATCCCCTGGTTGAGTGACTGGCATATTTCCTTCGTTAAATTCAATCACTCGGTGTTGATGACCTGTCAATAACACATCAATTCCTTCAACATGATGCAATAGATCATACCCTTCATTTTCCCCCGTTAACACTTCTGTGGGCTCACCAGTAAGCAAGTCTTTTTCAAATCCACCATGGTAACTAACTACAACAACATCCGCAAGTTCTTTTAACTTAGGAACAAATTGTTTGGCTGTTTCAAATGCTGATTTAAATACAAGTCCATTAACGGTTTCAGGTTGTTCCCAATGAGGTATATACTGAGTTGTCAAACCTAATATTGCAACTTTAATTCCTTGACGTTCTAAAACGATATATGGGTAACCCGTCAGGTAATCCCCATTTTCCTTTAGTATATTTGCACAAACTACAGGATAGTTTAGTTTAGAAATGGTTTCTTCTAAATAATCTATACCATAATTAAACTCGTGATTTCCAAGAACACCTACATCATACCCTACCTCGTTCATAACATCTGCCATTGAATAGTCATCTGTCATTTTAGCGACATAATAACTAAGCGGGGAACCCTGAATAAAGTCTCCATTGTCTATACAAATAACAGGACCTGATGCATGTTCCTTTATTTTGTTTATTTGAGCTTTGACTTTTGTCAAACCATAATTTAATGATTGGTGTTTCTGCCTAAAATCAGTTGGATACAAATATCCATGTGTATCGCTCGTTGATAATAATGTGATATCCATTGTTTTTCTATCTTCCTATCCGTTTACTAATTTTCCTCTTAGTTTATTTGAGATCACTTCTACAATTAAAATAAGAACAATTAAACCAATTAAGATTGAACCTACTTGATTCCATCGATACGAATTCATTGCAAAAATAAGTGGAGAGCCAATTCCCCCTGCTCCAACTAGCCCAAGAATCGTTGTATCACGTAAGTTCATATCAAATCGGTAAATAGTGATTGAGGCAAAATTCGCAATTAATTGTGGCATAATACCAAATCTAATTTTTTCAAATGTCGTACATCCCATTGAGTCCATCGCTTCTAATATTCCCGTGTCAATATCTTCAATCACATCTACATATAATTTTGATACCATACCGATTGAAGTTAAAGACATTGTCATAACGCCTGCAAATGGTCCAGGACCTGTTACACGAACAAACATTAACCCATATACTAATGCTGGAACTGTTCGAATAATAATCACTAAAAATCTCATGACTAAATAGACTGGTTTAGGTACAACACTTGGAGCCATTAAAAAAGCCACTGGTATTGATAATATTGCCCCAAAAATAGTTCCTAAAAAAGCGATACAAATGGTTTCAAATAATAAATAAAAAACTCCTTGATTGGTAAAATTCCATAATAAATCCATATCAGGTGTTAAAATACCTTGAATAATTTTACTTGCTATCTTCCATCCACCATCATCTAATGCATTAAATTGAATAGCAGATAAAGACCATACAAAACACCCTACAATAACAGCTACTAGAGTGATGTATTGAACCTTTTTAGAAGGTTCTTGATTTAATTTTTCTTCTATCACGTGATTCATTCTGTTACTCCTCTATTATTGTAGTTTCTTACGACAGTACTCGCTAAGCATTTCAATCAGTCCGACCGTTACAATTAAGACAAGTAATATTGTCCCAACATTTCCATATTCGCGCCAACCTAATTGTTCATTTAAAATAATCCCTAGTCCACCAGCTCCAACATATCCCAAAATGGATGCGTATCTTAAATTCCCCTCAAAGTTAAATAAAGAAGTCGATAAATACGTTGGTAATATTTCTGGAATAATAGCATATCTAAACGCTTGAAAACGAGTTAACCCCATTGATTCTAGGGCTTCAAATGTTGACATATCAAGCGATTCAATTTGCTCATATGTCAATTTCCCAACATAAGCAACTGTAAAAATAAAAATAGCTAGTGTTCCTGCCATTGTTCCTAGCCCAAAAATAAATGTAGCAATTAATGCTGTGACAATCGTTGGTAATGTTCTTAAAATACTTAAAATAAGTTTGAAAACACCAGAAATCATTTTATTATTCACAATGTTTGCAGAAGCCAATAAAGCTAATGGTACTGCTACTAGAGCACCAACCAGGGACCCTAAAAGTGACATTTTTATCGTATCAAATAACGGTTGCCAAACTCGATCTAAAAACTCTAAATTAGGCGGAATCATATCACCCAAAATAACGAAAAATTGATTTCCACGCGTCACAAGTGCTGAAAACTCAAATTGAGTCACTCTCATCGCAACTCCTGTAAATACAATGACTAATAAAATAATAACTGGTGTATAAGATGGCTTTTCTTGAACACTTTTACCATTTGGCAAGTGAATCGTTTTACCTTTAAATAACTGTTTCATTTTATTCTATCCTTCCTGACTATCTTCTAGATAAATCGTATCTAAAACATCTTGTGTCACATCTTTTGAAGGACCGTCGTATACTATTTCTCCTTGTCTAATTCCAATCACTCGATCTGCATATTCTAATGCTAAATCCACATGATGAATATTAATCAATACAGAGATGTTTAAATCTTTATTAATGCGTTTAAAATCGTCCATAACAATTTTGGCAGTTACAGGATCTAACGCGGCTACAGGTTCATCCGCTAAGATGATTTCAGGATGTTTTGCTAAAGTTCTAGCTAATGCCACACGTTGTTGTTGACCTCCAGATAGTTGATCAACTCTTGTATAAGCCTTATCTAAAATTCCAACATTGTCCAAAGCCTCTAGTCCTACAATTTTTGCTTCTTCAGGGAAAATACCTAAGAGTCTTCTCCACCATGACAATTCTGGAACGGATGAAATCATGACATTTTTTAATACCGTTGCGCGGGTAATTAAATTAAAAGACTGGAAAATCATCCCAATTTTCTTTCTAAAGTCACGCACTTCTTTTCCTTTGATTCCCTTTACATCTGTTCCATTGACGTTCAACGTTCCCTCATCAATATCATGCATTCTATTAATACAACGAATCAATGTGGACTTCCCTGCACCTGACAAACCGATGATAGCCACAAACTCACCTTGCTCAATTTCAAGGTTGACATTTTTTAATCCAACATATCCATTTGGATAAACTTTTTGGACATTTTCAAACTTAATCATGATAAAATCCTCTCCTAAAAATAAACTGTCGCTACCCACATGATAGCCACAGTTTATTTTAACTTCTTAAATTATTTTGTGTCTTTAATTAAATCTTGTGCTTTACGTTCGTTGTCATAATCTTTAGATGTTGATTTTTGGTATCCTTCATGGCTGTAAATTTCGATAACTTTTTTACCTTCTTCAGATTCACCAATGTTGATAAACGCATCTTGTAATGCTTTTTTCAAATCATCATCCATATTTTTAGAATTTTTACTTACTGAAATAGTGTCGTTAAAAATAGCAGGTGTTACACCAATAACGTTTGTTTCATCCCAGATACCTTTTTCACGATTGTATTCTTTCGTCCAGTTTTCTTCAAAATCACGACGAGCATCTGCATATGTTAATACTACATCAACTTGCCCAGAAGCCAAGCGGGCAAATGCACTACCATAAGAATCTGATTGAACAATATTTTTTAATTCTGATAAGTTTTTATCATAATTTTCTTTTAACCATAAGCTTGGGTAAATATATCCAGCAGGTGAAGATGAACTCATTACACTCCATGATGCTCCATTTAAATCATCCCAAGATAATTTTTCACCAGCATTCACCTTTTTAGATAATTCTTGTCCTTTTTTAGATGGACCAGCAACCATTAACGCACGATACGATTCCGCTTGTTTTTCAGTTGGTGCTGTTGGTTTGTTGTCATTCCATTCTTTTGCATCATCTGAATCAATTGATAATCCAGAACGAGTTGCTGTTAAAATAACTTCTGCTCCATCATCGTATAATACATATGTTCCTCCAGGAATAAAACCGATATCCAATGTACCTGAAGATAGCGCTTCACCAACAGCTTCAAAATTAGTCCCTACAGTGATATCTACATTCTTAACATCATACCCTTGATTTTTCATTTCTTTAATCACAAGGTCTTTCAATGGTTCTGTAGCAGCCACAATTTCTTCTGGCTCTCTAGATGGTACAAATCCTACTGATAATTTATCAATTTTTTTGTTTCCTCCATCTGTTTTTGCACTGTCGTCCGTTCCTTTACCACCACATGCAGTAAGCGTTACAGCTAATGCTAAAACACCTGCATACTTGAAGACTTTTTTAAACAATCCAAGCTCCCCCTTAAATAAATTATTCTTCTTTTTTCGTACACAAAAGTACTTATTTGAGTATATCATCTAAGGTATTAAAATTCTACGTGAAAAAGCAGATATCAACCGTTTTTACAATAATAATACATATTATTAAACGAAATAAAACACAATGAAATATACTGTGAAAATTTCATTGTGTTTTCTATATTATGGTTTAATCACGCGGTCTTCACCAAACCATTTTTCACTGACTTTTTTTGACAAGCCATCTTCATATGCTTTTTTTAATCCATCATTTATTTTATCTAGCATCTCTGTTTCGTCCTTCTTTACTCCTATAGCAAAATTTTCATCTTCAAAATCACTAGTAGAAACAACATACTGATTTTTATCCTTTTGCTGAGAAATATAATACTCTGCAAAAACTTTGTCTATTAGTAAAGCATCTATACGTCCTGCTTCAAGATCTAGAAAAGCTTCGGTAAATGTTGGAAAAAGAATAGCTTCATTGTTAGACACGTAATCTTTTAACAATTCGGGATTATTTTCAAATGAATCTGCTCCACTTGACCCCTCCTGTGCACCTAGTATTTTACCAGTCATATCAGAAAAAGTTTTCACATTATTCTTTTTTAAAGACACTAACACTTGCTGATTATTTAAATAGTTACTTGAGAAATCCACTTTTTTCTTCCTTGCATCTGTGACTGTATACCCATTCCAAATGACATCGATGGTCCCATTCTCAAGTTCTGTTTCTTTCATTGACCAGTCAATTGCCTGGAACTTAGGTCTAACCCCCATTTCTTTCGTCACTTCTTTGGCAAGATCAATATCAAAACCTACAATATTATCTTGTTCGTCTCTAAATCCCATAGGTACAAATGTGTCATCTATCCCGATGACAAGCTCACCTTTTGACTTCACCTCGTCCCACTGCGTATTACCTGAACCATTTTTTTTGTCACCACAACCGACTAGCAACATGCCAATACATCCTATTAAACTAAGATATCCAATCATTTTTTTCATCATAAATTCCTCCTATTTTTTTGTATCAATATTGATTAACTGATCTGCTATTTTTTCAGCAAAAACCATGTCATGTGTCACAACTATTTGTGACATGCCATCTTCTTTGAGTTGTCTGATTGTTTCAGCAATGTAATCCACCAATGATGGATCCAATGCGCTTGTTGGCTCATCGTAGCATAATATATCCGGCTTCATTAAAAGAGCTCTAGCAATCGCAATCCGCTGTTTTTGCCCACCTGACAGTTGACTAGGATAATGATGTATGTGTTCCTTCAATCCAAACTCTTCTAGTCTCTCTTTCGCTTGTGTTATAGCTACTGATTTTTCCATTTTTTTCACTGTTGTGGGTGCTAAAATAAGATTATCTAAAACCGTTAAATGTGGAAATAAGTTAAAATCTTGAAATACCACACCAATTCGACCAGAATGATTTTTAAATGAAATTGGCTGATTATCAATAATAATCTCTCCACTATCCATTGTCTCTAATCCTGAGATACATCTAAGAAGAGTTGTCTTTCCTCCTCCAGATGGCCCTACAAGCGTTAAGACACTTCCTGACTCCATGTCAATTGTGACATGATCTAGAACCTGATTATTCCCATATGATTTCGTCACATTTTTAAGTGTAATCATGTTATACCTCCTCTTTCAACTAAACCCTGCGCTTACGTTCAATCCATTTTAATAAAATCGTGACTATTCCCGTCAACATGAGATAAATACACGCCACTACTATTAACGGAATAATACTGGCTTCTCTTTGCATGGCAATTCGCCCAGCTTTCATGACTTCTCCTAACCCTAGTGCATAAATCAAGGATGTATCTTTAACGAGGGTGATTATTTCATTTCCAATCGAAGGAAACACAATATTTAATACCTGTGGCATAATGATTTTACGATTGGTTTGATAGGTTGATAACCCTAACACTTTCGCTGCTTCATATTGACCAACTGGTACAGATTGAATGCCCCCCCTAAATATTTCTGCAAAATAAGCAGAATAATTGATCACAAATGCGATTAGTACAGCTAGCAATCTACTTGATATAACAATGCCAATAAACGGAAAGCCAAAGAATACAATAATTAATTGAAGTAACAGAGGGGTTCCTCTTATCACCCAAATATACAAGCTAATGCAAATTTTTAACCACTTGAACCGACTAGTCACTAAAAAACCAAGCAACCATCCTATCGGTAACGATATCAACAGTGTTAACGCAAAAACTTCTAGCGTCATTTTTGTTCCCTCTATTAAAGCAGGTAACACCTTTAAAACCATCTCCATGTTACATCCTCCTTTTATTGTAGAGTATAAAAAAATCCCCTTGGCTAAAAAAGCCAAGAGGACGATAAGATTACGCCGTGGTTCCACCTCATTTTAATCTTTTCTCACAAAAAGATTCTCAATCAGTCAAAGACTGTTCACGTTAACGGGTGATGCCGATTTAGTCTACTTTATCAATTATTCGAATAAATATCTCACAGGTGTGTTCGCTATCTGACGTTTTACCTTTTTTCACCACATAAAGGCTCTCTAAGAAAACTAATCAGCCACTACTTGTCCTAATCATTGATTCACTTATTTTTAATGTGTTTTTAATAAAATAACATAATTTAAAACAAGTGTCAACTTATTTCCTATAAATTATTGTATTCAATTTTAATACAACGATCCATTACCACTTTGTCTTTATGGTTTTCATGTAAAATAGTCGCGGCCTCTTCACTAAATAATCCTAGTTGAGCCCAGAAAATGTCAGCATCTGTTTGAACAAACTCTTTGGCAATATCTGGTAAAAAATCGCTCGGTCTAAATACATCTACTATATCCATATGTTGCGGCACATCTGTCAATGATGCATACACTTTTTCACCTAATATATCTTTCCCAGCTGCTACAGGATTAACTGGAATAATTTGATACCCAGCATCCTGCATTACTTTAGCTACCTGATAACTTGTTTTATCAGGATTTGAGCTTAAGCCAACAACAGCTATTGTCTTTGCCCCTTTTAAATAGTCAGCAATTTGAGTTTGAGTTGGTACCTTGTAATCTGTCATCGATCATTCTCCTTTTTATATGATAACACTATTTTACCAAATAGAATGAAATTAATCTTCTATTACGTTTACTAAAGATTGTGACCCTCTATAATTCATGGTAAAATAATGACTAGCTTTAAGGAGGGTACAGAATGAAAATTGTTTTTTTAGCGATCGTTGCGTATTTACTTGGTTCTCTTCAATCTGGGGTTTGGATTGGACAACTCTTTTATAAAAAAGATATTCGGAATTTTGGTTCAGGAAACACCGGAACAACGAATACGTTTCGTGTTTTAGGAACAAAAGCAGGAATTGTTGTGCTTTTTATGGATATTTTGAAAGGGACCGCTGCAACCATGTTGCCAACCTGGTTTGGTTTAGCCATTAACCCACTTTGGTTTGGTGTTTTAGCGATTCTTGGTCATACTTTTCCAATTTTTGGTCACTTTAAGGGAGGAAAAGCAGTTGCTACAAGTGCAGGTATGCTATTAGCCTATAGCCCACCATTTTTCATCTATTCAGCAAGTTTATTTGTTGTTTTATTGTACTTAAGTAGTATGGTTAGTTTTGCTAGTATGGTTAGTGCCATTCTGATTACTTTATCAACCTTAGTATTGCCACTCTTTGTTCCAAGTATTTTAGCTCAACAAGATTGGTTATTGACAACACTGGCTATTCTAATTACTCTTTTTATCATTTATAGACATAAAGATAACCTAACTCGTATCAAAAATGGCACTGAAAGCAAAGTACCTTTTGGATTTAATCAAAAAAAATAAGCATGCAACACTAGTTGTTGCATGCTTTTTGTATGAAAAAAATCGTAGACTCCATGGTTAGTCTACGATTTTTTAAACATTTTCATTAAAATGTCTTATGCTTCTTTAGTCATAACATCTTTTCCATCATAAAATCCACAAGAAGGACATACATGATGATTTTTTCTCATTTCACCACAGTTACTGCAAGCTGTTAAACCTGGAGCTGATAATTTGTAATGAGTACGACGTTTTGCTTTTTTAGCTTTTGACGTTTTTCTAGCTGGTACTGCCATTGACTTACACCTCCTTAAAACTTAATACGTGTCATGAAAGACACATATATTCCAATCTTACTCATCATCTTCTGCTGCGAACAGTTCAGATAATTTAGCAAGACGAGGATCTACTTCAATTTCCATTTCAGAATCTCGATTAGTCGAAAACTCTTCCTCAGAAACAATACTCCAAAAGTCGCCTTTTGGCAAGTCTGTCGCTTCTTTTTCTGCTTCAGTTAACACTTGTAAAGGTAAATTCAATAAAATAAAATCCTCTACAGCTTCTGTTAAATCGATGATGTCTTTTTCTAAAAGCATAATCAAGCTTTTATCATCTTCCGATACATCCACAAGTAGCTCCATCTGAGCATGTGTCATGTATTCTTCATCTATCGTTAAATTTAACGATACATCCACAGGTTCTAAAGAGCGTGATGAGGGTAACGTTATACATGTGTCTAACGTAAAATGAGATAAGTAACTCTCTTTGTCCACTCGAATAAAGCCATTTACTTTAACAGGTGTCAAAGCTAAAATCGTTGACTCTCTCTCTTTTAAAGACTGTTCTAAATCCAATGTTTCGTCAAACTCAAGTTGACTATTTCTATATTTGTTTAGCTCAGCTAATGCCCATTTCATTATATCACCCCTTAAGCAACAAAAATAATTATACTAGGCTCGTTTTCCTTTGTCAATTAGTTTTTGTTTCAATCAAAAAAGTCACTCGTTTTATCACTTTTTACTCATAAATCCGTCTGTTTTGCCCAATCATATTGATTTCTTTTGATAAGAATCGGATACGCTCCATAATTCTTTTTGCTTTTAAAGGCTCATCTTCTCCACGCTGAGACACGCGTAAATGCTCATTTTCTAACTGCTTCATGTCTAGATTTGATGAAAAGAACGTCGGCAATTGTTCTTGCATCCTATATTGTAAAATCACACCTAAAATATCATCTCTTATCCAACTGCTCATAGAGTCCGCTCCGATATCGTCAATCATTAATATTGGCGATTTTTTAACAGCATCTAATTTTTCTCCAACCGTATCTTTGGCAATAGATTGTTTCATTTCTACAGCAAAAGTTGGAAAATGAACCAACGTAGTTTTGAAGCCTTTTTCGGCTAATGAATTGGCAATCGATCCGAGTAAATATGTTTTTCCAACGCCAAATGTTCCCTGTAAATACAAACCTTGGTGAAATCTCTTAGGATTATCCTCATAAGAATTTATAAAACGAATGGCCTCTGCAAATGCTTCTTTTCGTTCATTTGTCATATCGAACCTTTCTAACCTAGCCTCTCGAATATCCTTTGGCATATCCATCGCTTTGACTCGATTTCTAATCTCCGCTTCAGCTTGTTTTTCTAAGAGTGATTCGGTTGGTACATAGGTCACATCTATATAATGAAAATTCATAAACAATTTTGGCTCATATCCAGGAGCTATCATGCTTGGATCATTTAATTGAAACTTTTTCTTCTCTTGCACAAATTCATATAGTTTCGCATAACTTTTCATAATATCATTATCAGATAGGTCTTCTCGGTGATGATTAATAAAGGTCTGAACATCTTCATCCCCAAGAACATCTGCCATTATTTTTTCAAATTTACCTGCTAAGTTATTGGTTTTAAGCGTTTCTTCTAGCCCTTTTCCAATATTTTCCATTAATGATCACCGTCCTTTCGATTGCTGTTTAACTTCCGTAGCTCTTCTTCAAAGAAGGCTTGCTCTTCAGAAGAAAGAGGTGTCTCTTTTCGTCGATTTGTTTCTTGTGCCCAATCTGGTAATGTTTCTTTTCTGACCTGTCCTTTATTATAAGAACGTTTTTTAGTCGTTTGTGCCGCTGTTCTAGATTCTTGAAATTCTTTTACTTTATTTAGTGCCGTTTCAGGCGCATATATTTGTGACTGACTCCAATCATTGGCAATGCTATTCACCATGTTTTGATTTAAGGATGAATGCCCTTGTACAACAAGCATATAGTGAATCAACACGTTAATCACTGCATCAGGTAACCCTGATTGAGTTTTCAAATTTTCTACAGTCCAGCGTTCATTGCTGGAGACAAACCCCTTTTTTTGTGTTTTTAATGCCTTTAAAAATATCATAGGGGGTGTACTCTCACATGCCTTTAATACGGCTATCTCACCTTCAGAAAATCCGTCTAATTTTAATGTGTTTTCCTTTAAGGTCTTCTTTTCTGTCACTGTCAAGTTTGCCGTTATATCTGTCTCAGGCATTGCAGGTACATCATTTTGTTTTCTACGTTTATGGTATTGTTTGTAAACAAGTTGCTTAAATTCCTTAACATTTACTTTATTTGTAACATAATCTAATGATTGTTTGATGTAGTCTTGCATATCCAATTCATTGATACCATATAAATAATGAAATGTTTCAATGGTTTTTTTTAACTCTTTTGTTAATTGGTCATTATCAACTGGGAGACTTCCTAATGTCTGTAAGAAAAAATCCCAATCAAATGTTGCTATGTTTAACTGAACAGTCGCTGTCTCTTCCTTTACTATTACTTTTTCTTTTATTTGACTTAAACTTTCCTGATAACTGCTTAACATCAGCGGATCAAAAGGAAAGACTTGCATAAAGTTTCGTGTCACTTCTGTGTAGTCTTCCATATCTTGGCGTTTAAACGAAAACTTGTCTGCCATTACTTTTAAACGTTCTTCACCAATTTTTTCTAATAGCAGCAAAGACAAGACATCATCTGATAGAAAAACACCAGGGTCTAAAGGCTTTTGAATTTCATATACAAAATGACGATGACTATCTGTTAAGCGGACAAACGTTTTTAATAAGCCTACAGCTTCCAATTTAACCCGAGCTTGGTAGAGTTGAGGTATCCCCAAATCTAATCGATCTAATAATATCGTATGCAAAAACTGAGGTTGATTTGTTTGGCGCATGATGTCACTCTCTACAAGTAACGTATTCATCAAGCCATATGCATCAATCCCTATAATAGGCTGGTACAATAAATTGAGTACCTTATAATCTATATCTCCTATATGATTTCCAAGTACGACAGAAAAACTATCTTTAGGTTTTAATTGTTCCCATGCTTCATTCAAACTATACCGCTCGCTTTCTGATATTACTCATCATTTTCTTTATCAATGATTTCTTGTAGCTCTTGTAAGAAAACACTCATGTCTTTAAATTGACGATACACACTTGCAAATCTAATATAAGCAATTTCATCTAGATTAACCAAGTCTTCCATAACATATTCACCAATTAATGTTGTAGATACCTCATTTTCACCAAGACTTCTAATTCGATTTTCAACTGTATCGACAATTTGTTCCATTTTTTCAATCGGAACGGGTCTTTTTTCGGCTGATCTAATTAATCCTCTTAAGACTTTATCACGATTAAACTCTTCTCTAGCCCCATTCTTTTTAACAACTAACAGCGGTGTCACCTCTACCCGCTCAAATGTTGTAAAACGATAGGCACACTCTTCACATTCTCTACGTCTTCGGATAGAACGGCCATCATCTGCTGGCCTACTGTCTACCACTCTTGAACCGTTATAATGACATTTTGGACATTGCATGTGTTCCACCTCTTTTTATCTCATTCAGTATGTACTGATAATATGTAATAGTATGCTTATTATAACATGACGATTAGGTAAAGGTATAGTATCACTATTTACAGCAAAAAACACTAAGTAATATACCACTTTTACTTAGTGTTTTCATAAAAATGAGTCAACCATAATTCTACTTGACGAATGGTATCCTCTAAACTGTATTCATTATTAATCTTGACGTTTGCTAACCTTGCTTTTTTTTCAAGTGACAATTGACTGTCTATACGACTTAAAGCTTCTTCTCTTGAAACATTATCTCTAGCCATTAATCTTTTTAACTGGGTCTGTTTCGACACATAGATAACCATTATCTCATCAACTCTCTCTGAGTATCCCCCTTCAAATAGCAATGGAATATCTAGCACAATAAGAGGGGGATTATTTTTGGATGCTTGTGCAATGTAGTCATCTATTCGGTCACTAATCTCAGAGGACAACAAGGCATTTAGCGTCTCGCGTTCTACAGCATTCTCAAAAATAATGTTACCGAGTTTCTTCCTGTTCAAACTGCCGTCACTTTGTAAAATCGATGTTCCAAAATGATAAACAATACGCTCTAATCCTTTTTCTCCAGGTTGAACCACCTCTCGAGCAACCATATCTGCATCGATAACAGGAATCTTTTTTTCAATAAAATACCGACTGACAGTACTTTTCCCAGATGATATGCCACCTGTTAGACCTAGAATATAACTCATTCCTAATCTACCTCTCTTTTATGATACACTTGGCACACTTTACAATAGTGCGTTCCTCTCTGTGCAACTTTAGTTTTTATAATGTCTGACCCACACACTTGACAAGGCTCCCCCGTCTTACCATAAACAGCTAAGGCAACTTGAAATGTACCAGCATCACCAAGTGCATTTAAGTAGCTTCTGATTGTCGTGCCACCAGCTTCCACCGCTTCACCTAAAACATCAATAATCCCTTGATGCAAGAGAACGATCTCATCCGATAGCAATGTGTTGGCTTCTTGTTCGGGGTGTATATGCGATCTAAATAATGCTTCATCAACATAAATGTTTCCTAAACCAGTCACAAGAGTTTGGTCTAACAATAAAGGTTTGATTGCTTTTTTTCTTTTACTTAAAGCCTCTTTAAATGGAGCAAGTAAAAATGACTCCTCGACAGGCTCTGGTCCTAGCTTGATTATCCCTTTATACTGTGGTGATGTGTCTTTTTTTACCAACACCAACCGACCAAATTTTCGCACATCTAAATACCTTAGTTCTGTTTCATCTGTAAATTTAAAGATAACGTGTGTATGTTTTTCTAATTGATCGCCACTTGAATGAAACTCATACTTTCCCTCCATTCTCAAATGACTAATCATATCAAAATGAGTCAATTTAAAGATTAAGTATTTACCTCGTCTTTCCATTGATTCAATGGTTTCACCTACTAATTGTAGTTTGAATAAATCTGGTTCCGGAGCTTCAATAATTTTCCCCCAATGTACGTCTACTGATGCAATCTTTTTTCCAATAACTAATTGTTCTAATCCTTTTCTTACAGTTTCTACCTCTGGTAATTCTGGCATTTATTTTCTCCTTCTTATATATAAAACCTGATATCTTATGACATCAGGTTAACGATTTATTTGGCTTCATACCATGTATCGCCAATACTACTATCCGCCTTTAATGGGACACTTAATTCTACAGCATGCTCCATCGTTTCCTCAACAATACGTTGCAATTTATCTATTTCAGATTTTGGCGCCTCAAATACAAGCTCATCATGTACTTGTAATAGCATCGTTGCTTCCATCTTTTCTTCCTTTAATCGTTGATCAATTTGAATCATGGCTATTTTTAAAATATCCGCTGCACTTCCTTGAATCGGAGTATTAATAGCAGTTCTTTCTGCAAACGAGCGAACATTGAAATTTCTAGCATTGATATCAGGTAAATAACGTCTTCTATGGTAAAGTGTTTCCACGTAACCTGTTTCTTTAGCTTCTCTGACGATGCTTTCCATATACTCTTTCACACCAGGGTATTTTTCAAAATAACGATCAATGAATGTTTGTGCTTCTTTTCTCGTAATATTAAGATTTTGAGACAAGCCATAGTCGCTGATACCATAAACGATACCAAAGTTGACGGCTTTTGCCTGCCTTCTCATGTTTGCATCTACTGAGGCTTCATTTTCGATGCCAAACACACGCATCGCAGTACTTGCGTGAATATCTTGTCCTTCGATAAACGCTTCTTTCAAATGCTCATCATTAGAAATATGGGCTAGCACCCTAAGCTCAATTTGAGAGTAATCAGATGAAAACAATTGCCAGTCTTTTTTTCTTGGAACAAATGCTTGACGAATTTTTCTTCCTTCTTCTAAACGAATTGGTATATTTTGAAGATTTGGATCCACTGAGCTCAGACGACCTGTTTGAGTAAGCGTCTGAACATAACGCGTATGAATTTTATTGTCTTCAAAAATGACTTTCAACAAGCCTTCTACATAGGTTGATTGAATTTTAGCAATTTGTCGATAGGTTAGAATATCGTCTATAATTGGGGACTCACCCTTTAATTTTTCTAATACGTCCACCGCAGTTGAGTAACCTGTTTTTGTTTTTTTAATGACGGGAAGTTTCATTTTCTCAAATAAAATTACACCTAACTGTTTAGGTGAATTTAAATTAAATTCTTCTCCTGCTTCTTCGTGCACTTTCTTCTCAATCTCTGATAGTTTCTCAGCAAATTCACCTTTCATTTCTTGCAGACGGCTGGCATTAACAGTGATTCCTTCAATTTCCATGTCTGCTAAAATACGAGCTAACGGTAATTCGATATCATAAAATAGTTCTTTTTGATTTTTTTCTTCCAAATCATCTGATAAGACACCATATAAAAATTGGATGGTTCGAACTTTTCTAGTCAAGTGCTCGTGTAACATATCTGTTGAGTCTGGGACTCCTTTTTTAGCACCTTTACCATACACTGCTTCATCTCGGTCAATGTCATAATAGTCATATGTATTGGCTATTTCTGAAATATCCTCACTGTTATTTGTCGAGTCAACTAAATAGGCAGCTAGCAGAGCATCAAACTTCACACCATTTAGTACGTGTCCATATCTACTTAACGCAACATAGGTTCGTTTAAAATCATATACCTTTTTCGTCATCTCGTCATTGCTTAACCAGTTAGAAAAAATTGGGCTATCTAACACAATTTCTGAGGAACTCACAAAAAATCGTTCATCATTTCCCCACGCTACACCAACAACTGGGGAAATGTGATAATTATCATCTAGCATTTCTACATATAAACTCATATCTGTTTCAAACATCTCTTCAGATACTTCTTCTACCACTTGATACACTATATCTGTTTTTTCTTCAGATAATACATCGATTGAACTAGTATCTAATTTTGCTAAAAATGATTTGAAATCCATTTCTCTATAAAAAGGAATTAATTTATCTAAATCTTTCCCCGTATATCCTAATTCGTCAATACCAATAGTAATGGGACTATCTGTGTCAATTGTAGCTAATCGCTTGCTCATGAAAGCAATCTCTTTTTCATTTATCAGATTTTCTTTCATTTTGCTTTTTTTCATACCTTCAACGTTCTCATAAACACCTTCAACTGTGTCGTATTCTTTCAACAATTTGATTGCTGTTTTCTCGCCAATTTTGGTTACACCTGGTATATTATCCGATTGATCTCCGGCCAAACCTTTCATATCAACAATTTGAGAGGGTCTCAGTCCATATTTTTCCATGATATGCTCTGGTGTATATGATTCTATTTCACTGACACCTTTTACCGTAACATTTACTTTAATATTATCGGATGCTAACTGAGTTAAATCTTTATCCCCAGATAAAACAACCACATCAAATAGTTCAGGATCTACCTGTTTTGCCATCGTTCCTATGATATCATCTGCTTCATACTCAGATAATTCATAATGAACCATTCCTAATGCTTCAATTAAGTCTCTTAAATAAGGCATTTGTTCTTTAAATTCACTTGGCGTCTTTGCTCTTCCTGCCTTGTAATCATCATAAAAAGCGTGTCTAAACGTTGTTTTACCAGCATCAAAGGCAACCAATACATGAGTAGGCTTTTCTGATGCTAAGACATTTTCTAACATATTGTGAACGGCATATAAAGCATTTGTATGAAGCCCATTATTATTTTTAAACCTCTCCAAAGATTGATAGAGTGCATAAAACCCTCTAAAGGCGATACTATTTCCATCGACTAATAATAATTTATTTTTTTTCATCGTGACACTCCATTCTTAACTATTCAATCTATTCTATCAAAATTATCTTAACTTTGCTAAAAATAAAGAAAAAGAAGACGATATCTCTTTTTTACAAAAGAAACATCGCCACTGCTATTGGTCCTATCAAAATAAACAAAAAGAATGCCCAACTTTGCCATCTAGCAAAATTTAATGTCGTCCCTACTCCGTACTTTTTTTCTACCCAAACGGTGGGATCTTCTTTGTCTATGTAAAAAATCCCCAATTTCCAATTTTTATCATCATCGAAAGTATCATATACAGCATTTTTTAAAACCCTTTCACCACTTTGCCCATATTTAAAAGACACCAAAAAGGACAATCCAAGTGTCACAATTAAATAAGTTATCATAATGGCTAAAAATAATAAACCATTGACATACCCTAACATAGACCCCACTTGAGTAAACGCTAGTAAGATTTGTGTCATTATTGAGATGATAAACAAACTAACAGATGACCAGTATCGAAATCGTTGATTATTCTTTTTATAGACAGTCTTCTGGTTGGATGAAAGTTGTTGTTTCGCCCTAAAAAATGACTGATTTGAAATAAACAGTGTCAAAAGCATCATCAGTTGAATAACTGGTAGTGCCAATACAGTTTGCCAAGTTTTAACAACCTCATGAGTTGGACTCATATGAATGTCAAAATTTGTCACAATGGTTTCTGGAAAATCATGATAATAAAATCCAGTCCATGCTATGACTAAAAAAATAATCAATCCGTTTGTCATAAGAAATAACCAATTCGGAACAATCAACTTATCTTGCCTAAAAGACGTATCTACTACTATTTTATCACCGAATGTTTCACCATTTGATGCTAAAAACGTACTTTTTAACTCCAAAACATCTCTTCTACTCGTTAAAAACAGTAAGAAACTGACAACCGTATAGACTAGCATTTCAAGAATCATATAAACAGACATCACCTGACTTAAATCTAACGTATCTCGGTAAACAAACATGTAAACGTGTGGAACAAGTAAAACAAATAACTGAACGACATTGAATGCTATAAATTTTTTCTTTATTTTATTTAATTCATCGACATCTTGCAGCTCCATCGGAATCGTCACACCAAATTGGCTACTTTTTCTTCCAACAATCGGTGTGACAATCATTGTTATGGACATTAATAATACCGTCATAATCGACATAACTATATATCCCATCATGCATCCCCTCCATCTATTAATTCATGTTGCAGTTGTTCTTTTATACGAGTCAAATCCATTTTAGAAAGCTTATAAATATCTGCGTCCACCAACAGCTCTCGGTACTTTTCTTTAAACTCTATCATGACATGACTAGGAATGGTTATATCATCTAAAGGTTTACTTTGAAATCCCTTTGTTGTTTTTACTAGTACCCCATCTTTTTCCAATTGCTTGTACGCTTTATTTACAGTATGTAAATTGACCCCTATATCACTGGCTAATTGCCTCACACTTGGCATCACTTGAACACTATCACTAACAACAATATTCTTTTTAATTTCATAAATTAGTTGTGTATACAATGGAATCGAACTAGAAACATTTATCTGAATCAACATATTACCCTCCTTGTTATACACATACTATAACAATTATCGTTATACGTCAACTATAACAAAAAAAGTATTCCGCTATACTAAATAGCGGAATACTTATATGTTAAATAGATTGTTTTAGTCACGACCAAAAATTCTTAAGAATGCTAAGAATAAATTAAGTAAGTCTAAATACAATGTCAGTGCACAATAAATCGCTAAACTTGATGTAGCTTGGTCGCCGTATTGTTGATAAAATACTTTTATTTTCTGATTATCGTATGCTGTTAATCCAGAAAATACAACAACCATTGCTAGTGATATAAAGAAATCTACTGGGCTACTCTTCAATAAGAACATATTCAATAAGCTAGCGATAATAATACCAATCACTAAACTATAAAGAGCGTGTCCCATAGCACTTAAATCTTTCTTAACAAACACTCCTACTAGTGACATCCCGATAAATGTCGCAGCAGTTGTCACAAAAGCTGCAACAATAGTGCCCGGAGCATAAAGTGATAATGTGATGCCAAGTGTCACTCCTGTCAATGCAGAATAGGCAATATATCCTACTATTGAGTTTTTAGAATCAGAAAATGCGCTTTTGCCTAAGTAAACCACTAAAGCCATTTGAGCTATCCACAGTAATAAGATTGAAAACGAACTAGCATTAACAAATCTAGCTACCTGCTCAAAAAACACATTTAATACTAAGTACGACGTTACACCACTTACGGCAAGCCCTAATCCTAAGTATCCATACACTTTACTAAAAAACTGTGATAATCCTGTTGTCTTTGAGACGTTTTGATTATTGTCCATCATGTGCAGTCACTTCCTTTTCTTCAAATCGTTTTATTTTTGTTAGTTTTACCATAACAACTGAATCTAACACTCGTTGGTCTTCATAGTTATGTGCTCGAACAGAAATCGTCACAACTTCTTTCATTTTATCTATTTTAATCACTTCAAAATGAAATGTCAGTGTGTCATAATGGTGCACTGGCTGGATTAAGTTAAACGAAAGATTAACGATATTAGAACCAGGTCCAGGTAAATGCTTAGAGATTGTACTTGAAATAACACCCATTAACATAATAGATGGAACAATTGGTTGACCGTAATCTGTTTTATCTGTGTAATCATGTTGAATAAACAAAGGATTCGCATCGTTTGTTAGTCCAAGATACAATAATAACTGACTATCCTCAATTGTTTCTGTAATACTTAACGATTCACCTTCTACCAATTCATCGATGGTTTTCCCATCTTTTCTTTGATGATTTAACATTTTATGAATGACCCCCATCATGCTATCAAACACTATGCTTGATTTACATATTATTACGTCTTGTACTACCTAATAATTTACCATAAGCTAGTTCGAATTTTTGAACATCTCCTGCTCCCATAAAAATCATTACTGCATTATGATAGTCAAGTAATGGAGACATATTGTCAACAGAGATTACCTCTCCACCTTTATTAATTTTATCGCCTAAATCTTCAATTTTCACTGTTCCTGCTTCTTCTCTAGCAGATCCAAAAATATCGCATAAATATACTTTATCTGCCAAATCCAATGACTCTGCAAATTCATCTAGTAAAGCAACAGTTCTAGTAAATGTATGCGGTTGGAATACTGCAATTATTTCTTTATCTGGGTATTTTTGTCTAGCAGCATCAATAGTTGCCTTTATTTCAGCTGGGTGATGAGCATAGTCATCGACAATTACCATATCGTCTACTTTTTTCTCACTAAAACGGCGTTTCACTCCACCAAAACTTACCATTTCAGTGGCAACGTCTCCCATATCTAATGTTTCAAGATAACTAATAGCTATAACGCCTAGTGCATTTAACACATTATGTAGGCCATATGCAGGTAGGGAGAAATGCCCGATGTTTTCACCTTTGTGATAAACATCAAATTCAGAACCTGTTGTTGTCCGTAAAATATTTTTCGCTTGGAAATCATCTGACTCTTTAACCCCATAATAATAAATGGGAGCAGTGGTCTTCAGTTTTCTTAAATACACATCGTCTCCAAATGCTACGATGCCTTTTTTAACTTGACTACCAAAAGATTGAAACGCATCAAATACATCATCGATACTCTTATAATAATCTGGATGATCAAAGTCTATGTTGGTCATAATGGCATAGTCTGGAGAATAGGCGAGGAAATGACGACGGTATTCACACGCTTCAAAAGCAAAGAATGACGCATCTGGTTCACCATGTCCCGTTCCATCACCAATTAAGTAACTAGTTGGCTCAATACCTGTTAAAACATGTGCTAACAAGCCTGTTGTACTCGTTTTACCATGTGAACCTGTTACAGCGATACTAGTGAAATTTTGAATAAAATCACCTAAGAATTTATGATATCTGATAACTTGTAATCCTTTTTTTAAGGCCGCTTGAATTTCTTCGTGTGTATCTGGAAAAGCATTTCCAGCAATAATAACTAAATCATCTTTAATGTTTTCTTTGCTAAATGGGAACATTGAAATTCCTTCACGTTCTAATTCATGTTGGGTAAAGAAATATTTTTCTACATCAGATCCTTGTACATGATAGCCTTTTTGATGCAATAGTAATGCTAATGAGCTCATGCCTGATCCTTTAATGCCAACAAAATGATATGTTTTATTTTTATGAATTTCCATAAAAATCCCCTTTTCTTTTTTAGGATAACTCTTAATATTTTATTACGTACGACCAATATTATCGTACATTTTACATTAATAATCAATAAAAAATACTTACACGGTTTGTCCGACCGATGTAAGTATCAAACTAATCGAAATAATTATTATCCATATGTGGTGTTGCTTCATCTGCAATAATTCCAGATAAAGATTTCTCTAATCGTTGATTCTTTTTCTTCGAGCCTGAAATGGCTTGATTTCCTTGTTCCATCACAGTTTCGTCATCTAAATCGGGTTCTTCCATCAACAATAAATTAGAGGAAGATACTTTTCTCAATTCGTCAACAATAGTCTCTCTATTATGTCTTGGACGCTCATAATTGGCGTCCTCTTCTATCAAAGACGCTGGTATATGTTTTGGTCGAAACATCGTTTTATCAACTTCTCCAGGAAGATGATAAGATGACTCGAATGATGCCTTCTTTTTCTCAATCTTTCGATGCTTCGCATGACCATAAGCATCCATTTCATAGTACTTATTCGAAAATGAAGATTGAGGTGCTTTGAAAGACGCTGTTTTGGGTTCAGCATATAAATTTTTCCCTGCTTTATGCGTAGCAGTATCTCTTGGTTTTGCCTGCTTTAATGTTACTTTTTTCTCCTCAAATGCAGTTCTCTCTTTTTTAATCGATCTAGGTGCTTCAACTACTTCATTTACATCCGGCAAACCATCAGTACCAAAATAATCTGGTGCATCCACCATTTCAACTGGATCAAGTTCCATAATTCTTGGAGACATGTCTTTCATTTCTGGTATACGACTTGTTTTATAATCAAAGCCATCGTCTAAGACGTCTCTTAAAAACCCTCTATTATTTTTTTTCGTTAATTTAACCCCTGTTTCATCTTCATAAACAGGAAATCTAAAATGCTTTCTTTTATCTGAAGGAGCTAACATAGTTTATCATTCCTTTAATTCAATTACATACAGTTTATCATACCTGCTTTCAGAAAAAAACTAATATCAGTGATTTTACCTTTTTTCATACGGGTTTAACAAAAAAAGATGTTGATAGCATCAACATCTACTTTAAACTATGTACGATTTGCCAAATAACTGGAATATACACATCAAATAACGGAGCTATTATGCAGAAGCCAATCACACTAACTAATAAAACAGCGATTAATATGCCCCCAATTTTTCTTGAGCGTTTTAACACTAAGAAGACGATGCATGCTAGTAATCCAATAACTAAAATAATTGCTAATTCCTCAGATGCAATGTCAATTTTTTGCCCATTCATGGCTTTGCTGATGATTTGTGAATAAAAGAACCAAATCATCTCAATAATGTACACAGCGAAAACAATTTTTAAAGCCAATTTTGATTTGCCTTGCGACTCTTTTTTTGCCATTACAATGCTCCTTTCTTAACTTGTTCATGTTGCATTATAGCAAAATAATCAAAATTTGTTAAATCATTTTTCTCTTTTTTCTTTAAATGTAACAAAAAAATCTTAGTGACAATTGTCACTAAGACTTTCCATTTAATTACTTAATGATATATGTTTCCATAACCGGCGCATTTTTTATTGTGTCAGCTACTGGACATGTGTTATTGATAAATGTTACAAATGCTTGGATTTCTTCATCTGTATTATCCGCTTCTATATAAAAATTAGAAACAATTTTTGAGAAACCGATTTTAGTATCTTTATTTTTTCCCATGAATCCATCTGTATCTAGTTCACCTTCTAATTCGATACGAATACTTTTTAAATTGATTTTATGCAGTCTTGCAAAACTCTTAGCAACAATCACTTTACAAGCTCCTAGCGAACTTAACAATGCTTCAACAGGATTCATCCCTGTATCTGTACCGCCTAAATTTTTGGGCTCATCTAATACAAATTCAAAATCTCTTGCTTTACATGATACTTGTAATCCTGATACATTTTCTACCACTGCGTTAAATTTTTCAATAGCCATTTGACATACCCCCAATTTTTTTTACAAGCAAATCATACCATAATTGGAAGCGATTAACTTTAGTTTGTGAAAATAATTACATTATAGTCAGGTATATTATAACAAATTCTTACGATTTTTTAATGTTCAAGAAGTAATTCTTTATCATAAATCGTAAAATCACACCGATAAATAAATAAGTATTTACCATCAATCATTAGGCCTGTACTCTTTGGTACATCAGTCTTGTACATGGATACTTTATTTCCAGCATAAGTCGCAAGTGGTGTCCCATTTTGACTTCGAATTAATACCACCTTACTTTTTCCAGTAAACGAATTTCTGAAATCGTTGACCAAAGAATTCACAATAGGGACACTTCGTTTGGTATCTTCAATATCTACCTTTTCTGTATACGCATCAAATACATTTTCTAACCCTTTTTCTTCAATAACCATCGAAGAACCCACGTGATGCATTTCGTTTCGGCCAATTGTTAGTTGAATAACACTAGAATCTTTACTTTCTTCAGAGCTATCAAAACTATCATCTCGTTCAATTTTCACTGATTTACCAGACACTTTATCCATGACCTGACTCTGTTCGTCATAGGTTCTAACAGTCATTTCTAGCCCTTTAAAACTTTGTTCAAATTGTTTGAATGAATTCATTATGTCTTGGCAACCTGCTAACATCATGATACCTGATAGCAGAATCAAACCGTACAACCATCGTTTCTTGTGTGTCATATATCTCACCCTTTTTATTATTTTGATATCTCCATAATACCAAATATTTGAATTTTATGGCGGAACATTTCGCTTATACGTCAATAAATTTGTTATACTAGTCATAAGAAAAGGACCCAGAAAGAAGGACATGAAATGAAACAAATAAAAAATATCAGCCTCATATTGATAAGTCTCTTTATCTTGTCAGGTTGTGTCAACAGTATTACAAAAGAAACATTAGCCCAAAATAAATGGACTACAGTTAGACAGTCTGACGAAGAAGACGTTACGCTACTCTTTGATTTTCAACCTGATATTCTTGTTGTAAAATTAGATCCTGATTCATTTGATATTGATAACGATCAAGAAAGTGATACGGAAAAGTTAGGACAAGATTTAGCGAAAAAAATGCTTGATGACATTGAGTTTAAGGTGACTTATAAAGTTGATGATAACAAACTCATATTAAAAAGCGATACTCTAGATATTAACGGAACATTCAAATTATCTAAAGTGAATGAGGATATCTTACTAACCCCTACAGGTAAAAAAGGTGGAGATGTCGTTACTCTGACACCAAAAAAATAATATGATCTACATCTATTTATTAGAATGCAAAAAGCACTCAGACAAACATTGTCGAGTGCTTTTTGAGATTATCCTACAAGCGTTCGTTAAGTTCTTTTGCTAAGTCTTCAAATCCTGGTTTACCTAATAAAGCAAACATGTTTTTCTTGTATGCTTCCACTCCTGGTTGATCGAATGGATTCACACTGTTTAAATAGCCTGAAATACCAACAGCTATTTCAAAGAAATACATTAAATAACCTAATGTGTAGGCATTTGTTTCTGGAATTGTAATCACAAAATTCGGCACATCTCCATCTGTATGAGCCAGTAATGTTCCTTCAAATGCTTTTGTGTTAACAAAATCTATTTCTTTCCCTTCGATATAGCCTAATCCATCTAAATCTTGCTCCATCGTTGGAATCGTTAACGAATGACGTGCTTTATCTACCTTAATTACGGTTTCAAAGATGTTACGGCGACCTTCTTGAATATACTGTCCAAGTGAATGCAAATCTGTTGAAAAATTAGCACTTGATGGATAGATGCCTTTTTGGTCTTTTCCTTCTGATTCGCCGAACAATTGTTTCCACCATTCAGAGAAATATTGAAGACTTGGTTCATAATTGATTAATAACTCAGTTACTTTGCCTTTTCTATATAGTACATTACGTAACGCAGCATACTGATACGCTTCATTTGTCTCTAAATCATCGGATTGGTAAGCGTTTCGTGCATCAGCAGCTCCTAACATTAACTCATCAATATTAGCTCCAGTCACAGCGATTGGTAATAGACCAACTGCAGTCAATACAGAAAAACGTCCGCCGATATCATCAGGAATAACAAATGTTTGCCATCCTTCTGCATCTGCTTCAACTTTTACTGCGCCTTTTTCTTTATCTGTTGTCGCGTAAATGCGTTTGTTTGCTTCTTCTTTACCATATTTTTTAATCAGTAATTCTTTAAAAACTCTAAATGAAATAGCAGGTTCTGTTGTTGTCCCTGATTTTGAAATAACATTAACTGAAAAATCACGGTCACCAATCACATGGATTAAGTCCGCTAAATACGATGAGCTAATACTGTTTCCAGCAAAAAATACTTGAGGTGCTTTACGTTCGTCACCGTCTAAAAGATTGTAGAATGAATGATTTAAAAAGTCGATGGCTGCCTTCGCACCTAGATATGACCCACCAATTCCAATGACTATTAAAACCTCTGAATCGGATTGGATTTTTTCTGCTGCTTTTTTAATACGAGCGAACTCATCTTTGTCATAATTAACTGGTAAATCAATCCAACCTAGATAATCGCTACCAGCGCCAGTTCCCTCTCTTAAACTTTTATGAGCTGCACTTACTTCTGCTTGCATATAGCCTAATTCGTGTTCGCCAATAAATTTGCCAACTTTAGAATAATCAAAATTAATGTGTGCCATAATCATCCTCCTAAATTTATCTGTGTCTATCTTTACACTAATACCTCACCATTTTAACATCTTTTTCATTTTTTCTCATCTTATTTTCTGAAAAAAAAGGATATTATCGATTAATATGATTAAACGAGCCCCTGACTAATCATGGCCGTTCCAACTTTTTCAAAACCGGCAATATTAGCTCCTGCTAAAAGATTATCAGATTCAGCATAAGTTGTGGCAGTATCTCGACAGGTCTCAAAAATATTTTTCATAATACGATTAAGCTCATTATCAACTTGCTCAAAGGTCCATGGCAAGCGCTGTGAATTTTGAGCCATTTCTAAAGCAGAGACAGCAACTCCACCAGCATTTGCTGCCTTACCTGGACAAT
Source organism: Vagococcus sp. (assembly GCA_052104115.1). Taxonomy (GTDB): domain Bacteria; phylum Bacillota; class Bacilli; order Lactobacillales; family Vagococcaceae; genus Vagococcus. The sequence goes on along the minus strand of JBQELZ010000004.1, from coordinate 51,265 downwards.
AAATGATTTGTTGCTCAACCAAAATAGCCAGTGCTTCTAGGCTTGTCGGCATATTTGCTCCTTCTGCTACTAGCATAACTCCATTTTTCACCATTTGTTCTGCTAACGGTGCTGTTATTTCATTTTGAGTTGCACATGGTAACGCGATATCATAGTCTAAATTTGCTGACCAAATATTTCCTTCAAAGTAAGTTGCACTAGGTTTGACATCTACATAAGAACTAATTCTACCTCGTTGCACTTCTTTAATCTCTTTGACTAAGTCTAAATCAATACCATCTTTATCAATAATATATCCTGCAGAGTCTGAACAGCCATAAACATGCGCGCCTAATTCCATAGCCTTCTCCATTGCGTAAATAGCCACATTTCCACTGCCAGATACCAACACTTTTTTATTTGTTAGTGATTGATTTCTATCTTGCAGCAAATGATTCACAAAATAAACCAATCCATAACCAGTCGCTTCTGTTCTTGCTAAACTTCCCCAATAGGCTAATGGTTTTCCAGTTAATACTCCTGCATGATAACCATTTAATCGCTTATACTCACCAAATAAATACCCTATTTCTCGACCACCAACGCCAATATCACCTGCAGGTACATCTTGATCTGGTCCGATATGTTTCTGTAACTCTTGCATAAAGCTTTGACAAAATCTCATGATTTCGCCATCAGATTTACCTTTAGGATCAAAATCACATCCACCTTTACCACCGCCGATTGGAAGTGACGTCAAACTATTTTTAAAAATTTGCTCGAAGGCTAAAAATTTCATGATACTTTGATTCACAGTTGGATGAAATCTAAGTCCACCCTTATAAGGTCCTAAAGCTGAATTATATTGCACTCGGTAGCCAGTATTTACCTTCCACTCGCCTGCATCGTTCATCCACGGAACACGAAACTCAATTAATCGTTCTGGTATTAATAATAACTCTAAAATATTTTTCTCAATGTAAACAGGATTTTTCTCTAAAAATGGTTCTATGGTGCTTAAAAACTCTTTGACAGCCTGTAAAAATTCTGTTTGTCCCTCGTGTTTCATTTGGACTTTTACCATCATGTTCTCTAAATAGTTGCTTGCTTCTGTCATCGTATCACACACCTTATTTTTTTCATTTGTTTTAGTATAGCTTATTTTTTACAAATAAAAAAATAATTTCATCAGAATTTTCAAAAAATTTAATCGATACTATGTTAAACTAGGAGTCGGTTAAAGGAGGAACAAACATGAATGTTGATGTTATCGTCGTTGGAGGCGGAACAAGTGGTATGATGGCAGCCATTGCCGCTGCTGAACAAGGTGCAAAAGTAGCTATCGTAGAAAAAAATAGAATGCTCGGAAAAAAATTACGATTAACAGGCGGTGGACGTTGTAATGTCACGAACAACCGACCACCAGAAGAAATCATTGAATTTATTCCAGGTAATGGTAAATTTTTGTATAGTGCATTTTCACAATTTAGTAACTATGACATTATGAGCTTTTTTGAGGAACATCATATCCCTTTAAAAGAAGAAGATCATGGTCGTATGTTTCCGGTGGCTAATACTTCAAAAGCAATTGTTGATGGCTTAGCAGATCAATTAAAAAAACTAGATGTTTCATTGGTTATGAAGACATCTGTTAAGAAAATAACCCATCAAGATGGACAAGTTACAGGTGTGCTAACTGATACAAATCAAGAATTATTTGCCCCTTGTGTGATTTTATCTACTGGTGGACAAACCTATCAATATACCGGATCTTCTGGAGATGGCTATAAACTAGCAAAAAAAGTGGGACACTCAATTACTGAGCTATATCCAACAGAATCACCTCTAAAATCTAAGGAAGCATTCGTTACTAAAAAAACATTGCAAGGTCTTGCTCTTAGAGATGTCACGTTATCTGTATTAAACGCAAATCAAAAAGAGATTGTCTCTCATCAAATGGATCTGCTATTTACACACTTCGGCGTTTCTGGTCCGGCAGCACTAAGATGTAGCATGTTTGTGAATCAAGAGTTAAAAAAAGGAAATGAGTTTGTGACGCTATCATTAGACGCTCTTCCAAAAGAAAGCAAACAAGATATATTAAGTAAGCTTTTAGTGAGTCAAAAAGAACAAGGTAGTAAATCAATTAAAAATGCCCTTAAACACCTATTACCAGATCGTTATTTAGAGTTTTTAATTGATGAATCCCATATAGAGGGGCAAACACCGTTTAAACAAGTGACAGAATCTGAATTAGAAACTCTTGTCACCTTAATAAAATCCTTTAAATTTAACGTTTATGATACCTACCCTTTAGATAAATCATTTGTCACAGGTGGAGGGGTTCATTTAAAAGAAGTGCAACCCAAATCAATGGAAAGTAAAAAGTTAAATGGCTTATTCTTTACAGGTGAACTACTTGATATTAATGGTTATACTGGTGGCTTTAACATCACGGCTGCTTTCATTACTGGACATGTTGCAGGGACACATGCTGCTGAGATTTCTAGTTACTTTAAATATTAAAATAAGACCACAAAGTACAACCATTCAGATTGCTTTGTGGCCTCTTTATTGTCTATACTTCAATAATCAGTTCCATATCATTAATATCTTTGATATGTAAGATTTTCTCTTCTTTATTAAATCTCATATTATCCCAAGTTGTATAATACAAACCAAATAATCCCATGTCCTCATAGTTAGTAAAACCCACGCTCTCCCACATGATCCCTAAAGACATACCGCTATAATCACTTAAAAATGACACTGGAATTATGGTTGAAATACTTTTGTCTTTTACCGTTACTTTCAATCCAACCTCAGAAAAGTGTCCATATTTTTCTTCAACACTATCATTAAAATCTAGAATATCCATCTCTGTAGTTGTACACCCCTTCCTTAACTCTTTCATTATAACAAAAGCCTTCTCAAAAAAATAATAAATAATTCTATATAATGATAGATAAAATAATTTAGTATTTTATGAAGATATGTTTTATAATGAATATTTAAATAACATTATTGGGGGAATTAATATGTGGCAACAAAATGATTTGATTATGGATGATGAAAGCAAAAGATTAATATCTTTTTTTAAAAAATTAAATGTTATTTTTCTAATACTTAGTATCATCACATCTCTATTTGTTTCATACGCAGTTAGTAGTACTGTACAAAAGAATAAAGATTTAACAGAAGACTTTACCTACTTATATTCTGAAGATGAGGAGGAAGAGGAGGAAGACTATTATTCCGAAACTGATAAACAATCAGATTACGATGGATGGACGTTCTTTTTAACTACCTCTTTTACAATCTTTGCTTCTATATTCAACTATAACCTTATTTTAATTTTATTAAAACATTTTAGTAACGTAGCAGAGATGAAAGAAATAAAAAAACTACAGCATAGAAGAGAATAAAATCAATTAATGCTCTTTCATACTAAACTAACAAGAAACTAAATTCTAGCTAAATTCAATTTGATATTCAAAAAAACTATCATCAACAATTTCTAACTTAAAAAAACATGTATCTCTCTTTCATATATAACAGCTTGACTGGTATTAATTTCATTGATAATTGCCTTCCATTTGATATAATTAAAATAAAAACACCACTCTCCCCGACCAAAGTTTGAGTGATGTCCTAGATGTTTAATAACAAATATGATTATACCATATTGGAGGAGAAGTGAAATGTCTAAAAAGAAAATAGTTAACGAAAATGGTAAAAAGTATGTGATGAAGGAGAAAAAACCGTTTTATAAAAAATGGTGGTTCATTTTAATTGCAATTATTTTAGTGGCAGGAATTATAAGTTCTTTAACTGGCGATTCTGACGAAGCCGAAAAAACGAATGCTTCTTCTAGTAACGAAGTTATACAAAAAAATTCCATAACAGAGGAAGAATCCACAATATCATCAGAAATAAAATCTTCTTCTAGTACCAAAGAAGAAGAAAAAATTCCTACAGAATACAAATCTGCTTTAAAAAAAGCTAAAACATACTCTGATGTAATGTCTATGTCTAAACAAGGAATATATGACCAGTTAACGTCCGAATACGGAGAAAAATTTTCACCAGAAGCTGGACAATATGCTGTTGATAATTTGCAAACAGACTATAATAGAAACGCTTTAGAAAAAGCTAAAACATATCAAGATACTATGTCTATGTCGCCAGACGCTATCAGAGATCAATTGACATCTGAGCACGGGGAACAATTCACTCAAGAAGAAGCTGACTACGCTATTCAGCACTTAAATGATTAATAAGGTGTGATAAACAAATGGGGTTATTTTCTAATAATCAAAAAATAGCAGCATCAAATATTTATGAAAAAGAAGTAAAAGTTAATCTTCATGAAAAAGATGGCTTGACACATGTTCTAATGATCAACAGCTTTAGCAAATGGTTAAACCAAAATTTTGGTGTTGATGATAAATATACCAATCAATTAAACCAAATTATTACTAATATGCAAAATGATGGTTATGAAATCGTTGATATTAAATTAAATTCCATTCAAGGACAAGGTTTATCTGGCCAGATGGAAGGTTTTCATACTTTAATTACATATAAATAAAAATAAGCACCCACTCCCCGACCAAGAGAACTGAGTACTTAACCAAAAAATCGCCTAGAAAATAGGCTTTTTTCTATATCCTATTTTACTAGAAATATAAGATAAATACAAATGGCAGTAATAAAGAAGTACCCAAACAAGATGGTACTGAAGCTTACATGCTTAAAATGTATCTCCGAATTCATACTGAAATTCGTACGACTAGAAGAGCTTTCCAAACACTTAAAGCAACGAAATTGGAGTTGGTACGAAGAATATAACACAACAGTTAAAAATTCTATTTTAATGAAAACAGAACGTATGGTTAAGAATCATATACTTCCTGCTTTTATCATTATGATATTACTCAAATTACGCCAATAATATATTAGAAACAAATCAAAAAAAACATGCAATCACGATTAGGTCATTCTGATGTTCAGACAACGATGGATGTTTATACGCATGTTTCAAAAGCAGCCAAAGAACAATTGGCAGAAAGATTCAATAATTTTATCAATTTTTAGTGATAATCTACATGCTTTGACTACCATATCATTTAAACTAGCGAAAACTAGCGAAAACAAAAAGTGTCAAAACATTGAATAAACAACGTTTTGACACTTAGCGAAAACCTCCGAAAACTACAAATGGAGGCGGCGGGAGTCGAACCCGCGTCCAAATATATTGCTACTTAAAAATCTACGCTCATAGTTGTACTATTTAAATTTCGCGTCACCCTTTGCCGCACAACAGGCTTTAGATGTTGCTAGTCTGATAATCTCTTTTAAACTTTACAGACTGAAAAGTTTAACGTATCCCACTGAATTTGAGACCCTTACTTGAGCACATGGGTGATGCCAAGAGGATCTTCACTCGCTGTTTTTAGGCAGCTAGAGCGAAAGTATTATTTTCGTTTTTAGCAGTTATATTTAACTGTAACGTTTTTACGTAGACGTAACCTACGGAACGCAATTCAAGCTCAATTATACCTGTCGAATCCGTAACGCCCCCTAATTAAATGAGAACGTCTATCAGTATACCATAAATTGATGTATTTTGAAATGATCAATCTAAAAAAAGTACAAAAAAATACGATCCATGCATTCAATAAAAAATGATAGGTCTCAAATTAAGACCTATCATTTTTTATTATTTCGATTCTAGCCAAACTTTAACTTCATTCAACGCATCTGGCATACCAGCTGGATTTTTACCACCGGCTTGTGCCATATCAGGGCGTCCACCTCCGCCACCACCAACTTTAAGTGCAATAGCTTTGATTAAATCACCCGCTTTATATCCTTTGTCATTCAATTCTTTTGTCATTCCAACTAATAAATTAACTTTTTCACCTTGAACCGTTCCTAGCACCAACACATCAGATAATGACTTTTGTTTCCATTGATCCGCTAGTTGACGTAGTTGTGTCATATCTTTCACATGAACTTGTGACGCAATATATGTTATATCTCCAACTGTTTCAACTTGTTTAAACACATCATCTGCTTCAGCATTTGCTAATTTAGCAGCCAGAGTCTCATTTTCTTTTAGAGCTTCTTTTAATTGTTCTTGTAGTTGCTCAACTTTAGATACAGTATCTTTCAACTGAGGTGCTTTCACTAGATGAGAAATAGTTTTTAAACTCATTTCTTCTTCATGGAATATAGCAAATGCATCTTGGCTTGTCACAGCTTCAATACGTCTAACGCCTGCTCCAATTCCTGATTCAGAGGTAATTTTAAAAATACCAATGTCTGATGAATTACGGACATGTACTCCACCACATAATTCAACTGAATAATCCCCAACACTCACGACGCGAACCACTTTACCATATTTTTCACCAAACAGTGCCATAGCTCCCATTTTTTTAGCAGAATCCACATCGGTTTCGACGGTCACAACTGGGATTGCTTCCCAGATTTTTTCATTTACTTTTCTTTCCATTTCAGCTAATTCACTAGCAGTTACTTGCTCAAAATGAGTAAAATCAAATCGTAAATAATTTGGGGCTACTAACGACCCAGCTTGGTTAGCATGTTCACCCAATACATCTTTTAACGCTCTATGTAGTAAGTGAGTCGCTGTATGATTTTTAATGATTTTATGACGCAATGCCACATCTACTACTAATTCATACGTATCACCTTCAACCAGTTTTCCTGTTACTGTAACCAAGTGTAAAGGTTGGCCATTTGGCGCTTTTTTTACATTTGTCACACTAGCAACTTCTTGTCCTTTGCTATCCAAAATGATTCCTTTATCAGCTACCTGACCACCCATTTCAGCATAGAACGGAGTTTGATCAAAGACTAGTTGAGCATCTCCTGAGTCTGTTTCCGTCACACGCTTGTCATCTTGAATTAAGACAGTCAAAGAAGCTGTCGATTTTGTCTCAGAGTAACCAATAAAGTCACTCTCAACTTTTAAATCTGTCAGTACTGGAGATTGAACATTCATAGATGCTTCTGTTGAACGAGCTGCTCTAGCACGTTCACGTTGAGCCGTCATTTCTTTTTCAAATCCATCGTGATCGACTTTAAATCCTTCATCTTCAGCCATCTCTTCTGTTAATTCTACAGGGAATCCATATGTATCATATAATTTAAAGATGTCTTTTCCATCTAATGTATCGTTACCTTGTTCTTTCATCTTCACAATTAAATCCGTCATAATTTGCAAGCCATCATTAATTGTTTCATGGAATCGTTCTTCTTCTGTTTGAATAATTTTTTGGATGAAGTCTTTTTTCTCTAGTACTTCTGGATAGTAGCTAGACATGATGTCTCCCACTACAGGTACCAATTTATAAAGGAACGCTTCGTTAATACCAAGCTTTTTACCATGCATAACGGCACGACGTATCAATCGACGTAATACATATCCACGACCTTCATTTGACGGTAATGCGCCATCACCAATCGCAAAGGACACAGCTCTCACGTGGTCTGCAATCACTTTAAAGGATGTTTTTATTGCTGTATCATCACCGTATTTTTTATGTGCAGACATCGCTTCTGTTGCATGAATGATCGGTAAAAACAAATCTGTTTCAAAGTTTGTTGGTGCATCTTGGAAGATAGACACCATACGCTCTAACCCCATACCCGTATCAATATTTTTATGTGGAAGCGGCTCATACTTATGGTCTTCCGTATGATTAAATTCTGAAAACACCAAATTCCATATTTCTAAATATCGTTCATTTTCCCCACCAGGATAATTTTCTGGGTCGTCTTCAGCTACATCATTAAATGATTGCCCGCGGTCATAAAAAATTTCCGAATCTGGTCCACATGGTCCTGCTCCAATATCCCAAAAATTATCTTCAATATCGATAATTGAGTCACTGGGTAAGCCAACTTCTTCATGCCAAATACGACGTGCTTCCTTGTCTTCTGGATATACTGTCACATACAATTTATCTTTGTCTAAACCAAACCATCTATCATCAGTTAATAACTCCCATGCCCAGTGAATCGCTTCATTTTTAAAATAATCACCGACAGAAAAATTACCTAACATTTCAAACATGGTATGGTGACGGGCTGTTTTACCAACATTTTCGATATCATTGGTACGAATACTTTTTTGAGCATTTGTAATTCTTGGGTTTTCAGGTACAACAGATCCATCAAAATATTTTTTTAACGTTGCCACTCCTGAGTTGATCCATAATAAAGTTGGATCATCAATTGGAACAAGTGAAGCACTTGGTTCAACACTATGTCCTTTTGATTTAAAAAAATCTAAATACATTTGACGTACTTCTTGGCTTGTCATTTTTTTCATATGTGTTTTCCTCCTAAATAATAAAAAAGCACCCTTGCAGTCAAGGACGACATATTCGCGGTACCACCTTGATTGCAACGATGCTTTTGACATTCATTACCTCTTACTATTCTTTAACGCAGAAAAGACGTGGCAATTTCTTACCAATTGTTGTAAGGTCGCATGACATTAGCATAGTCTTTCTTTTCACCAACCAGAAAGCTCTCTAAATCTATTTTCCAATGACACATATCCTTTACTAGCATACAAATTATAATGAATATTTGTAAGACTGTCAACTGATGAAGATACTTATTTTGATGGCATGTATGTATTTAAAAAATCAATCACTGTTTTTTCGTACTTTTTCTTGTCTGTCTGATAACTCATAGTATGATTTGCCTGTTCAAATATGACTAGCTCTTTTGGTCCTTTGGTTGCATCATACACGTTATAAACCATCTGTGTTGGCACAAATGAATCTTGTCCTCCATGAATAAATAACGTTGGTCTAGTATTGTGTTTAAGTTGCTCAACAGCACTAGCTTCTTTGAAACTATAACCAACTCTTAGCTTTGTATAGACTGATGTTAAAGGAATTAATGGAAAAGCTGGTAGTCCAAACATCTCATCTAATTGATAGTTTAATTCATTTTCCACCGAATCATAGCCACAATCCTCGATGATTACCTTTACTTGATCAGGTAACTCATCACCGCTTGTCATCATCACCGTAGCCGCGCCCATGCTCACACCAAATAGCACGATTTCTACATCATCGTCATAAAACGACAGAATCAAATCAATCCACTGCTTATAATCTTCCTTGTCCAACCAACCAAAGCCGACATACTCTCCTTCGCTCTCACCATGTCCACGATTATCTGGCACTAATACGTCATATCCTTGATGATAAAATAACTCTGCATACTTTCCCATCTCTAAACCATGCCCCATATAACCATGAGCCAATATGGCTACCTTTTTGACAGCAACATCATGCTGTACAAATCTAGCCTTTAATGTTAAAGCATCCTCAGATAAAATAGTTTTTGTTTCCACTCTATCATCTGCAAATTCCCATGCTTTTTTCTGTTTTTCTATTTGTTGAGACTTAATAAACTCTTTCTCGCCACTTACAATCGCAAAATCAAATAAGTAATGAACCCCATATCCAATTGCCAGAATGAGAAACAATACACATACTGAAAAACCAATGATTCCTTTTTTCTTCATAAATTCCTCCATTAATTTGTCTAACTTATGATACACTTATTTTAGAACCTTTGAAAGGAGTTTAGCGATGATTAATGTTTCATTTAACAACGAGCAATGGATAAAAGCCGCTTCATTTTATTTACGCACACTCGTTTTTGTACAAGAACAAGGAATATCGCCTAAAGCTGAATTTGATGTGTACGACTCAGACAGAACCAATTATCTCGTCATTTTTCACAACCACATCCCAATTGCAACAGGTCGGTATCAACAAGATGATTTGTACACAGTTCACCCTGACAGAGTTTGCGTCAAAAAAGAATGGCGTAAAAAAGGAGTTGGCCGACGTGTGATTCTTGAATTAGAACATCAAGGGAAGTTAAATAAATGTCAATTATCACGAATTCATGGTGAAAAACAAGCCATTCCTTTTTACAAAAAGTTAGGGTACAGTGTCGTATCTGATGAATTTATCGAAGATGGTATCATCTGTGTGAAATTAGAAAAAAAACTCTATTAAAAACAGTCAGAAATCTGGATCATCATCCGATTTCTGACTGTTTCATTTAATAATCTTGTTTTCTTGCTTTACGCTCTGCTCTACCTGTTTGACGTCTTTCCACTTTACGTTTTTGTTTGTCATTTTCGGCAATGGCATATTTTAGTTTTTTCTTGTATCCAGGTTTGACTTTTTTCTTTTTCTTTTTAACGAGTCCAACCATTTTAGTATCTAATTGTTTTTGTGTTTTTTCACGTTGCGTACGACGATTTCTATCGTAATAATCAACGATTTCGCCTTGTTGAATGGCTTTTGGTTTAAACGTAATTCCAAGCTTCTCTAACTCCGCTAATTGTGCTTCATTTTGTGGTTCATACAACGTAATAGCCGTACCCTCTAAGCCATTTCGACCTGTTCGGCCCACACGATGAATGAAGAACTCTAAGTCATTTGGAATTTCCGCATTGATGACATGTGATACACCTTCTATATCAATACCTCGAGCAGCTAAATCTGTTGCCACAACAAATTGATAGTCTAAATTTTGGATAGATTTCATCACACGTTTTCTTTCACGAGGTTGAATGTCCCCATGAATCGTTGCCACTTTAAGTCCTTGCTCTTTTAAGTAGAGAGAAATGTCATCCACACGTTGTTTGGTATTCGCAAAGATCATTACTAAATAAGGATGCCCAATGGTTAATAATTTATAAATCACTTGGTTAACATCTTTTCCCTTAGTAGAGATAACCCAATTATCGATTGTGTCTGATATAACAGTTTTTGATTCAATATGTTCTACTACTGGATTTTCCATATATTTTTTTAAGAATGGTTTTAATTTGACAGGAATCGTTGCTGAGAATACCAACATTTGTAATTTACTTGGTAAAGTACTTGCAATTTGATCCACTTCTTCCAAGAATCCCATATCAAGCGTCATGTCTGCCTCATCCACAACAAACGCATTTGCTGTATAAGATTTCAATGCTTGACTTGAAATTAAATCTAAAATCCGTCCAGGTGTTCCTACCACTAAATGAGGTTGTTGGTGGTTTAATTTTTCGATTTGGCGTTTTTTATCAGTTCCCCCTACATAGTTAGTCACTCTAAGTTCTGTGTCACTATGAGAAGCAATTTGCATTGCCGCCTGATAAATTTGATCTGATAGTTCTCTACTTGGTGTTGTAATAATCACCTGTACTTCATTTTTACTGGTATCAATCGCATTCATCAATGGTAGTAAAAACGTATGTGTTTTTCCTGATCCCGTTTGTGATTGTCCTACGACGCTTCTCCCTTTCATCACCACTGGAATTAATTTAGATTGTACCTCCGTTGGCTGTTGAAATTTTTTCTCCTCTAACGCATCCATAATAAATGGTTTAAAGTTAAATGTATTAAATTGATTCACTATGATCACCTTCCTTCTCTTTTGATTGTCCTTTGGCATTATAGCACATTTTTTTAAGAAAATAATTTTAAAATAATTAATATAAAAATAAAATAACTAAAAATCGAATACGTTAACGAACTTGTCGCAAATTCTTCATCTGCTCCGTACCCTCTAGCTAAGATAGGCATGGCATTTTGTACTGGCATAGCAGACTGGAGTATAAATACTTTAAGCATTAAGTCAGGTACCGGAATGATAAAGGATAAACCATATACAACAAGAGGTGATATTGCATACCTTCCTAGTAAAACACCCGCGACGTCTTTATTCATCTTTAGATTGGTCACTCCTGTTTGGTAAATGATTATGCCAATAACAAATAAAGACAGTGCTGTCGTCATACCTCCAACATAGGTTGAAAAATCTATAATTGGTTTAGGTACATCCACTCCTGTCAGTAACCATAAAATACCGACAATAAACCCGAGTAATGCTGGCGACATCAATTGTTTCAGTAATTTTTTAACATCAAATGAGCTACCTTCAAATCGATTTTCTGGATTGTCATTAGCAATGAGCATAATGCCAATCGTGAAAAAAAAGGTCGTATTACAGATATAATAAAGCAGAGCGTAAGGAATCGCCTTCTCTCCAAACACTGCCATATTAACCGGCAATCCCATAAAAATGGTGTTAGCAGCCGTAAACATCACTTTAAAGGCCCCTTTTCGAGTATCAGGGACTTGAGTCACTTTAGCATATATGATACTAATAAGAAACGTGACTAGTATCGAGACAAAGGGCAATAAGATCCCTCTAAATAACTCAAGAAACTCTGCTCTTGTAAATTTTTGTGTCATATTTAAAAACATGCTTAATGGTAGTGTGATTGTCAATACTAACTTTGAAAACACATCTGCTATACGATCATCAAACCACTTTCGCCATGTCAACACATAACTTAATAAGATGATCGCAAATACAACCAAAATATTTAGATAAGATGCTAGCATCTATCTACCTCCTTCACTTATTCATTTAAAAAGAATCGTGGCAATCGGTCTGATAAACAACATGTAACTTCGTAATTGATGGTATCAATGTATTCTGCAGCAGCTTGAATCGTATTGATGCACCCTTTATTCTCACCGAAAAATGTAACTTTTGTCCCAACAGAGTATTCTTTAGGCAATCGCACCATACATTGATCCATACAAATACGTCCTACCAATGGCATGTGTTGACCATCGATGATAACTTCGTAGTCCTTAAATGAACGTCTAAAGCCATCTGCATATCCCATTGGAATGGTCCCAATCCATTCATCACAACATGCTTCATACGTCGCTCCGTAGCCAATTTTTTCTCCCTTAACAACTTGTTTAACATGAATCAATTCAGATTCCAGTTGTAAAACAGGTTTCAACTCATATGGTGGCACAATATCAGTTCCTGATGGATTTAAACCATACATCGCTGTACCAAACCGGACCATTGTACTCTTCCAAGCATCATGCCACAAAGCAGTTGCAGAATTGGCAGCATGGATATATGGTAAATCTGCCGGAAAAATTGATAACGCTTTGGTAAACCGATCTTGTTGGCGTTTAAAATAATCTACACTCGTAGAATCAGCCGTCGCAAAATGAGTAAATAGCCCTTCAAATCGGATGACAGATTGATTTGACAATAATTGATTGGCTTTTATCATATCCTCTTCTGTGCGTAGTCCAATTCGTCCCATTCCTGAGTCGATTTTCACATGAACCTTGACCGGTGTTGTTTCTTCGTACCCACTTAACACTGACTCAATCCATTCCAAACTAGGAGCCGTAAGGGAAATATCATGTTTTACAGCTAAGGGTACATAGTTAGGGGTAATATAGCTAAGTACGAGTATTGGAAGCTGAATTCCAGCTTGTCTGAGTTCTAATGCTTCATCTAAGTTAGATACGCAAAAGCCAGAGACCCCTGCTTTAATCGCTGTTTCTGCGACTTCTACTGACCCATGCCCATAAGCATTCGCTTTAATAACTGCAAACATAACTTGATCCTCATCCAAACGAGCCAATTCGTTGGAAATATTTGATCTGATTGCTTCTAAATCGATTGTTATTTTACTAGGTCTATGAATACTTGGTATCATCTCTATATCCTTCTTTCCATTAATTAACTACGTCCATTCTAACACACTCATATTTTTTCTGACTCGTTTTTTATAAAAAAAAAGACTTAACCTGAATGGTCAGTCTCGATTATTCTTTTGATGCTACTCCAATAGCTACTGACTTTTCTCCTAAATGTGTACCAATAACTGGACCAAAATCACAAATGGTCACATCTAAATCAGGATATGCTTTAAGTAAATCTTTTTCAACTTGTTTTGCTACTTTTAAATTATTGCAATGAATCACATAAAACGAACTTTCTTCAGGGCTTAAAGTTATTTCATTTAGAACAATTTCTTCAACCCGATGAAGAGCTTTTTTTGTGACCTGATTTTTTCACATAACACAATATCACCATGATCAAAACGTAAAATGGGTTTTATTTTTAATAATGTACCAATAATAGCTGCTCCATTTTTCAAACGACCACCACGAACTAAGTGATTTAAATCGTCTACCACAATATAGCCTTGCAAATGCTGTCTCATTTGTTCTAACTTATTTAATATAGCATAAGGTGTTTTTCCTTGTTCAGCCATATCTAAAGCGACTTCAACTAATTTCCCCATTGGTCCACTAGTAAGTAATGAATCAAAAGGATAAATATCAATTGCTTCAATATCTTTTGCAATAGAAGTCAACGTGCGTACAAATCCAGATATACCTGATGACATATGAATACTAATAACTGCCTCATAGCCTTTTTTAGCTAAATCATTGTACAACTCATATAACTCACCAATAGCTGGTTGAGACGTCTTTGGAAATTCTTTTGCCTCTTTTAACATCTCATAAAATCCATCTACATGAATGTCTATTCCCTCTTGATAAACGTTATCATCTATAATTAACGGAACAGGCACAATATACAGATTTTCATTGTTTCTATAATCATTTTTTAGAAAAGCAGTGCTATCAGTGACGATTGCAATTTTCATTGTAATTCCTCAATTCTGTTATCTTTCAAGTAAATAATTGCCTATTTTACATTATAGAGTTCTCTTCAATTAAAGTAAAGTCAGTTTAATTTTTATTTAGCAAAAAACGCTGCAATTCCTTGAGCATTCATGGCCTCATCGATTTCCAACACACTTCCTGCATGATCATAATACCCATCATTCCATGAATCTTTAACTGGAACGGTTAAAATTTCTAATGGTTTATGACGGCTAAATAAATAACTCGTGCCAGTCTTACCATAAAAACTAAATGGAATATCCGTTTGAGTATAGCCTTGAACTTTTCCAACAGTTTCGGGTAATCTCCAAGCATTTAGTGGGTTAAGCCCTTGTTTTAATAAGGAAGTCATCACTTGCTGCTGTCTTCTAACACGGCCAAAATCACCTTCCGCGTCTTTTCTAAACCTAGCATATTGCAGTGCTTGATGTCCGTCCATTTTTTGCTGTCCTTGTTTAATAACTGTGCCTTCAACTTCTAATTCTTTTTCAGCGTCTATCTTCAACCCACCAGGTGCTAGTGTATCAATAATTTTAGGAAAGGAATCAAAATTTACAATAGCATAATATTGAATAGACACGCCGAACGTTTGTTTTATGGTCTGTCTAACCAACTCGGGACCACCATAAGAATACGCTGCATTAATCTTATTATACTCTAATCCATCTTGTGTTGGGATACCAACATACGTATCACGCATGATTGAAACTAACTTAGGTTGCTTATGTGTTTTATCATAGTGAGCAATCATAATAGAATCTGAACGTCCTTGATCTGCTCCTCTAGAATCACTGCCTAACAACAACACATTCACTGATCCATCACTGCTTTTTTCTCCCATAAATTGTTCCACATCAGCCTGCTTATTATTTTTATCTATTTTGGCTGCAGCTATGCCTTTAAAGTAACCACCAATAAGTACTGACAATATGATAAGTAAAATAAGCCAAATCATTTTTCTTTTTTTACGTTTCTTTTTTGTTTTTTTCTCAGTAATAGCCTGTTTTTTTTTCCCATTAGTGACTTTAGATGACTCTTCACTTTTCTGCTTATCTTGTTCAGTTTGACGATGACGATCCATTCGAGACATATTTGACATGTTTTGCACCTCTTAAATTGATTTAATCACTATTAAGGATAAATCATTTTTAACCTACTGTACAATGAAACCTACTTAACTTTAGCTATTTTTATTTTTTAGCTCTCCGTTACATCATACACATCGTATGCCCCTAATTGTTTAACCGTCCCACCTAATAATTTTAATTCATTTAACGTCATATCAATGAGCGCATCATTCGTTCGATTTATATCAATCAAAAAAAAGTAGTCACCTAATTTGGTTTTTAAAGGTCTAGATTCAATTTTCGTTAAATCTAAGTCTCTCCAGCTAAATGCTGACAGTATCTTATGTAAATTACCTGGTTTATTATGTGTCATTTCCACTGTAATCGATTTTCTACTAGCTTTGGAAACCAAAGAGATGTTCCCAACCGGTTGTTTTCCAACAATCCAAAATCTAGTTTCATTTAACTCAATGTCTTGTATATCTGTTTTAACAATCTCAAGACCATACTCTTTAGCCGCAGCTTTAGACCCAATAGTTGCCAATGGAAAAGATGGGTGTTCGGCTACCCACTTAGCTGCTTCAGTCGTAGACTCCATCATTTTTTGTGTCGCTCTTGGTAGATAATCAGATAAAAATTGCTGAGATTGTGCAAGGGCTTGAGGATGAGAGGCAATCGTTTTTATTTCTTGCCAACAATGTGTCCACTGAGAATGAACCATCAATTGTTGAGAAATAGGTAAAATTATTTCAGCTTGAACTGGAAGCGTTCCTTTCGCATACAAATAATCCAGTGTTGGGTTAACCGTTCCTTCAATCGTATTTTCAATTGGAATAACACTATAATCAACGTCTCCTATTTCTACTGCTTTTAAACAACTTGGAATCGTAGGATAGGATATATACGTCTCTTTTTCAAAAAAATGTGACGTAGCTATATAAGTAAACGATCCTTTAGGTCCTAAATAAGCAACTTTCATACAGTCATCCCCTTATTTGTTGTAATATTTCTTTCGTACATTCTTCTATGCTAAGTTCATCTACTTGAATCACAACATTGGCAACTGATTCATAATATTCTTCTCTACTCGTTAACAAAGCGGTGACAGAATCTAATGTTTGATTAGCAGCTAAAGGTCTCTTATTACGTGTATCCTGATTGATACGTTTGTACAAAACATTTGGACTACCTTTTAAATAAATCACACAAGGTGAAGCAATCAATAAGTCATAACTCGGCTCATACGTAACCACTCCACCACCAGTTGCTATAATACTATCTCCATATGACGTCGATTGTAACGCTTCATATTCAATCAGTCTAAAGTAGGGTTCCCCATCCATTTGAAAGATATCAGGTATCCTTCTCTGCTCTTTGAATTCGATTGCAGCATCTAGGTCAATGAAAGGTTTATCCAACTTTTCTGCTAGTTTCCTGCCAACAGATGTTTTACCAGCACCCATAAATCCAACTAATATAAGTCTTGTCATCATTTTGTTCCTTTCATAAGTTCTTGGATATCTTGAAAGAAAGTCGGATAGGAAACAGATACCGCTTCGCTACCTTTAAGAATGACCTCACCATCTTTGACAAGCAGTGCAGCAATCTGTAACATCATGCCAATTCTATGATCCCCATGGCTTGATACAGTATTCCCATGTAAAGTCGTGGTTCCTTTAATAATCATACCATCCTTTGTCGGCACAATAGTCGCTCCTAATTGATTCAATTCATTGGAAATAGCTTGAATTCGATCTGTTTCTTTGACTTTTAATTCTTCTGCATCACGAATAATGGTTTGTCCTGATGCTTGTGTAGCCAGTAACGCGATAATTGGAATCTCATCAATCAACCTTGGAATAATATCTCCTTCAATGATTGTCCCTGACAACTCACTGCTCCATACTTCAATCGTACCAGATTCATTCAGTTCATCAACATCAATCACCTGAATACGACCACCCATTTTTTTAACCACATCAATAATGCCTGTTCGAGTCTCACTCAGGCCCACATTTTTCAATACAATATGACTATTGGGAACTAGTAAGCCCGCAACTATAAAGAAAGCCGCAGAAGATATATCTCCCGGAACGATAACATGTTGTCCTGTAAACGATTGATTACCACTAATAGTTAGTTTTTTCCCCTCAATTTTTATACTGCCTCCAAATTGCTCAATCATTTTCTCTGTATGATCACGAGTTTTTTCTTTTTCAATGAGTACAGTGGTCCCATTTGCTTGCATTGCAGCAAATAATAAAGCTGATTTCACTTGCGCGCTAGCAACTGGAATGGGATAAATGATTGGCATCAGCGTCTGACGACCCGTAATCATTATCGGCGGGTATTCAGTGAATTGGTGACCTCTAATCTCAGCCCCCATCTTTTGTAATGGTAACATGACACGGTTCATAGGTCTTTGTTTTATAGATGCATCTCCTGTTAACTCAACATCAAACGGTTGACCTGCCAATATCCCCATCAAGAGTCGAATCGTGGTACCAGAATTGCCAACATTTAAAGTCTGCTGTGGAGATGTTAACCCATTAAACCCTTTACCTTCAATCCTAATCGTGGCACCATCGTCGACAATCGATACACCTAACAGTTTAAAGATTGATACTGTTGCCAGACAGTCATCGGCTCTCAAAAAATTGTCTATTGTCGTTGTCCCTGTAGCTAATGAACCAAACATAATACTTCTATGAGAAATTGACTTATCTCCAGGAACTCTTAACGTCCCCACTAATCCACTACTACTTGTTTCCAATTTCATTGCGTCTCCTCCTATCTGATGAACCATGTATAATTCGTGTTTTCTGTTAAAATGATTTGTGCATCTAACCGGTCCTTTTCAGTCTTAAAACTTAGTTGTAACACACCAAATAAATCATCTCGTGCTTCAATAATTTTGATAGTCATAATACTAATGTTGGCACTTGCCAAAAGACCAGTTACCTTAGAGATAGATCCTGGAACATCAGGCACATTGCCAAACAAATCATGAAAAGATGATATCGCTCCTTCCTTAAAAAGCGGTAAGTTGTCTCTTTTCTTTTTCGCTTGCTCAAAAAAATTGGCAATAGCGTCTTTGTTTGATAATTTCAGCCATGTTTCAACCTGATGAAGGACCTCAGTCATATCTTGTAATTGGGTCAAAAGGATTTCTCGATTACTTAATAAAATATCTGTCCACATTTTGGAATTTGAGCTCGCTATCCTAGTCATATCTCTAAAACCACCTGCTGCTAGATCATCCACAACCATGTAAGTTTGACTTAACTCATCTGCTTGACGCACTAATCCTGAGGCAATAATATGAGGTATATGACTGACCATCCCTGTCACAATATCGTGCTCTTCAGCAGATAATTCGATGAAATTCGCACGTGTACCAGCTAATATATCTTTTAGTTCATCTATTCGGCTAGAGTCACCATTTGTTACGAGTATGTAATAGGCATTTTCAAATAATTCTTTATCCCCAGCTTGATAGCCTGATTTATGAGATCCTGCCATTGGATGACCTCCAATAAAGGTTACATTCTGCTGTGATAATTTTTTCGCCTGTTTCATAACCTGTTTTTTGGTACTTCCTACATCCGATATCAGAACATTGGGTTTTAACGTCATATTGGATAACAAATCAATTATGTGACACGTTGTCGATACAGGCGTACATAAAAAAATAATATCGGCTTCTTTCACTGCATCCTCTAAGTGTAACTCATACTCATCAATCATCCCTAGCGTTTTAGCACCAGCCATTTCTACATGATTATCACTATATCCAACTAATCGTACGTTATGACTAGATTCCTTTATTGCCAAAGACAAAGAGCTTCCAATTAGTCCAATCCCAATCATGACAACCCGTTTTTCTGATGGCATATCAGTTCCTTCTCTCTTCTAGATTTAAAACGTACGCGTATACTCACGATAGCGACTAACATCCTCTTTCATCTTATCAAACGCGTCACTTTCAAATTTATCTAACATAGCTTTTGCTACCTCAATTGCGACCATTGATTCTGCTACCACGCATGCCGCAGGAACTGCTGAACTGTCTGAACGTTCAACACTTGCTTTATATGCCTCTTTACTATCTATATCCACTGATTGTAACGGCTTATACAATGTGGGAATCGGCTTCATCACACCTCTAATGACCAATGGCATGCCATTAGTCATGCCTCCTTCAAATCCTCCTAAATTATTAGTGGTCCTCGTATAACCTAAATCCTGACTCCAAATAATTTCATCCATTACTTCACTTCCAGGTAGTCTTGCTGCTTCAAATCCTACCCCAAATTCTACTCCTTTAAAGGCATTGATGTTGACTATAGCTTGAGCGATCTTACCATCTAATTTAGCATCCCATTGTGTATGACTTCCTAATCCAATAGGAACACCACCTACGACAACCTCTACTATTCCACCAATTGTATTGCCTTCCTTTTTTGTATCATCTATTTTTTGTTTCATTTTTTCTTCGATAATCGGGTCTACACAACGAACAGATGATGCCTCTGCTTTTTCAATAATATCTGAAACAGTCATATTATCTGGAATCTGACCTCTGACACCACCTATTTCTAACACATGACCAGCTATCTCAATACCTAATTCTTTTAACATCTTTTTACAAATAGCACCAATAGCTACTCTCATTGTGGTTTCTCGCGCAGATGAGCGTTCGAGAACATTCCTTAAATCATCATGGTTATATTTGATACCACCAACTAAATCGGCATGCCCAGGTCTAGGTTTTGACAATCTTCTCATTTTTTTGGCTTTCTCATCCACTGGTTCAATGCCCATTACACGCTCCCAATTTTTAAAATCGTCATTTTTTACCACTAACGTTATTGGAGAGCCTAGTGTTTTACCATGTCTGACACCTGAGGTAATCTCAACTGTGTCCGTTTCAATTAGCATGCGTCCACCTCGTCCATAACCACCCTGACGCCTTGTCAATTCTTTATTAATGTCTTCTACCATTAATGGTATTCCTGCGGGCAGGCCGTCAATGATTGCTGTTAACTCTGGTCCATGTGATTCTCCAGCTGTTATATATCTCATATCTATTCCTCCTTTGTTAATCCCCTTTTAAGTACTCTTTCATCTCTACTATTGGTATCTTTTTTATTTTAGCTAGGCCAATCTCATCTAACAAAATTATTTTTATTTCGTCTCCCCGCGTTTTTTTATCATGGGTTAATGCTTGATATAACGCTTCAGTATTCCATTCATCCAACATGACAGGTAAATGGAATTTTTGTAGCATTTGTTCTAGTTTTTCGGTAATCCCTAATGGCATTTCACCCTTTTTCTCAGCCATTTTTGATATGTGGCACATACCTATCGAAACGGCTTCTCCGTGGGTGATAATACCATATCCAACTGTTTGCTCTATGGCATGACCTATTGTATGTCCAAAATTTAGCAACAACCGATTTCCTGTATCTAATTCATCTTCCTCAACAACCAAGCGTTTCACTTGGCAACAAGCGGTAATAATAGCTTCTGATTGTTCTAATGCTTTTGAGTCATCTTCAATGCTGTCAAGCAATGTCCATAGCTTTGTATCTCCTATAGCTGCAGATTTCACTACTTCTGCTAAACCTTCGCGAATTCGTCTTGGCTCTAATGTATGTAAAGTATTAGGGTCAATCAACACACCATCAGGCTGTGCGAATGTTCCAACAAGGTTTTTTGCTGTCTGAGTGTTAACAGCTGTTTTCCCCCCAATACTACTGTCAACTTGCGCCAACAGTGTTGTGGGAATTTGTAAAAAACAGAGTCCTCTCATGTAAGTAGATGCGACAAAACCTGCCAAGTCACCTACTACGCCACCACCTAATGCTATAATGCCGTCGTTTCTAGTCATCTCTTTACTGGCTAATGACTCATAAAGTGATTCGGCCATTCGCAAACTCTTACTTGTTTCTCCAGAAGGCACACTAACAATATAGGCATCAAAACCTGCCTCCTTAATGCTACTTAATACCTTCTGTCCATATAACTCCTCAACCGTTTCATCTGTAATAATTGCAATTTTACGTTTGCTCCATTTGCTTGTTACCCATGTTCCAACATCGTCTAACGCATTTTTCTGAATCCACAAATCATACTCTTTATGTGGTAAAGTTACCGTTAATTCCATGCTGCTCACCCCTTATATCTTGTTTCGAATAGCTGTTACTTTTATCATTGCCTCTTCCATAACATGAATTTGTTCCATCATATTTAAGTATCTTTTTTCATTTAACGATTGTTGCCCATCTGACCAGGCATTATTAGGATCCGGGTGAATTTCTACAATCATACCTGAAGCTCCTGAAGCAACCCCAGCTACTGCCATAGGGGTGACTAAATCCCATACTCCCACACCGTGACTAGGATCCACAATGATTGGAAAATGGCTTAATTTTTGAATGACTGGCACCGCACTTAAATCCAGCGTGTTCCGTGTGGCAGTTTCGTAAGTCCTTATCCCTCGTTCGACAAACATAATGTTTTGATTGCCCTCTGCAGCAATATATTCTGCAGCATTTAACCATTCGTCAATCGTCCCTGCTATCCCTCTTTTTAACGCAACAGGCATACCTGTCTTCCCAACAGCTTGAAGCAACTTAAAATTTTGCATATTCCTTGCGCCAATTTGTAATATATCCGTATACTTGGCTACCAATTCTAAATTAGCTTCATCCATCACTTCCGTAATCACCTGCAATCCAAAGTGATCTGCTGCTTGTCTAATATAAATTAACCCTTCTTCTTCTAGGCCTTGAAAAGCATAAGGCGATGTACGCGGTTTAAATGCGCCACCACGCAAGATCATTGCTCCTCCGGCTTTAGCTATTCTGGCACACTCCATGATTTGATCCATGCCTTCTATAGAACATGGTCCTGCCATAGTTACAAACCCTTCATTGCCACCAATTTTGACCCCATTGACATCTACTACTGTATCGTCTGGATGAAATTCTCTACTAGTTAGTTTATATGTACTTCTAATCCTCACAACATCAGAAACACCTTCATAACTTTTAAATGGAAGATCTAACATTTTCTTCGTATCCCCTACTAAACCGATAACCGTCTGCTCTTGTCCTTGGCTTAAGTAACTTTCCATTCCTTCTATGTTAATCCGGTTAATAATTGCCTGAATTTGTTTTTCCGTTGCACTTGCTTCCATAATAATAATCATCTATTTTACTCTCCCCTTTGAGCGAATTTTTCTAATAATTTTGTTTCAACACAATCAACTGGCATCTCTTGACCTGTCCATAATTGAAAGGCATAGGCTGCTTGATACAGAAGCATGCCTAAACCATTAATAGTTTGACAACCTTTCTTTCTAGCTTTTTTTAGTAATAATGTCTCCATTGGATGGTAGATTAAATCTACCACAACCAATTGAGTATGTAAGATGTCTTCACCATCAATCGGCATTTCTTGAATAGTATTATCCATACCAATATGAGTGCTATTGATTAATATATCACTCTCCTGGATAGCCTGTTGCATACTTGCCTTATCTTCATATGCCATGACAACCATCTGGACACCTGTTTCTTGTGTCACTTGTTTAAAAAACATGACGGTATCATCAAACGATTGATTGTGACGTTTAAATATTGTCACCTTTCTAGCTCCATCTAATGCACACTGACATGCGACTGCTTTACCAGCACCACCAGCTCCTAATAGAACGAGATTCTTTTCCTTAATAGAAACCTCTTTTGCTTTTAAACTCTTAATAAACCCTACTCCATCTGTATTATGTCCTACTAATTGATCTCCCCGTCTAACCACAGTATTGACCGCTCCTATCAATTTTGCTGACTCTGAGACATCGTCTACATAATCAAAAGCTCGATGTTTAAAAGGCATAGAGATGTTAGCCCCCATCATGTTCAACGTCCGAACTGATTCTAGAGATGCTTCAAATGCCTTTGACTCCACTTCAAATGCGACATATACACCGTCAATACCACATTCAGAAAATGCAGTATTATGAATGAATGGCGATAAACTATGCTTAATAGGATTTGCTATAACTGCTGCTACTTTTGTATAACCTGAAATTGTCTGATTCATGCTATCTATCCTTTCATTTCAACATATCATCACAAATAAAAAACGCTAACCATAGACAAATTGATACAATCAATCTATAGTTAGCGTCTTCTCTACTAGAACAAATATAAAAGAAAAAACCACTATAGATTAGTTCATCTAAGTGGCCATTTTAAGTCAAGATTAAAATTCCTTAGCCATCATAGATACAAACGGATGTATCGAATCGTTTGTATCCATCATGTCGTATGGCTACAAACAAACTCTATAATAGCTAAAGTAAAAGGTATTCAGTTGTGTGACAAGACGATTCGTTTTTAATCTCATATCGTTCACTCCAACGCGTTTAATTTTTATTCAATAATTTAACACAGTATACCTATAAAAAAAAAACTTGTCAATTTATTTTCATTTATCCTGACAATTTCAATACATAAAACATAAAAACATCTATAAGTTTGTTATAATGTAAAAAAGGATGTGAACGAGATGACACATAAATTAGTCATCATTTCAATCGATGCTCTTGGAGCATCAGATATAGCACACTATAAAGATGAGCTTCCTACAATAAATACACTCATAGAATCGGGCACCTTGATCGAAAATGTTACAGCCATTTATCCGTCATTAACTTATCCATCTCACGTGACATTAATGACAGGAACTTACCCCATTCAACATGGTATTGTTAACAATACCAAAATTCAATCGAACAGGCTCTCTCCTGACTGGTATTGGTATGACAAAGATATCAAGTGCCAAACCTTATACGATAAAGCAAAAGATGCTGGTTTATCTACAGCAGCATTTTTATGGCCTGTCACTGGGACTAGTTCGATTGATTACAATATCGCAGAAATTTTTTCTAATAGAATTTGGACACATCAAGTATTGGTCTCATTAAAAGCCAGTTCTTCTTTATTTTTATTTCACATGAATCAAAAATACGGGCATTTGAGAAAAGGGATTTCACAACCTTATCTGGATGATTTCATCACTGCCTGTGCCGTTGATACCTTGCAAACAAAACAACCTGACCTCACCTTAGTACATCTAGTTGACATGGATAGTATGCGTCATTCTTATGGTGTCCAATCTAATGAAGCTATTGCTGCTTTAAAACGTCAAGATGCTAGAGTGAGCGCCATCATTGAAGCAACAAAAAAAGCTGGCACGTATGACGCCACTAATTTTGTTATACTTGGCGATCATTTTCAATTAGATGTTGACTATATGATTTGTCTAAACACTTTATTTACAAAGAAAGGATGGGCATCACCAAAAAGAAATGGTAGCATTGAAAAGAACTGGTCTGTGTACGCCAAAAGTTGTGATGGCTCTGCGTACATTTACTGCAAAAAATATAGCGCTGTCGACCCCAACGATATCTTATCCGAACTGTCCCAAGTGGATGGCATCGATACTATCTACCGGTCAGATGAGGTAAAAAAATTTGGTGCTGATGGATTGGCTACATTTATGGTTGAAGCAAAAAAAGGTTACTATTTCAGTGATGATGTGAGATTACACGTCATCGAGCGGGTGCATTCCTATGACATTGGACAGCCCAATTGTTACAGGGCCGTCCATGGCTTTCATCCTAATAAGCCAAATTATTTTACTACTGCCATATTTAACGGGCCAGATATCAAATCAGGTCATAAGATTCCACAAGCCAGATTAATTGATGAAGCACCGACTTTTGCGAAACTACTCAATCTTACACCATTTCCATCAACTATTGATGGAAGCGTCCTAGATGATATATTCATTAATAATTAATGCAGTGCCCCGCCTATTTCTACTGCATCTTCATGTCCATCATAAGCAATTATGGTCTCAATTATGATAACAAGTGCTTTAACAATGGTTTCAAGCGCCATTACATAGATCCTAGAGTCACTATCTACCTGTTCTGGAATAAAAGGGACATGAATAAATCCCGCCTTTGTCTCCTTAAAGGCGGTATGAGTCAAATGCAAACATTGATACATGATATGATTACATACAAATGTCCCTGCTGTGTTGGATACTTCTGCTGGAATCATTTCCTCTTGCAATGATTTGACCATCGCTTTAATCGGTAATTGTGAAAAATAAGCAGAAGGCCCCGTTTTCTGAATCAGAGTATCTATCGGTTGGTTTCCTTTATTATCAGGAATTCTGGCATCATCTATATTAATAGCTATGCGCTCTGGTGTGATAGCCTCCCTGCCACCAGCTTGTCCAACACAAA
This sequence comes from Vagococcus sp., assembly GCA_052104115.1. Classification (GTDB taxonomy): domain Bacteria; phylum Bacillota; class Bacilli; order Lactobacillales; family Vagococcaceae; genus Vagococcus. Next base: position 25,310 of record JBQELZ010000004.1, on the reverse strand, counting down.
TAATATAATCAATCGGCTTTGATTCCAACATACTTTTGATTTTCTTCACACTGTCGTGGAACACAGTAGGGATTTCTAACGGAATGATATTCGCTTCCCCAATGACCGATGGCAATTGTCTAACTGCCTCTATTGAGGGATTAATTGGAGCTGTATCAAAAGGATCAAATCCTGTCACTAATATGTTCATGTATAACCCTCGCTTTTTATTTTTCTACCATTGTAACATGACAGACACACTATCACTTAATTCAAGCGAAATTTGACACCATTTTTATTGAATGATACGATTCGCTTAATCATATATATTGGAGGTTAAGATGGCTAAAACAGTATTAGATATTAAAAATCTATCAAAAACAATCGGGAAAAAAACAATCATTAAAAATATCAATTTTGATATTAAAGAAGGAGAAGTATTTGGTTTAATCGGTCCAAATGGTGCTGGTAAAACAACTGTCATTCGTTCTATTGTTGGACTGGTTTCAAAAACATCGGGCACAATTTTAATAAATGGCATTGATACCTCTATTGGGTTTAAAGAAACCATAGAAAACGTCGGTGCTATTATTGAAAATCCTGAATTCTATATGCATTTGTCTGGAAAAACAAACTTAAAGATACTCGCAAATATGAGTAGCAAAACAATCACTGATAACCAATTAAATGATATTATCGAAAAAGTGGGGCTTGAGACAGCTAGTCATCAAAAAGTGAAAACCTATTCTTTAGGCATGAGACAACGATTAGGACTTGCTCAAGCGTTAATCCATAGTCCATCGCTTCTGATACTCGATGAACCAACTAATGGACTTGACCCTAAAGGAATGGCTGAATTTAGAAACATTATTGCCACTCTCTCAAATGAAGGGATATCGGTGCTGATTTCAAGTCATTTATTGAGTGAGATTGAGCCTATTACTCATCGTTTTGCTATTATTGATAAAGGAAGCATTACACATATTGATACACTCACTTCAGACACAACAACCAATAACCTTACCTATCAACTAGAGGTAAGTAATGCTCAAACAGCCAAACAGATTCTCATGAAAAAAGGTGTCTATTGTAAAGTAATTGGCCCAAACGTATTGGAACTTATCTTTTTAAAACGACATATGCCTTTTATTGTAAGAGAATTAGTCATTCATCAGATCGGTATTTTCTCTATTCAAGTCAAACAATCTACCCTTGAAGAACGATTCTTTGAATTAACAAAAGGAGGAAATAGTGATGCTAACACTGATACGAAATGAATTTATTAAATTATTCGGACGAAAATCAAATTGGATCATGCTAATATTAATGGCAGGCTTAATTGGTGGAATGGCCTTTATTGTCACTAAAACAAATGACTCTCTCCAATCATTTCAAGCAGATGATGTCATTGAGTCAAAGGGTGGTTTAACCGTTTATAAAATGAAAGACGGTCAATTAATGCTTGAAGAAGAATTTTGGAACCAAGATTTAACTTCATTAGATGACGACTCATTCGAACAAGTCCCATTAACCTTGAACGAGACGATAGACTTACTAAAAAGCAGTATAAAAAAATATGAATCTAATCCTAAAAAATACGAACAGTATTTAGTCAAATCTGCCAAAAATCAACTCACTTTTTATGAAGCTTACGACGAAAAAGAGTTGACTCCATTTGATGTCAGTAAAGGAACTAGTAGTGCTAGTTTTTTTAGCGTATTCGGTCATCTCACTTTTTTACCTACTCTATTTTCTGTCGTGATTGCTAGTATGATTATTGCTTCTGAATTCACTGGTGGGACCATCAAATTATTATTAATTAGGCCCTTTACTAGAACCCAGATTTTATTATCTAAATATATCACCACATTGATATATGGTTTAATGGTCTCCACTATCATGGCATTCGCTTCTTTCTTAGCATCATTCGCTTTGCCATACCAATCACTGACTGTACCTTTATCAGCTGAGTATGGCCTTAGAAGTGCTTTAGATATAGCCACTCATTTATTTGCAACTAACTTTTTATTACTAGCCCTATATGTAACCATTGCATTTTTCTTTTCTGCTGTGATTCGCTCTCAAGTACTGGCCGTAGGAGTTGGCATGGGTATTTTGTTCTCTGGCAATATTTTAGGTCAATTTTTGCCTAATTTAATCGAAAAGTATGGTTGGCTGAAGTGGAATATTTTCAATCTTTTAAGCTTAAACGATCAAGTGCTTGGTATAGGTTATATCCCTAAAACTGGACTCAGTATACAAGAAACAATCATTGACATCATCCTTCATATTACTATTATTTTATCTGCTACTATCTTTATTTTTAACAAACGAGATGTGGCATTAACTTAAAAAAGACCAAATGTCTGCAGACATTTGGTCTTTTTATTAAAATTGATACGTCAATATTGGATTCCTTGCAGCCGTCGTTTCGTCCACTCGGCCTATAAA
>JBQELZ010000004.1:0-22780 GCA_052104115.1 Vagococcus sp. | reverse complement strand
GATACGTCAATATTGGATTCCTTGCAGCCGTCGTTTCGTCCACTCGGCCTATAAATGTTTTGATAGGTGCTTGTCTCACTGTATCAGGTTGTTCATAGCACGCTTTATGTATATCTTTAAAAATAGCGATTGCCTCATCCAACGTTTCTCTACTTTCCGTTTCTGTTGGTTCTATCATCAACGCTTCTTTCACTATATCCGGAAAATACATCGTTGGTGGATGCATGCCGTTGTCCAGTAATGCTTTAGCAACGTCTAATGCGCTTACCCCTGTTTCTTTTTTTAATGTTTCCAAGCTAATCACAAATTCATGCATGCAGTTCCCTTCAAATGCCACATCAAAGGTTTCTTGCAAGTGATGTTTCATATAATTCGCATGAAGAACAGCTGTTTTTGATGCGTCTTGAATCCCTTCTTTTCCAAGGGTTAGTATATATGTTAATGCCCTAACTACCACTAAAAAATGACCATAAAAACTTTTCACACTGCCAATCGTTTGGAGCTGTGTGTCAAAATCAAAGTAATGATCTCTTTCACACACATGATATGCTGGTAAAAATGGAATCAAGCATTCCTTACAACCAATTGGACCAGAACCAGGTCCACCTCCACCGTGCGGAGTCGAAAATGTTTTATGAATATTTAAATGAACCACATCAAACCCCATATCTCCAGGTCTCACGGTCCCCATGACAGCATTTAGATTTGCACCATCATAGTAGCAAAGTCCACCAGCATTATGGATAATAGCTGTTATTTCTTCAATGTCATGTTCAAATAATCCTACCGTATTTGGGTTAGTCAACATTAAACCCACTGTATCATCCCCTACCACTTCTTTTAATTTTTCTAAATCCACTCGTCCATTAGGCTTTGATGGGATATTTACAGCTTGATAATCAACCATTGACGCGGTTGCGGGATTTGTACCATGAGCTGAATCTGGAACAATAATTTTACATCGTTTCGTATCATTACGTGACTCATGATATGCTTTTATCAACATAATACCAGTTAACTCACCTTGCGCTCCAGCTGCAGGTTGAAACGTCATCGCGTCCATACCTGTTATTTCACACAGTAATGTTTCGGCTAAGTGAAAGACCTCCAACGCTCCTTGAACAGTATGAACAGGTTGCAGTGGATGCAAGTGAGAAAAACCAGTTAAATTTGCCATATCATCATTAATTTTTGGATTGTATTTCATGGTACAGGACCCAAGTGGATAAAAACCATTGTTCACACCAAAGCTGTTGTCGGCTAGCTCTGTATAATGTCGACTAATATCAACTTGAGACATTTCTGGCAGTCTTGGTGCTGTTTTTCGTCTAAGAGAAGTAGGTAGCTCTGTTTTTGGCACATCTATTTCCGCTATAAATACATTCTTTCTGTTTTTGTGACTACGCTCAAAGCTTAATTTCATCCTTGACTTACCTCCCTCAATATCTTAATCAATCCATCGATATCTTCTTTAGTATTCATTTCCGTGACACACCATAAAAGATGGTCTTTCACAGGTAATCCACCTAAAATGCCATATTTTTCTAACAAAGGCATTAATTCAGAAGATGGTATCGGTGTTGTTGTTAAAAATTCATGGAAAAACTCACTCTTATGAACTAATTCAAAACCACCTATTTTAGCTAACTCTTTTTGAAGATAATGGGCTCTGCTGTAGCACTGTTCCGCCACATCCAATAGTCCATCTGGTCCTAATGCTGTTAGATACACACTTGCAGTCAGTGCACAATGCGCCTGATTCGAACAAATATTAGAAGACGCTTTTTCTCTTCTGATATGTTGTTCTCGTGCTTGAAGTGTTAATACAAATGCTCGATTACCTCTGTTATCTGTCGTTTGGCCAACAATTCTACCTGGTAATTTCCTCGTTAATTGACGTGTCGCCGCCATAAAACCTAAATAGGGTCCACCAAAACTTAGTGGCAATCCTAGTGGTTGTCCTTCACCTGTGGCAATATCTGCACCACATTCAGCTGGAGATAACAACATAGCAGAAGCAATGGGATTAATTCCCATAATAAATTTAGCTTGTACACCATGTACAAGTTTTCCAATCACTTCACATGATTCTATCCCACCATAAAAATTAGGCTGTTGTACAAAGAAACACGCGACAGTTTCATCTAACAAGTCATCTAATGTTTCTTGATCTGTCAGACCATTTTTTTCAGGTACAATCACGACCTCTGTTCCCATAGCATGACAATATGTTTGAATTGTCTGAATCGTCATAGGGTGAGTCGTTGCAGAAATTAATGCTTTTTTTCTTTTTTTATCAATGCACATATTCACTGCTTCAGCCGCCGCACTCGCTCCATCATAGACAGACGCATTGGCGACAGGTAAACCCGTCAATTCAGAAACCATGGTTTGAAATTCAAAAATAGATTGTAAAATCCCTTGGCTAATCTCTGCTTGATACGGCGTATAAGCTGTCAAAAACTCCTCTTTAGATGTAATTTGTTTAACAATTGCCGGAATATAATGGTTGTATGCTCCTGCTCCGCGAAAAACGTTAGGAAATACTACGTTTTTCAACGCGAGTCCTTCCATGACTTGTTTGACTTCCATCTCTGATTTTCCTTCTGGTATGTTCAATTCAGATAGTTTTAACGTATCAGGAATATCTGAAAATAACTCATCGATTGTATCGATTCCTAACGACATTAGCATATCTTTTTGTTCTTTTGCAGTGGACGGAATATAATTTCCCATGTAAATTATGCCTCCTCTTCAACAGCACTCGCGTATGCATCAGCAGTCAATAACTCTTCTTTGTCAGTAATATCAGATATTTCAAATAACCAACTTTCAAATGGCTCAGAATTGACACGCTCTGGTTCATCTTCTAAAGCATTGTTTATCGCTGACACTTTCCCTGTAAATGGTGTGTAAATGTCAGATACAGTTTTAACAGACTCCACTTCTGCCAATTGCTGACCTACCATGACATCATCACCTACTTCTGGTAATTCCACAAACACAATATCTCCAAGTTGTTCTTGGGCAAAATCTGTAATTCCAACTCTTGCTGTTGTATCATCAATAAATCTCACCCATTCATGTGTACGTAAATAATTCAATTCTACTGGTCTGCTCATCTAAATTCCTCCTAAATAAGTGATTGTTTTTTATAAAAAGGAAGGGAAACTATCTCTGCTTCTAAGTGCCTTCCTCTTACTTCTATTTGCACGTTCGTTCCTATTTCTGTATACTCTTTTTCTACAAATCCCATTGCCACACCATATCCTAAGTAAGGGGCATGTGTCCCTGATGTAGTTGCCCCAATTCGCTTTCCTTCAACTAGTATGGGAGCTTCTTCTCTCGCAATACCTCGTCCAATAATTTTTAAGCCCACTCGAACACGTGAGGGAGATTTCAGTTCTACTAGAGCCTGTTTTCCAATAAAATCTTTTTTGTCTAGTTTTACAGCAAACTGTAAGCCAACTTGAAATGGCGTGATAGCTTCATTCATTTCATGTCCATAAAGTGGCATTCCAGCTTCTAAGCGCAATGTATCTCTTGCTCCAAGTCCGCATAACATGATCCCTTCCTCTTTTCCTACAGCCATTAACAATTGCCAAATAGCTACTACATCTTGTGAGTGCGTATAAAGCTCAAACCCTTCTTCTCCTGTGTAACCCGTCTGAGATATATCCACTTTGAACGTATCTAAACAAATATTTTCTTTAAATGTATAATACTTCTCAGGAAAATCAGAAGAATCAATGAGTTTCTCTAAGACCTTTCGTGAATTAGGCCCCTGAATTGCAATTAATCCTATGTTTTCTGATCCATCAGATATCGTCACGTTACCAAATGAATGAGAGGACAACCAAGAATAATCTTTTGCCTTGTTTGAGGCATTTACTACTCCCATAAATTTATTATCTGTATACTTATATAAAATCAAGTCATCTATTATGCCACCTTCTTCATTACACATCAATGTGTATTTTATTTGTCCATTCTTCATTTTCGAAAAATCGTTTGTGAAAAGATATTGAACATTCTCAAGAGCGTCTTCTCCTTCTATAAAGATTTCTCCCATATGAGACACATCAAATAAACCGACTGAGGTCCTGACATTTAAATGCTCTTTGACAAGTCCAGTATCCCCGTACTGAACAGGTAATAAATAACCACCAAATGGTACCATTTTACCTTTTTCAGCAAGATGACACTCGTACAATGGTGTTTTTTTCTCCATAAAAATCATCCTCTCCGTAAAATATCTATAAAAATGAAAGCGTTTTATATTTAAATCATACCACACTTGAATTCACATGTGCAGGTTACTTTTAATAAAATAATTAGATAAAACAAACAAAAAAACTTGGTGTGGTTTCACCAAGTTTTCACGACTTTTATTTTTCTGATTTAAATGATTTCATAACTGTCAAACTGCTTGCCACTAAGACGATGAATAGGCAAATAAGTGCCATCTTCGATCCATTACTTGTTCCAGCAATGTATTCAGCACTACCAGACGAATGACCTGATTGGAACAAACCAACAATAATAGCTACGAATGACGTTGAAATGGCTCCCATAAATTGTTGCAATGTACTAAATACTGCATTCCCATCATCTTGTAACGATTTATCAATTGCTGATAGACCTACTGTCATTACATTACTGTATGACAAGCCAACTCCTATCATAAAAGTCACATGTGATAAGACAATTGCTGGAATTATGCCTGATTGGATAAAGACAACAAGACCTAGCCAACCTAACATCGCAAGTGAAATACCAAGTCCTATTGGTTTTTTGTACCCCATTTTATCTAAAATTTTACCTGATACAGGAGCAAATAATGCCCCTACTAATGCTCCTGGGAACATCATCATACCAGCTTTTGATGCTGGTACATCCTTCACAATTTGGATAAAATTTGGTAAAACAAACGATACGCCTAATAAAAGAACTTGATACACTAAAAATGAAATAAGATAAACAGTAAATGTTTTGTTTTCAAATACTGATAGATTTAACAATTGTTTTTCTTTGTTTGCTTTATAGAACATCCACCCGCTGATTAACCCTATCACTAGTGCTATCCAACCAATTGGTGATTCTAACGAACTGAAGAAATATAGCAATCCTGTAAACATGATAGAGAGATAAGCAACTGCTTTAGCATTAATAGAATCTGTTTTTTCTTGCTCTTCTTTCGGTATTGCAAACAAACCAATTAATGTAGACACTATCAAGATAGGAATTAAAAATTTATAAATATATGTCCAATCCAATTTAGTCGTTAACATCCCACCATATGTCGGTCCCATAGCTGGAGCAATTGAGGTTGTTAAATTCCCGATACCAATCATCATTCCTCTTTTTTCTAACGGAACTTTCGTCAAAATGATATTAAACATCAGTGGCAATGCTATTCCCGTTGCAACCCCTTGTAACACTCGACCAATTAATAGCATGCTAAAAGTGATTGAAAACGCATTAACTAACACGCCTGCAATAAAAAATAAGCTCGATACACTAAACAATTGACGTTTACTGTAATTTTTCATTAAATACGATGAAAGCGGTACAACGATTGAAATCATTAATAGGTAAATCGTTGTCACCCATTGAACTTGAGAGGTGGTAATACCAAATTGATCTATTAATGTTGGGAACGTTACATTCATTGCTGTCTCAATTAACACGCCAGAGAAAGCCATCATTCCCGTAGCCAAAACGGCTAAGTTAACATGAAATTTTTTTGATTCCATTTTTTCACTCCTATTTGTTTCATACAAAAAAGACGAAACTTATCCAATGATAAATTTCGCCTCTCTCTCGGCACAATTTTCATTGTGCTATCTGTACGATTATTTCTTATTCATTTTATGCAATGTTAAATTGAATGTCAAGCCTTTATCCCATATAAAAGTATTTTTTACTTTTATATAGACAGCATTCTCTTTATTTCACATAAGCCAATCGATAAGATACTGTACGACCAAACGGGAAAACTTGTAAGCCTTCCAATCTATCCGATTTCAGATAACCAATCGCTCCTTGGAATAAAGGTAATACGCCTGCATCTTCTTCAACTAGCGTTTTTTCTAGGTCAAGCAAAGTTGCCCATCTTTTTTCTGGCTCTTGTGCGTATGTATAGCGGACGTCATATAATCCTTTATCATAAACAGGATTATCATATTTGGCCGTATTCAATCCACCCTTTGAATCATAAAACTCTAAAAAGTTTACAGGATCCGCATAATCAGGTGTCCATGTCCCAAATACCAAATCAAAATCTCCTTGATTTTGGAAATCCAAACGGTTTTGAAGTGGCACTGATTTCAGTGACAACGTTAAACCAGGCAAGTTTTGTTCCAATTGACCTTGTACATACTCAATTGTTTTCTTCGCCACTCCAGAGTCAGCAGACATGAGGTTTAAGTCAATCTTATCTTTACCTAACTCTTCTTTACCTAGTTTCCAATTTTTTTGAGCTTCTTTCACATTATATGACAATAAATCGCCATTTTCTTCACGGAATTCTTCTCCGGTTTCTGGATTTTTGGCAAAATTTTCTGGTATGAATCCGTTTAAAGCCAACGATCCATCTCCTAAAATTTCTTTAGCAAATTGTTCTTTGTCAATAGCTTGTAAGAAAGCTTTTCGGATATGCACATTTCCTGTTACTTCACGTTTTTGATTTGGACTTAAATAGCCAACCATCGCTTTTGGCACAAAGTGAGCTTGGGGCGAGTCTTTATATTGTATCGCATACGTATCTGCTAAAACAGTATAATCCACTTCTCCTGCTTCAAATAACTGAGTGCCTGTCGCAACTTCTTTCACGACTTGAACGTTAATCTTATCTAATTTCACGTTTTTAGCATCCCAATACTCTTTATTTTTCTTTAAATTCCATGTATCATTCGTACCGTTCCATCCTTCTATCGTAAATGGACCATTTCCAACAAAATCCTCGGCTGTTGTCCCATATGCTTTGCCACTTTTTTTGGCAAATTCAGCATTTTTAGGCATAAATGGTGTACTAATTAACACTTGAGGCAAGTAAGGAACAGGGTTTTCTAATGTGAGTTCAAGAGTTTTATCATCTAATGCTTTCACGCCAAATTCATCTATTTTTTTCTTTCCTTCTCTTATATCACGGCCATTTTTAAAAATATCCATTTGATTACTACTTGTAGACCCATATTCTGGATCAATCACATTGTTAAAAGAATAAACAAAATCTTGAGCCTTCACAGTATCCTGATTTGACCATTTGGCATCATCTTTAATAGAAAATGTGTAGACAAGTCCATCATCACTCACTTTAGGTTCATCTTTTGCCATGGCTAGTTCAGGCTGTTGTTTGTCGTTTAAACGATATAGACCTTCCATCGTTTGACCTATCATATCTGAACTATAGACATCTGAGTAAAAAGCACTATCTAATGTAGACAATTCTCCACCAGATGCTACATTTATCTCTTGGACTACTTTAGACGTCGAACTCTCATCAGTTGTTTTTTTAGTCCCGCATGCTCCCAATACCAACGTTAATGCCAATACGGTTAAACCAATTCTTTTTTTCATTCTAACATCCTCCTATTATAAGTCATTCACAACAAAGTCAAACATACGTAATTCTTGCTCTAATGTGTCATACGAAAAATCCGGATGCCACTGAACACCAACCCAATGATGATCCTTTGAAATACTCTCTACTCCTTCAATAATATGATCCTCACTAATCGCTGTGACTCTCAACTTCGGTGCTACATCTTTTATCGCCTGGTAATGAAACGAGTTAACCTGTGCGTGTTCCCCGTAAACATCTCGTAAAATACTATCAGGTTCTGTTCGAATCCTATGTGTTGGCACTTGTCTTGGTACTGGTGCTTGCATATGCTGAATCGTTTGATCGACTCTGACACTAATATCTTGAAACAAACTACCTCCCAGACTAACATTAAGAAGTTGCATGCCTCGACACACAGCAAATATCGGCTTCTTTTGACTTAACATTTCCTCAATTAATGCTATCTCAAACTTATCACGTTTTGTGGATTTAAGCACTGCATCAAACATCGTTTCCTCACGATAAAAAACAGGGTCTACATTCTGCCCTCCTGTTAAAATTAATTTATCAATTTGATCGACATACTGCTTAGCATCACTTGGTGTTCCAATTGGTAATAAAAGAGGCAATCCTCCCACCAACTGAACCCCTTTTGCATAGCCTGCTGGTATGTAACTAATTGGTAAATTGTGCAATGTTGTACCTGAATCTTCTATTTCATTGGCAGAAATGCCTATTACATTTTTTTTCATACGCCTAATCCTTTTTCATTTTATTTAATTGTTATAAAATTAGTCTTGGACTGACAACAGATTGGCTCTAGTTCGCTATTTGAATCGCTCAGAAGCTTTGCATATGAACGACTTGACTGAACAACGATTGAAAAGAACGGTGTTATTATTTTTTTCATTATCAAAACTCCTTTACTTGTGCCGATTAACTCATCACTTATCAAATGTATTGAAAAAAAGCTTACCAAAAGTTAGTTATATTGTCAATTATGTTGTTTCAAACAAAAAATACATAAGTGGGAAACCTAATTCTCCACCTATGTATTACTTATTAATTTTTTTTCATTTGTTTGCTTCTCAACTGACCACATGCCGCGTCAATATCTGTCCCAAATTCTTGTCTAACGACACAGTTAATATTATTTTTTAACAACACGTTATAAAAAGCTAAGATATCTTCTTTAGTACTTCTTTGATAATTATCATGTTCATCGACTGGGTTATACGGAATTAAATTGACATATGTCAACTTCTTTTTATCTTTCAATAAATCCGCTAATTCTTGTGCATGCTCTGGTAAGTCATTTACTTTTGATAGCATGATGTATTCAAATGTGATACGTCGATTGGTTTGTGCCAAATAATAGTCAACAGCATCCATTAATCGTTCAACAGGATATGCTTTATTAATTTGCATAATAGACGTTCGAACGTCATTATTTGGTGCGTGAAGTGAAATAGCTAGATTGACTTGTAAACCATTGTTAGCGAATGCCTTAATCTTGGGAATTAACCCGCTCGTTGACACTGTCATGTGTCTTGCCCCAATTGCCAATCCTTTTGAATCATTCATAATATGTAGAAAACTCATCACATTATCATAATTATCAAACGGCTCTCCGATTCCCATGACAACAATATGACTCACCCGTTCGTCTTTTCCTCGATGATCAAAGTAATGTTGCACTTGCATAATTTGTGCGACAATTTCACCAGTTGTTAAATTTCTTTGTTTTTTCAACAACCCACTGGCACAAAATGTACAACCGATATTGCACCCAATTTGAGTCGTCACACAGACAGACATTCCATACGCTTGAGGCATTAAAACAGTCTCTATCATATGTTTATCTGCCAGCTCAAATAAATATTTAACCGTCCCATCTTTTGACTCTTGTACGACAATTTCTGATAGTGGATTTATCATGAAATCACTCTCTAATTTTTCTATTAAAGTTTTTGATAAATTACTCATTTCACTAAACAATTGTACTCTTTTTTTATACAACCAATCCCATATTTGAGTGGCCCTAAATGGTTTTTCGCCATTATTTACTAACCAATCGTTTAGGTCATCTCTTGTTAAACCATATATTGAAGGTTTCATGTTGTTTCCTCATTTCTTAGGTTATCCATAAACACTATAGAGTATATTAAAATGTAATGCAATCACTTTTAAAAGGATTTAGTGAACTTTTCATCTATATAGTTATTTATTCACAAATATTTACTACCTTCGCGAACAGCCAATGCACTTAGTTCATGTTTTTCTATATATGTTTCTACCCAATGCGAATTCACCTTACTATACTGTCTTAACGCCCATCCAATAGCTTTTTGAATAAAAATCTCATCCGTGTTCAAATCATAATCAAGACTTTTCGTTAGGAGTTCGGTGTCTGTTAACTCTCTTTCATTTAACTGTAAGATAATTGACACTCGTCTCATCCAAAAACTCGTGTGACGATAAAACAACTCAAAGAGTGCTTTTTTATCATCCGGTTGCCTCTTGATATAAAGACCAAATACTTTTCGCCATGCGTCGACACTATCCCACCAAGGTTTCATGTCAACATACATGGCCAAATGTTGCATATCAGAAAAGCTAAATCGCTTTTCATTTGCCACGCATAAATCAATGGCCACATATTGATATTCTCGTTCGTCTCGCATGTACAGGTTATCTACTAAATCAAGCAGATCCGGGAGAAGAAGCTTCTTACTTTCTTTGATTAACGCTTTCGATTGTTTTTTCCTATCTGGAGATTTGACGCCTAAAAACGGAAAATGATTCCTCATATACCGTTCCATGGACTCTTTGTGTTCTATTTGTCCAACTAATACAAATTCTATTTTGGTCATATTATTCCTCCTTTTATATTTTCATGCGTTAAATAGAAAAACTCTAACAGTAATGGTTAGAGTTTTCGCTGTTATAATAATTAAACCATATTGTTAGGATTCACCCACTCATTAAACTCTTCTGTCGTTGCATACTCTAACAATTTTACGGATTCTAGTAAAGTGATGTTTTTTTCATGCGCTAATTTTGCTACCTCAGCACTTTTTTCATATCCGATATGAGGGCTCAGAGCTGTGACTAACATTAAGGAATGCTCAACACCTTCCGCCATTTTTGACACATTTGGTTTGATCCCCTCTAAGCAATGTAGTCGAAATGATGCCATGCTATCGGTAAGTAAATGAACCGACTCTAAAAAATTTGAAATAATAACTGGCTTAAAAACATTTAATTCGAAATTCCCTTGACTTGCTGCGACTTGAATCGTCGTGTCATTTCCCATAATTTGACAGACTACCATAGTTAGTGCTTCAGCTTGTGTCGGATTAACTTTTCCAGGCATAATTGAACTTCCTGGTTCATTGGCAGGAATCGTAATTTCACCAAATCCTGATCTAGGTCCACTTGCCAACCAGCGTATATCATTTGCTATTTTCATCAAATCACTTGCCAATGCGCGTATCGCTCCATGAGTAAAAGATAAGGCCGAGTGACTGGTCAAACCATAAAATTTATTGGTTTCTGAAACAAATGGAGCATTCATATGTTGAGCCATTTCTTTGGTCATTAGTTTGTCAAAATTAGCTGGGGCATTCATGCCTGTACCAACAGCTGTCCCTCCGATAGTCAAATATGTTAAACTCTCTGTACTTGACAGTATGAAATCTCGTCCCTTTTCAAGCATAACTTTCCAACCACTAATTTCCTGTCCAAAAGTTAATGGCGTTGCATCTTGCAAATGGGTTCTTCCAATTTTAATAATAGAGTGATTGTTCCTTTCTAACACTTGAAGAACCTCTATCCAAGCATCTATTTCAGGCATTAGTCCAGACATAATTTCTTGATAAGCCGCAATATGCATAGCCGTTGGAAACGTATCATTTGAGCTCTGTGACAAGTTCACATCATCATTTGGATGAACAGTTACACCTTCTTCACCACAAAGATGAGCAATCACCTCGTTCACATTCATGTTACTTTGTGTGCCACTTCCAGTTTGATAGCAATTTAACGGAAATGCCTCTACCCATTTTCCAGCTAAAATAGCATCACATGCTATTTTAATTGCCTGGCTTGTTTCCTCTGAGATTTTTCCTAATCTAGCGTTTATTATAGCTGCAGCTCGTTTAATCTCAACCAAGCCATAAATAACTGGTAAGGGCATCGTTCTATCACCAATTTTAAAATTTTGTCGACTTCTTTCTGTTTGTGCTCCCCACTGACAGTCTGTAGGTACTTTTACATCTCCTAATGAATCTGTTTCTATCCTATATGTCACACACACTCTCTCCTTATCTATTTTCAGATTATGGTTTAATTGAAACGACAGATGGCTCTCCCTTTAAAAATCCTTTTCCCTCTGCTATTTCACGGATTGTTTTTCCTGTCTGCATGCTTTGTTTGGCAATATCTGCAGCTTGTGTGTAACCGATTGTTTCAGATAAAACAGTAGCTAGATACATACTACGTTCTAAATTGTCTTCACAGCGTTCTTTATTGGCAGTTATGCCAACAACGCAATTATCTGTGAATGTTGAAATCCCATTTGTTAACACATCAAAAGATTCTAATAATTTATAGAATACAACTGGTTCAAATGCATTCAACTCAAGTTGTCCTGATTCAGCAGCTGTACCAATAATTGCATTATTTCCCATCACAATAAATGCACATTGACTCATCACTTCGGGAATCACTGGATTGATTTTCCCAGGCATAATAGATGATCCATTTTGTCTAGCTGGAATGCTAATTTCACCTATTCCTGAATTAGGTCCAGATGATAATAATCTAATATCATTTGCGATTTTTGATAAGCTAATGGCCACTGATTTTAATGCATCTGATACAACAACATATTGTTCAATGTGCTGCGTCCCATCAATCAAATCCGATGCAATGTGTAATGTTTGATTCGTTAACACATTTAAATAAGGTAGAACCGTATCCGATAGCTCTGGATGTGCCGTGATCCCTGTACCTATCGCAGTTCCACCTAAATTAATGCCTTCCATTTCAGCTGTTACATGAGACAAACGTTTTATATTTCTCTCTGTCACAGAATAGTAGGCATGAAATTCATCTCCTAAACTAATTGGAACTGCATCACTTAACTGTGTTCTTCCTAATTTCATAATCCCTTGAAATTCGTTTGATTTTCCTTTAAACACATGGCTAAGTTTATGTAATTGCTCCAGTAACAAAGGCATTTTTTTCAGCATGGTTAGTTTTCCTGCTGTAGGATACACATCGTTTGTGGATTGCCCTTTATTGACATCATCATTCGGATGAACGATGGAAAAATTGCCTTTAGTACCACCTAATAATTCAATTGCACGATTTGTAACAATTTCATTCATATTCATGTTACTACTTGTTCCCGCTCCACCTTGGATTGGATCGACAATCATTTGATCATGAAATTTACCCGCTATGATTTCATCTGTTGCTTGAATAATAGCTTTTGCCTTCAAATCTGATAATAAGCCTAGCTTATGATTTGCCAATGCTGTGGCTTTCTTTACTTGAGCTAAACTTATAATAAAATCAGCATCTAATCTTTGATTGGTGATGGGAAAGTTTACTTTTGCTCTAAGTGAATGAACCCCGTAATAACTATCCTTTGGTACTTGTAATTCTCCAACACTATCTTTTTCTGTCCGATACATGATTGCTATCTCCTTTGGTTTATTCAGTCATAAATTGACGTAATGTGTCTTGTGATAAACCAGCATTTAAGCCAACGAGCATGCGTATTCTTGCTTTAGGTCCTGTTAAGCCTTGGACGAACATAACACCCATTTTTTTAATGGGATCCCTCCACCTTCATAATCATAAATATCTTGAGCGATTCCGTTTGAACATCTGGATACAAGCGCCACAGGAACATTTTTACCTAACAAGGTTTCTAAGCTTGGCAACACGCTTGGTGGTAGATTTCCTGCCCCCAACGCTTCAATCACCAATCCGTCGATGTCTTGTCCTATTAAGGCGTCTAGAATAAAGGAATCCATTCCAGCATACGCTTTTAGTAAAGGGACTTTTCCACCAACTTGTTTAATGTCTAAAGTCACATCTTCTACAACTTCTTTTAAGTAGATGACCCGTCTTTTAGATAGTATTCCTATTGGTCCAAATGTTGGTGTACGAAACGTATCAACGCTGGTGGTATGCGTTTTGGTCACAAATTGAGCAGCATGAATCTCATCGTTCATGACAACTACAACTCCTTGATTCTTTGTTTTGTCATCAGCTGCTGTAATAATCGCTTGGACATAGTTATATAATCCGTCTGACCCGATTTCATTACTTGATCTCATCGCTCCTGTTAATACAACTGCTAATTCTTTCTTTAACGCAATGTCTAAAAAATAAGCCGTTTCTTCCAGCGTATCCGTCCCGTGAGTGATGACAACTCCATCAAACGACTCTTTTTGAGCGACATCAATCCGATTTTTTAAAAGAAGCATCTCTTTTGGCGTAATATGTGGCGATGGTAAATTGAATACTTCTTCCACTACAACATGAATATTAGAAGGGATTAAATCCATCGTTTCTTTTAATGGATGATGATCGGATAAACTCACATTTCCACCAGTTTCTTGAACCATAGAAATCGTTCCACCTGTATGTAACACTAATACTTTTTTCATTTCGCACCTCGTTTAAATGCTTTCACATTCTTATTGTATTTTTTATTGGATCGTCTGTCGTGCTATTTTTTTTAATCAAATAGGCTACAAATTTCTTTTTTTACTGATCTAATTCAGCAATATCAAATAAAAGGTGCCTTTTTTTGACTAATTCAACTTATTTAGGATAAGTAGGTAGCAAGCATTCATCTCTAAGTAGGCATGTTCCTCTAACTCTCCCTCGTCAATATAAATTTCTTTCATATCAAAATAGGGCACGACTGACTGTAATAAAAACTCTTGGATGTCTGTATCCATCTCTTTTATTCCACCAGCTTTTAGCCATTGATTGTAAATGCCACCGTGATTGCTATCAAGTAAAAACTGCTTAACTAGATAGTCTCCTTTTGGCAATGATTTAAAATGAAACACCACTTCTTTCTGAGATGTTTTCCATAAGTTTTCATATGCTGTATCTAATGGATTTAAATAGTAAGAATTATAAAATAATAAATAGTAAGAATTGAACCGTTTGGTCACAATAAATCGGTTTGTTTTGACGATAATCGTATCCCCAACACGCTCAAACAAAGTTAATACAAAAAATAAAGGTCTTTTTAATGGTCCATGTAAAAATATAGATAAATTAGACTGCTGATCGTACTCATCTATAAACGTTTGGCTTTCTAAATTGAGCCAAAAACCTACAGCAGATACGCGATCTGATAATTCAACCAAGGCTTTCATCACTATACCTGATCTAAAAAAGGTTCCACTCAATAAGTTTGTATCCCTAGCAATAATATTCCATTCTGTCACGAACATCGGAATATCTATGTACTCCTCTGGCAATTGATGTTGGACATCATCTAGCGACTCAATAAATTCCAAGTATTCTGTTTCATTTCGGTAACTCTTCTGTGCGGAATCTCTGTATACAAATGATAAAAAATCAGGTTGTATGCGTCTCTCTTGTCCCATAAGTCGGAAAAAGTCATTCATCACCTGTTTCGTTTGATTATTGACACAGATTCCAAGTTGACCCGTTGTAAAATTTGTCTTTAAAAAGTGATGTGTGTATTCATAAAATGACATGGTTCGCTCTGGATGTGTAACGGCATTTAAGTTTAATTCTAGAAACCAACCAGATTTAAAACTCGCTTCAAAATGGACATATCCTTGAATCACGCGTCTTAAATAACGTAATTTTTCTTTCCATTCATCTAGAGTATCATCACATTCTGCTGTCATGACAATAATCGGCTTTAACCGGACCTCATTGATATAAGAAAATAAACGATGGTTGTTCACGTGTTTATCGCGGATGATGTAATGTTGTTGATCTACTTCATCACAAAGACCAAAAAAGCGGATATAATCAAAAGATACTTTCTCTTGAAGAAGTCTGATTTGATACCTGACATCTTCCGATAACCCATTTTCTGCCATGCCAATATTGATAATATTATCTGGTTTTACGAGTGTTGTGTCTTGTGAGTCTCGTACATCTAACTGATGTACTTTCGTTATGTTCTCACCTGTTTTTTTTATATTTTGAGTCAGCATGAACTGAGCAATAATTTGAATGGCCTCTTCATCAGTGATGTTCCGATACTCCTCTGTCACAATTTCGACAGGCAATGATGGCACTACTATGGGTTCTATCTGTTGTCTATAAGCGTGAGGTGTGACCCCATACTTTGATTTAAACACCTCATTGAAACGCTTAGCACTTGGGAATCCATTATTTAATGCTATTGTTACGATTGGTAATTGCGACTGTCTTAATTCTGCTGTCGCATGCTTCAATCTCACTTGATTCACAAAATCAAGAAAATTACAGCCTGTCTCTTCTTTAAATAATCTAGACAAATAAGCTTCAGATAGATACTCAGATTTAGCTATATCTTGAAGTGTTAGTTTTCTCATAAAATGTAGATCAATATGTGCCATGATTTTTCTTATTCGTGCATCAATCTCTTTCCCAACGTTCATACTTGGTTCAAATGTAGCATCTGTCAAAATCAAGCGATTTAAGCACTCTAAAAATTGAACCAAATAACCAATACTAGCAAATGGTTGTTGAGTATCCGATTGGTCAGACGCATCCAAAATCAAGCGAAATAAATATTCGTTAAACAAACTTTTATCTTCATCTGATACATATACAAATTCAGTATCTGTGAAAAAAGGACGCCAATCTTGATTGATTAATTTCTCGATTTCTGAAAAATAGAACGTTACCGTCAACAAATAATTTTGTTGGTGTTTGTTTTCAATGATTAGTGATTCATGGCTATTCAATACTATAAAAGAGCGTTCTTTTAACACATCCTTTTGATGAGTCTTTGTATATAAATAATCACCATTTAGTGCGTAAATGACCATAAACGAATTACTGGTTGTGCTAGCTGTTATCTTCGTGCCTATCTCCAATAAATCAACATCAAAAGCTTGATTTGTCCTCATTAACATCCCTCACTTTTCATCTGTTGTATTCATTATAGCGATTTATCACATTCACTCCAATCTCTTTTCATTAATTTTTCAGATTGACCTACTATTTTTTTAATGATACACTCAGATTACATTAAAATATTCGGGGGAGGTCGTGTGACGACCTGAGAGTAAGCTATAGCTTAGACCCTTAGAACCTGTCGGTTAGTACCGTCGTAGGGAGTAACACATAACCAGTTTTCACGACGAAGAGTAACTAGCTCTTCGTCTTTTTTATTTTTAGAAAGGAGTGACTTTTTTGAACAAACGTTGGATATATCCAACCCTAAGTTTTACGTGTGTCTTAATGTTATGGGAATCTTTAGGTCGATTTTTTAACGTACCTATCTACATATTACCCCTACCCTCACAAATTATTCGTTCTCTCATTACAGAGCGTCACGTGTTATTAAAACATGGTATTGTCACACTAGAAGAAGCCTTAATTGGCCTTATATTATCCGCATGTTTTGCTTTTATTATTGGTCTTTTAATGGATTCATTTAAGGGGTTGCGATTGACTATTTTTCCGCATCTCATTATTTCACAAACAATCCCCGTATTAGTTCTTGGACCTATTTTTTCTATTTGGTTCGGATTTAATATGACTCCAAAGATTCTAATCGTTATTTTAATGTGCTTTTTTCCAATTGTTGTAGCGTTTACTGACGCCCTACTTCATGTCAATCACAAGAAAGTTGATTTACTCAAAACATACGGAGCATCAACTGCTCAAATTTACCGCCTAGTCAAAATACCTGAAGCCCTACCCGCCTTTTTCTCAGGACTAAAAGTGTCTGCTACCTATTGTGTTGGTGGCGCAATAGTTGGGGAATGGCTCAGTGCCTCTGCAGGTTTAGGCTATTATATGATACGAGCGAAAAATGGGTATCTACTTGATAAAGTATTTGCCACAATTGTCGTGATTATGATGCTCAGTTTGTGCTTAAACGCATCTATCAACGCTATACAACACATACTAATAAAAAAAAGGATGATATCAAATGGGTAAACGTAAAACATATCTACTATCTCTACTAGCACTTAGTTTTATTTTCATATTAGGGGCTTGTGGTCAACAAACGAAGAGTGACACAAAAAAAGAGAATGAGTTAAAAAAAGTGACATTAATTTTAGATTATCTACCAAACACAAATCACACTGGCATTTATGTTGCTAAAGAAAAGGGCTACTACAAAGAAAAAGGAATCGACCTAGAAATTATCGAACCAGGTCAAGATAACACAAGTATTACCCTATTAGGCGGTGGCAAAGGTGAGTTTGCTCTAAGCTATCAAGAAGATTTAACGTATGCTGGCGCATCTGCTGAACCTATCCCTGTCAAAGCAATCGCAGCTGTTATAGAACACAACACGTCCGGATTTGTCAGTTTAGCATCTGAACAGATTAAAACACCAAAAGACTTCGAAGGTAAAGTATACGCAGGTTGGCAATCAGCCAGTGAAGAAGCGGTGTTAAAAGCAGTGATGAAAAATGCTGGGGCTGATTTTTCTAAGTTAACAATGGTAGGCAATGCTGGGGCTGGGGCTGCTGACTTAGGAAAAAATGTGGATTTAAAATGGTTTTTTGAAGCTTGGGACAGCACCAAAGCTGAAATGGATGGGTACGATTTAAACTTTATGGCGCTTCGCGATTTAGACAAACGATTAGATTTTTACACGCCTGTTGTCATCGCTAGAGACGATGTCATCGAGAAAGACCCTGAGTTAGTTCAAGACTTTATCGATGCAACAAAAAAAGGCTATCAATTCGCTATGAAAGAACCGAAAGAAAGCGCTAAAATTCTATTTGATGCAACACCAGATAATGATTTAGCCTTTCTAGAAAAATCTCAAGAATTTTTATCAAAACATTATACAGCAGATGCAACTAAATGGGGAGTTATGAAAAAAGATGTTTGGGATAACTATACTGATTTTATGTTAGAAAATCAGTTAATCGACAAAAATGTAGACTCTAATAACCTATTTACCAATCAATTTATTGAAAAGGATGACTAAGAATGGCTCAAGTATCTATACAAAATTTAGGCTTACGCTATCAAAATAATTGGGTATTTAAACAATTATCTGCCACTATTAACCCCCAAGAATTTGTGTCAATTTTAGGAACAAGTGGATGTGGAAAGTCAAGTTTGTTAAACATTCTGTCCGGTATATTGTCCCAAAACGAAGGGGCCGTCATCGTTGATAATCAAGTCGTTGATGGTTTAAATCCATTTTTTGCCTATATGCCTCAAGATGATTTACTGTTCGACTGGAAAACAGTGGCTGAAAATATCTCGCTGTATCAATCCATTCACTCATTAACCATTAATCATGATTTAATTGATGACTACCTAGCTATTTTTGGACTATCAGATGTTAAGGATGCTTATCCTGAAGAATTATCAGGTGGGATGAGGCAACGAGTAGCCTTTCTACGAACAGTACTCGTTGAACGAGATATTTTATTGTTAGATGAACCATTTGGTGCCTTAGATGTCTTCACACGACACAGTTTACAAGATTGGCTAAAAAAAGTCTCTGAGACGTTGAACAAAACCATTATTTTAGTCACTCATGATATCGACGAAGCCCTTTATTTATCCGACCGAATTTTAATCATGGGTGAGTCGCCATCCACATTTGTTGCAGATATTGATTTATCAAATGAACAACAATCCAGAGAATGGCTAGCCAATCAAGGCAAAATGAGACAATACATTTTTGATCTCTTATCCAGTAAAGGAGGAGACCAACAACTTGAAACACCCTAATCTAATCGATGCTCATTGTCATTTAGATCTAAATGGAGAGCTTTTTACTTACCTAACGGAGGCTCACATTCCTAGCATCATTAATTGTCAAAATCCAGAGGAATGGAAACGAAATGTAGACCTGACTCGTGACTACCCACATCTTTATCTGAGTGCTGGCATTCACCCTTGGGACATTGATAACATCACACTAGCTGATTTTTCTCCCTACTTAAACGAGACAGCATTCATTGGAGAAATCGGGATGGATAGCGTTTGGACAAGCACCTCTTTAATCAAGCAAGAAGACATCTGTCGCGCTCAACTATCATTTGCTTCTTTACATCATAAACCGGTTATTCTACACACTAAAGGGCAAGAAAAAAAAGTTTGTGAGTTAATCAAAAGCTACCCTAACAATTACCTCGTTCATTGGTATTCGACAACAGACTTCCTTTCTGCATTTATTGACTTAGATTGTTTTTTTACAATTGGCCCTTCGATAAAAACAGATGTCACCGTCCAACATATCGTCAATCAAGTTCCTAACAATAGGTTACTTTTGGAATCTGATGGTATTGAAGCGTTAAAATGGGCAACCGGTAGCAACAATTATTTAAACGAACAGCAACAATCATTAAAATTCTTAGCTTATCTTTTAAATCTCTCTATAGAAGAAACATCCCATCTACTCACACAAAATTTTAATGAGTGGATTGAATTAAGTAAAAAAGCAAAACAAGAGTAATTATCTCTCTTGTTTTGCTTTTTTTACATCATAATAATAGATCATTGCCATAAGAATCAAAGTAAACAGAATCCCAAATACGTAAAATGGGAAAAATAAATTATCTGATTTTCCTAATAGTTGAATGCCTTTCATAATAATCGGAGAACTAAATACGCCTAAATTACAGCCAACAAACACAAAAGACGTTACCACGTATGGATCTGAATGACCAGAAACAACATCAATATGATTAAATAGAAAAGGCAGTGCCCATGCGACCGGTATGCTAGATACTAATAAACCGATTGCTAGTAAAGCAAACGAATACTGAGAAAAGCCAATCATTACATTAACACCAATATTTATTAACACGGCTAAATACAAAATTCTTATTTTTAAACGAGAACAAACCTTCTCAAATAAAAAACCAGAAACAACACCTAATATCGGCATCATTGCCAAGTAATTACTTGTATTGAAATTTGCTCCCTTTAGTTCAATCGCTAATGCAGGGAATCTCACTGCAATCGCAATACTATTCATCACAAGGCTCGCTGCAAATAAAATTGACACAATAGTAAAAGTAGAGAACCTTTTTTTCTTTTTCACTGTTTGAGGGGCAATCTTGACATCTGGCACTACAAACCAAAAAAATAAAGCAACAGGTAAGGCAAATAAATAAATACTATACGCATACTTCCACCCTACTATGACAAGACCACCGGCTAAAAATGTTAACAACATCTGTCCTATACTCTCCATTGAATTTCTCATGCCGAGTAACTGAGAGCGTTGTTTACCGATGAATAAAGCATTGATATAACTTACAGATAAAGAATTGTATAATCCTAGTCCCACACCTAGAATGAGCCTTCCTAATAATATCAGTCCATAACTGTTTGGTGTTAAGATTGGAAGAGCTCCTCCAAATGCCACTAAACATAGACCTGTTAATACTGTTTTTTTCATGCCTATTTTTGCAGATATCGGAGTAGACGCTAATACGAAGAAAACAACAGCAAAGCTTGGAACAGTCCCTAGTAGTTCACTTTGTGTTTGACTAATCGCCAAATGTTCTTTGATCATAGGAAGCGTTCCATTAATTGCCATACCACTTGTCAAAATTAATGAAATTGACAAGACTGCTAATGGGGTAAACTTATTTAGTTTTTGTTCCATTTTTTCACTACTTTCTTAAAATTCTCTCTCTACTACTTTACTTGTTATTCATCAAAAAGTTAAGTTGTTTTTCAAAGGATGTTGCAATCTATATGCCTCTACAACATGTTGGGCTAATACATATGTCGTAACAGTTCCTACTCCACCAGGTACAGGTGTCACTGCACTCGCTTTTGGTAGGACCCTATCAATCTCAACATCCCCAACTAACCTACCTTCTTTATCTACATTAATTCCTACATCAATCACCACAGCATTTGATTTTACATGCTCTTCTTTAATCAAATGCGCCACCCCTGTTGCTACAATCAACACATCAGCTCTTTGACTTTCTTGTTTCAAGTCTTTTGTAAATTCATTGCATACAGTTACTGTACTTCCAGATTCTAGCAACAATAACGTTAAAGGCCTTCCAATGACCATACCAAAGCCAATCATCACAATTTCTTTTCCAACCAATTCAACTTGTTGATATGACAATATTTTCATAACTGCCTCAGCTGTACAAGGAATAAACCCTTTTGGTCCCTCTTGATACATTTTAGCCATATTATGAACTCCTATGCAATCCACATCTTTATTAGGGTCAATGTTTGCAATAATGGTATCTAACTTTAACTGCTTTGGCAGTGGTTTTAATACCAAAATAGCATTCACTTCGGGATTTGAATTGACATGATAAAACAATTCATCAAAAGAAGTTTGACTGATACCCTCATCTACAGCAATCGATTGACACTCAATACCTAACGGCTGTAATTTTTTAATGACAGACCGCTCATAGGCAACTTCACTTGGATGGTTACCAACTCTTATCATTGCGAGAGTCGGAACATCGTTATTTATTTCTTTTAAGGCTTGATTGATATCTATCATAAAATGATTGGCTACATCTTTTCCACGAATAATAAATCCCATAATATCACGTCTCCTGACTAAATATAAGTTAATAGTAAGTAACTTTTTCTTTTTTTTCAATGCTCTCGCTCTCATTCTCATCATATCTTTTCTTGTTTTATTAATTTTTTATAAAATATCCTTTTTTTGTAGCAATTTCCTTTTTTCTTTCGTATGATATAACAAGATGATCCAGTTAGGAGGATGATTAGACATATGAAAAAAAAATTGAGCTACATCGATTTTAAACTATTAATCCCATATATTATCCTTAATATTATAGGGATCATGATGATATTTAGTGCCAGTTCATATAATCTGACACAGCAAGGTAGAAGCTCTATTAGTTTTGCATTCAAACAATCTATCTTTTTCGCTATATCTTTAGTGATTATTGGCCTTATTTATCACTCAAAATTATCTATTTATAAAAGTGCTTAGTTGTAGAATCAAGTTAGTCACCCTAAAATAATAAAAAAACACCATGG